>CAZOCL010000055.1:0-24101 GCA_964578245.1 uncultured Klebsiella sp. | reverse complement strand
CTCCCCCGATGGGGGCGAGGGGATTTGCGTTTGGACTCCGCTGCCGTTGGCGCGTTCTCAGCCTTTTCATGTATGGCCGTCTGCCGGTGAATCGTGGCAGCTTTTCCGGCAGCACCCACTGAACCCAACGAGTTCCAGGTCACCCGCCACGCGCCAAGCGTCACTCTTCTAGCCATGCCCACGCTGCAAGAAATGATTCACTCCTTCGAGGAGGGCATGGGCGCCCGCATCTTGAAGTGGGTGGGCTTGGTCGTCGCGTTCATTGCGCTGGCGGTGGCGTATGATTTCCGGGCTTACCGGAACCTGTCGAACCCGGACGCGATGGATGCCGCGCAGGTGGCGCGCAATGTGTCGGAAGGGAAGGGCTTCACCACCCAGTTCATCCGGCCGGCCAGCTTGTATTTTGTAGGTCAGAAGACGGGGGCGGGCTCGTTGACCAACGCCCATCCGGACCTGGCCAACGCCCCGGCGTATCCGGTGCTGCTGGCCGGGGCGATGAAGGTGCTGCCGTTCGATTATCGGTTCGCCGCGCAGGAGCAGTTCCGCACCTGGCAGCCGGAGCGGCTCATCGCGGGGGTGAACCAGGCGCTCTTTCTCGTGGCCGTGCTGCTGGCGTGGCGGCTCGCGCGCCGGCTTTTCGATCCCACCGTGGCCTGGCTGTCCACGGGCGTCCTGCTGGGGGCGGACCTCCTCTGGCGCTTCAGCATGTCGGGGCTCTCGACCATGCTCGCGCTCGCGCTGCTGATGCTCGTGGCGAACCTCCTGGTGGCGGCGGAACGCGGCTCGCGCGAGGATGACTGGGGCGGGGCGCGACTCTATTTCACCGCGCTGCTCGCCGGCGTGCTGATGGGGTTGCTGGGGCTGACGCGCTATGCGCTGGGGTGCCTCATTTTGCCGGTGATGCTCTACTTCAACTTCTTCTTCGCGCCGCGCAGCCTGAGCCTGGGCTTTGCGGCGTTGCTGGGCTTCGCGGCGGTGATGGCCCCGTGGCTGATGCGGAACCATGAGCTGAGCGGACGGCTCTTCGGCGTCGCGGGCCTTGCGGTGCACCAAAGCACCGACCGCTTCCCCGGTGACCGCGTCGAGCGCCTGCTGGACCCGGAGAACAAGTTCACGCACGAAGACCTGCGGCAGGTCGGCCTGGACGAATACTGGGCGAAGCTCGGTGAGAACCTGCCGTCCACGCTGCAAAACGACCTGCCCCGGCTGGGCGGGAGCTGGGTGGCGGCGTTTTTCCTGGTCGGGCTGCTGGTGCCGTTCCGCAATCCGGCGCTGGGCCGTCTGCGCATCTTTGTGCTGTGCTCGCTCGGCGTGCTGGTCGTGATCCAGTCGGTCGCCAAGACCCACGTGGCCGCGCTCGTGCCGGACGTGAACGCTGAGAACCTCCTGGTGGTGGCCGCGCCGCTGGTGATCATCTTTGGCACCGGGTTGTTCGTGCTGCTGCTGGACCAGCTTGAACTGCCGCCGTTTGGCGCGCGGGGGACGGTCATCGGGCTGTTCCTGCTGGTGGCGTGTTCGCCGGTCCTGTTTGCGCTGGGCGGCACGCCGCGTCTGCCGCTGGCCTACCCGCCCTACCACCCGCAGGTCATCCACGAGCGCGCGGGCTGGCTGGGCGAGCGGGAGCTGATGATGAGCGACATGCCGTGGGCGGTGGCCTGGTATGGCCAGCGCGACTGCGTCTGGCTGCCGAGCAATGTCGGGGAGGGCTTTGCCAAGGTGCACACGGTCCGCCCGGTGGCTGCGCTTTACCTCACGGGCTTGACCCTGGATCAAAAGCTCGTCTCCGAATTGCTTCAGGGCGATGACCCGGCGTGGGGTGATTTTGCCGCGAACGCGGTGGTGAAGCGGGAGATTCCCGAGGGGTTCCCCCTCAAATACGCCTTTATCGAAGGGTTTCCGTATCAGCTCTACCTGGCGGACCGGGAGCGATGGAGGACGCCGGCCAAGTGACCCGCCCGCCCATGCGCCATGCGTTGCCATGCCGAGGTCAATTCCTGACTAGACCGGGGGACCAGAAGGCCGCACAGTTTCCCCGTAGCCGAGAATTTGACTGAACGACCGAGCGACAACGTCCAACGCCGCAGCTTGACCATGCAGCAGCCCATTGCCTTCAAACCGCCCGGCAGTTACACGTCCGCCGTCGTGCCCAAGCACGTCGTCCAGCAGCGTTTCCGCACGCCGAAGAAAAACGTGCCGCAGACGCCCATCGAGCGGAATCACTTCCTCCACGTCATCCGCAACTACGTGGCCGAGTTCAACCCGGTGCCGCCCATGCCGGCGGACGAGCTGAAGATCCACGCCGACCGCGTGATCGGGATGCTCAAGTGCGACCCCATCTACCGGGACTACATCGGCGTGCTGATCAACAACGAGATGTGGCGCGAGCAGATCGCCGCCGTGCCGTTCGAGCGCCGGCTGCTGTTGCTGCCCAAGTGTCTGCGGGTGGAGAGCAAGTGCCCCGCGCCCTTCGATGAGTTCGGCCTGCTGTGCAAGCAGTGCGGGCTGTGCACGATCCAGGATTTGCAGGCGGAGGCGGAGACGCTGGGCTATGCGACCCTCGTCGCGGAAGGCTCGGCCATCGTCATGTCGCTGATCCAGACGGGCAAGATCGAGGCCATTGTCGGCGTGAGCTGCCTGAGCGTGCTCGAACGCGCCTTCCCCTACATGGAAGCGGCGGCGATTCCCGGCGTGGCCATCCCGCTGCTGCAGGATGACTGCATTGATACCACCGTGGACCTCGACTGGGTGTGGGACTACATCCACCTCACCAGCGATGACCAGACGCGGCGGCTCGATCTCGGGGCGCTGCGGGATGACGTGGATTTCTGGTTCAGCCCGGTGGCGCTCGACACGATCATGGGCAACGCCGAGGGCGAGACCGAGCGCATCGCTCGCGAGTGGCTCATGCGGGCTGGCAAGCGCTGGCGGCCGTTCCTCGTCGTGTCCGTGTATCAGGCGCTGCGGCGGGACACGGGCAAGCCGCTGCCGGAGGACCTCAAGAAAGTGGCCGTAGCCGTCGAGTGCTTTCACAAGGCGTCGCTCATCCATGACGACATCGAGGACAACGACGCGCTCCGCTACGGCGAGAAGACGCTCCACGAGGAATACGGCACGGCCGTGGCGCTGAACGTGGGCGACCTGCTCATTGGTGAGGGCTACCGCTTGCTTGCCGCGTGCAAGGCCAGCCCCGAGGCGAAGGCCGAGATGGTGCGCATCGCCAGCGAGGGCCAGCGCGAGCTGTGCCGCGGCCAGGGCGCGGAACTCTGCTGGGCGCGCAACCCGCAGACGCTCACGCAGCATCAGGTGCTCGACATCTTCCGCAAGAAGACCGCGCCGGCCTTCGAGGTCGCGCTGCGCGTGGGCGCGCTCTACGCAGGCGTGGAGCAGCACGAAGAGGTTGAGGATGTGCTGCACGTTTACAGCGAGGCGCTGGGTATCGCGTATCAGATTCGCGACGACCTGAGTGATCTCGGCGACAGCGGCGAGACGAACGACATTGCCGGACTCCGTCCGAGCCTGCTGCTCGCCGTGGCACATGAGAAGGCGAAGGACGCGCAGAAGGAACTGCTGGCGAGCGTGTGGCGTCGCCAGCTTCCCGCCGGGACGAGCGTGAAGGACATCGAGGCGCTCTACACGCAGCTCGGAGCCGATCTGCGCGCCAAGACCCTGCTCGAAACCTACAAGGAAGAAGCCATCCGCTGCCTCCGCGACTTGGAGAATCCGAATCTCAAGGGCCTGCTCCGCCGCGTGCTGGGCAAGATCTTCAACGATGTGGAGATCAAGGGCTGGTGTAAGGAACAGGAGCAGATGAATGGGGTGCGGGATGGCGTGCGTGTGGAAGCTGGCGCGCCTGAGGCGGCTCCGCGAGAGCTGGATGTGGTGATGGCGAAGTAGCAGACAGGCGATGGGAATAGATGGGGCTGTGCCAGCAAGCGTCGAGGCCGCAGCTAGTTCTGCAGGTTGAAGCCGGGCACCTAACGAGTTTCTCGATAAAAGCGCCCCCGAGTTTTGCTGAACGCCTATGGCCTCAGCCGCATTCCAGGCTTGGTGGAAGAGTTTTCGAGCCACAGGCGACATTTCGCCTGTCCGATTGGGTTGCCTGTGCGAGGATATCAGGTCATTGTTTGGCGAGCCGGATGCTGTTGGCGGCACGACCCGCAAGTATCGGACTCCAGCAATTTGGAAATACGGAGAGTTAGAGTTTCACTTTGGGCCGAAGAGCGCGGATGTGCTCGCGCTGATATACTCAGAGACGACCGATGGTGCTGTGGATGTCAGTATCCCGACGCGACTCTATGACCCATGCTGACCATGCGGTATACCGAACGGCGGCGGGATGTGGCGGTTGCAATCGACGCGCCTCGTGGCCGTGGTTGCTTAACTTGGGTCGTTAGCCCGCAGTATGCGCCGCCTCATTTCCATCATCCTCAATGGAGGCACGATTTCTTGGGGTTGTTGCTCTAGCAACATGGTCTCTCAGAAGGATTAGGCGCTCTCTACGTGCATGACTGATTCCAATAAACTCACGCTCCATGATGGCACCGTCATTTGGATGACTGTCCTGAACCAATCCCGCACATACGAGGGTTTAATCGAGGGAGCACCGACGGCCCAGATGAATTCTTCTATCATGGCTGCTGCGCTGAGTTCCGCCCAAGCAAGTTGGAAGGATGCGGCGCAGCTGATTAAGCCTAAGGAAATTCCTATTTCGCTTTCACGTCCATACCCATTTGGGAAGCCGGCGCGCATTCCGGGCGTGCAGTGCGTGTCTCGATGGTGTTCTCAGTTCGAATCAAGGGGTGAACTCGATGGAAGCGCCGAGTGCACGATTGTCTGGTATCAAACCCATTTCGCCCTGCCGATTGATGAGGCTGTCGTCGCGCAGATTCAAAAGCTGGACTGGCAGACCGTTTCCACATTCCACGAATGGTAAGTAACCCCACCTTCTCAAAAACATCATGCATGCGCGGCCCAGGAGCGTCCGGTTGCGTGGGCTGGTCGCTAAACTTGGGTCGTTGGTAATGTTATGAGACACCTTCCGACTATTGTGGCAATCCGAGGTCAGCTTCTTCTGCTCCTCCTGCTCTCCCCGTTGCTCGGCGGATGCCGCTCTTTCTCCGTCACGACCCGTAGTGCTCCGGGCTTTCACCGGGCGGACTTGGCTAGCGGCGGGTTGATCATCGGTGGCGTCACGGCGCTCGGCGGCGGCGAATACGTCCTCTCGGATCGCATCAGCGAGCGGTTCGTGGAGGCTTTGGGTGGGTCGATCCCGACCAATCGCGTGATGACGTTGCCCGCAGTGCGGGAGGCGCTCGGAGCGGCCCGGCATCGGGAGTTGCAGAAGCAGTTCAGCGACTACGACAAGCTGCGGTCATCGGACTTGCCGGTGTTCGCCCAGCTTCCGGGCGGCTGGCGCTACTTGCTGTGGGTCAACGCCCAGGGCAAGACCTTCGTGCATACGAGCGCTTTTCCCGTGGGCCGTTCTTATCCCGCCATTGATCCGGCGACCGGGGATAGAGTGCGGAGCTATCCTGCCTGGGTGCGGGAAACGACGATCCACATCAAGGACCTTGCTGTGGACTTCACCCTCTGGGACTTGCGCACGGGTGAAAGCGTCTGGAGTTGTCACATTGCCGGGACGGAGTCGCTGGCCGAGCGATGGTCGCGATCGCCGAACGCGCAGCGGGTGGAGGCGGCGGGCGCACAGGGGACGTTTGAGCAGATGGCGGAACGGGCGGTGGGTGCGCTGCCGCCATGATGGAGGAGTGTGCGAAAACTCTTTAGAGGCAGTTGAATTGGCCGCGAAGGGGCGCAGAGGACACATAGAAAACCAGCCGGAGAGACTGGTTTGGCGAATCGCGGCTGGGATCAAGACGCTGCGCAGGATATCCACCCACCGTCGGACGCCCCGCCGACTAAAGGCGGGACTCCATGCCAGTTATTCACCGCAGTTCCGCGTTGTCGATGAGGCGCGTCTTGCCGATGAAGACGGCGAGGGCCATGTGCGCGCCGCGGGTGACGGCGGTGGCGGGCTGCAGCGTCTCGCCGTCGAAGAACTCCACGTAGTCCAGCCGCGCGGCGGGCTGCGTGGCGATGAGCGCGGCGAGTTCCTTCTTCAGCACGTCCGCGTAGTTCGGCGCGCGGGAGGCGGCGACGATTTCCTTGGCCAGCTTCAGGGCGCGCCAGAGGATCGTCGCCTGCGGACGCTCTTCCGCGGAGAGGTATTTGTTCCGCGAACTCATGGCCAGGCCGTCCTTTTCGCGGCGCGTCGGGGCGACCACGAACTTGAGCGGGAAGTTCAGGTCGCGCGTCATGCGGCGGAGGATGGCGGCCTGCTGCAAGTCCTTCGCGCCGAAGACGGCGACATCCGGCAGCACGAGGTTGAAGAGCTTGGCCACGACGGTGGTGACGCCGCGAAAGTGCGTCGGGCGGGAGCCGCCTTCCATGCCCCGCGAGAGCCGTTCCTCGACGACGTAGGTGCTGTAGCCGCCGGTGTCGCGGCCGGGATACATCTCGGCGTCCGAGGGGAGGAAGAGCACGTCCACGCCGGCCTTGCGGCACAACGCCTTGTCCCGGTCGAGGTCGCGCGGGTAGGCGGACAAGTCCTCGGTCGGCGCGAACTGCGTCGGGTTCACATAGATGCTGGCGACTACGAGGCCTTGCTTGCCGACGAGCCGGCGCGCGCGGTGGACGAGGCTGAGGTGGCCTTCGTGCAAGTAGCCCATCGTGGGGACGAAGCCGATGCGTTGGCCCGTCCGCCGCGAGCGAAGGGCGAGGCGTTGCATGGCGGCGGCAGTGGAGACGATGCGCATAGGCGCGGAGGATAGAGGAAAGGGCTGGTGAGTGTCCAATCTGAGGGAGTGCCCGCTAAAGACGCAAAACATCGCCAAACAGGGCAAGGTTTGGCCTTCCCGCTTACGGACCATTTCCTTCGCGTGCTTTTCTCAAGCCCTTTCGTTTTCGCATGTTTGGCGTGTTTCGCGGGCTCTCCTGGAGTTTTCGGGGCGCGTTTCACTTTGGAAATACGGCGGAGCACCTTTGCGCCGCTTCCGTCCAACCAGTTCATGAAAGCGTTTTCCAGCCTCGCGGTCATGGCCGCATTGTTTCTGGCCACCTCCCCCTGCCCCGCCTTGCAGGAAATCATGGAAGTCTCCCCAGCACGGGCGAAGGAACTGGGCGTGACCATCCGCTCAAACCCAAATGGAGAAAGCGGCGTGCGGGTAGAGCTGGAATTTCAGCCCAAAGGCGTGCTCAAGAACTTCATGCGCGTGGAGCTGGAGATCACCGTGGCGGGGAAACGCGTGGTGGACGCCATGCTCCAGACCACCCGCGCCGCAGGGGACACCGTCACCGCCCAGTTCTCCGCCGACCCCGTTTACCTCGCCACCAGCGCGCTCACGATCGTGGTGCAGGACGGTGAGCGGACCCGGATAGGGTATGAGTTCAAGGTGAATGACTTCCTGAAGCCGGGGGTGATACCGGGTGAGGCGGTTTTGCCCAATTACTACGAAACCGTCGCACAGATCAAAGCCATGCCCCCATGCACCGTCACGGTGGTGCACGCCGGGACGCGTTGGTCCCTGCTGAAGACCGCCGATGGGAGGCAATTCTGCCTCGGCAGTCCGGGGGCGGCGCAGGAGGTGTGGAACTTTCTCGCCACGCTCAAGCAGGGACAGACCTTCGAACTGCCCGGCGCGTTTCTCGAGCATCTGAAGCAGACCGCAACCGCGAAGCCCGCCGACAATCCTCCGGCGGGTGCGAAGCAACCCGAGGCCACCACGATCCCCAGTTACATTACCGCCGCACAGATCATGGCGATGGCTCCGGTGAAGGCCACGGTGGAGCACAAAGAAACTTTCACCGCCCGCCTCCGCACCGCCGACGGGAAGCTCATCACGCTTGGCAGCGACCGGGGTGCGCAGGAGGTCTGGCACTTCGTCGGCACGGCGTTGAAGACGGGGCAGACCTATGAATTGCCTGCGGCCTTCCTGGCTTACCAACAGCGCAAGTTTTACGTCACGGCCGACGAGGTCAAGGCGATGCCCGCCGGCCGGGCGACGCTGGAACTACGGGGGCCTTGCTTCTCCATCTTCCGGGGCACCGATGGAAAGCAGTTCGTGATCGGCAATCCGGGCTCCGGCGCGGAGGTGTGGAAGTTCCTTGGCACGCTGGAAGAGGGCCAGACCTACGAACTGCCCCGTGCCTTCCTGGACTATCACAAGCCGAAGCAGTGACTGGCAAGGCGATCTTCCCTTCGCCCTGCGTGCGGTCTGGTGACGAAGACTGTTTGGCGGCCAGCTTTCTCCAACTGGTTCTCTTTGTGTCCGCTGCACGCTTTCGCGGCTACGCCTGGTTGAAGATCATTCCTTCTTCCCATCCGGCCACAGCTCACCGCTCAGGCGGTCGCAGTAGCGGATCAGGTCACGTTGCTCCGGCGTGTCGGGACAGTCCGGCTGGAAGAAGGAGACGCCGGGCATCGCCGGGTAGCGGCGCTTCAATTCCTCGGCCTGCTCGCGCAACGCCTTCTGTTTCAGATACTCACCGCGATGGCTTTTCTGCGCGGTGATGTGGCCGAAGCTGAAGATCATCCTCTCCAGCACCTTCGCCTCCGCGAACTTGTCGCAGCGACGCAGCGCGCCCTCCCAGCTTGTGCTCTGCCCGGCCTTCACGCTGTGCGTGTAGCCCTCGATGATGAAGAGGTCCACCGTGCCATCGCGGCCCAGCTCAAAGAGCGCCGGCGTCGGCTCCGTGCTCCAGATGGCGATGAAGACATCGGGGTTCTCTTTGCGCCCGGCGCGCAGGCCCTCGGCCAGCCAGCGTTCGTTGTCCGGCTGCGCGGGCGGCACCCACTCGTCCAGCGCGATCCCGGCGGAGATGAACCGCGGCGGGGTGGTCTTGCGCGGGTGCGCGCGACCATCTCTGGAAGACGCACGTTGCCAATACTCCGGCCCCTTCGCGTCCGGGTGGTTGAGGCCGTAAGCCCAGTCCAGCGCCGTCTTGCCGGCCAGTTCGGTCAGCTCCGGGTCCAGCCAGCCGCTGCCATCCACGGTCATGTGCGCGTAGAGGCTCATGTCGCGGTGGAACTGGCGTGGCTGAAACCACACGCGATACGGCGGCTGCGGACGCCGGGCGAGCTTGGGTGGCGCGGGCGCGCCAGCGGGTGCGTCTGCCGCATGCGTCGCCGCGCAGGCCATGGCACCGATGCCGAAGAAGGCCCGGCGGGAACACACGGCCCGTGATGCAATGGAGCGGCCCGCAGTCATGCTGTCGAGTGAAGGCTGCGAAGCCCCGTCCGCCAAGCAGGAAATAGAAGGTCCCCGTTCAAACGCACAAGGCCAGACCAGCAGGAAAAAAAGGCAGCGCAGCCGCAAACGATCCAACGGCCATGACCTACTCACGTTTCTGCGGCGTGAACGCCGCGCTCCGCTGGCTGATGGCGCGCTTCCGGCGCTCTCTGTTTCGGAGTTCGGGATTTACGCGTCTTCCAGGCTCGCGAGCGCGATCGCATCAAGCCCTGCCGGTCCAGACGAACTGCGACTCCCTTGTGTCTGGGCCGCGCGCAGTGCGGTCGTGAAGGTCCGGGCAAGGGCATCCACATGGCTGGCTTCCAGCAACTGGGAGTGCTTGCCGGGAATCCGATGCGCCTGCACCCCGCCGCGCGCCAGACTGCGCCAGACCGGCAGGCAGCTTCGGGAAGCATCCTCGCTCTCGAAGAAATCCACTGAACCAGCGAGGTGGCGAAGCCGATACTTGGCACACGCGCGTTGGACCGGGTCCTCCACCTGGGGCGTTGCCGCCGTTTGGGGGCCAATGTCAGCCTCGAGGGGTTCAGGCAGCCGGCTGCTGAGCAGCCAGTATTTCAATGCGGCCAGGCGTCCGCGGAGATAGTTCTTACCTGCGCTGCCCCGCAACGTCCGCCAGGTCGTCCAGTGACCGCGCCAGCGGCCAGTTAGATATTCCAGCAGGCTCCGGCTGGTCGCGAGCCAGGTGCCGGACCGCAGGTGGCCGCTGCAGCGGTCCGCCAGATGGTGGGTGATGGCCCGCACGAAGAGGTGCCCCGGCATCCGGCAGAGCAGCGGGTGGGTGTCGAGCAACGCCAGCATGGCCACCGGCCGGCCCGTGCGCTGGAGCTGTTGCGCCATCTCGTAGGCGATCAGGCCACCAGCGGAGTAGCCAGCCAGGTAGTATGGGCCTTCCTGCTGGAAGGAGACCATCTCCTTCACATAGTGCGCGGCCATGGCTTCGATCGTCTCGCGCCCGGCCATCCGGCCATCGAGGCCAATGGCTTGGAGGCCGTAAGCGGGCTGGTCAGGGGGCAGACGGCGTGCCAGCCCCAGGAACACGCTTACCGAGCCGCCCAGACCATGCACGAAGAAGATCGGGGGCTGGCCGCCGGACGGTTGCAGCGGCACCAGCGAGGTCCACGGCGGCAACTGGCGGTCTTCGGCCAGCATTCGGGCCAGCTTGCGCGGGGTGGGCGCGTGGAACAGCGTGGCAATGGGCACCGGCTGGCCAGCGAGCTGGCTGATGTCCATCATCAACCGCGCCGCCAGCAACGAGTGTCCGCCCAGTTCGAAGAAATCATCCTCAGGCGAGACCGCACCGATTCCCAGGCACTGCTCCCACAACTGCACGAGCCGCTGCTCCAGCAGCGTCTCCGGCTGCAGCAAATCGCCGGTCACGGCGGGTTGCGCTTCCGGCTTGGGCAGCGCTTTCAGATCGAGCTTGCCGTTGGGAGTGAGCGGCAAGGCCGGCAAAAAGACGAATGCTGCGGGCACCATGTAGCTCGGCAGCCGCCGGCCCAGCGCCTCACGCAGGAGTCGAGCCTCGTTGGGCGCGGCTGGCTCGGTCACGACGTAGGCCGCGAGCTGGAGGTCTCCGGGCCGGTCTTCCCACGCCACCACCACCGCCCCGCGCACCCCGGCGCACTGGCGCAGCACCACCTCGATTTCGCCCGGTTCGATCCGGTAGCCCCGCAGTTTGATCTGCTTGTCCAGTCGCCCCAGGAACTCGACCTGGCCGTCCGTGCGCCAACGGCAGGAGTCGCCGGTGCGGTAAAGCCGGCCGTTACCGAGGCCAGCGGGACACTGAATGAATCGTTCGGCGGTCAGCTCCGGCCGGTTGCGGTAGCCGCGGGCCAGCCCATCCCCGCCGATGAACAATTCGCCCGGCACGCCGATGGGCGCGGGCTGGCCGCGCGGGTCGAGAATATGGAGCTGCGTGTTCGCCAAGGGACGGCCGATATGCACCGGCTCGCCCGCGCGCACCTCCGTGCCCGAGGACCAGACCGTCGTCTCGGTCGGACCGTAGAGATTCCAGAGCTGGCCGCATTTGGGCAGCAACGCGTCCGCCAGGTCCTGCGGCAGGGCTTCGCCGGTGGAGATCGCCAGGAGTCGCGCATCTCCCGGCCAGCTTGATCCAAGCAGCAGCCGCCAGGTGGCGGGGGTCGCTTGCAGCGTGTTCACGCCGTGCCGCTGAAGCTCGGCCTGCAAGGCCACGCCGTCATGCCGCGCCGCCTCCGGGCAGATGACCACACGCGCGCCGGTCACGAGCGGCAGCAGCAGCTCGGACAGGGAGATGTCGAACCCGCTGCTCGCCACGGCCAGGAAAGTGTTCGCCGGGGTCAGTCCTAGGCGGGCGCGTATGTCGCCCAGCAGGTTGGTGAGCGAGCGGTGGGAGACCTCGACGCCCTTGGGCCGGCCCGTCGAGCCGGAGGTGTAAATGATGTAGGCCAGCCCGTCCGGGGGAACGCAGCCGAGCGCGCTTGACCCTTCAGGTGCAAGCGGCGGCAAGGTATCGAGGAACACGAATTCCAGTCCCATTTCCGGCAGTCGTCCGCGCAATTCCGCCTCGGTGAGCACCAGCCGGGCGCCACTGTCCGCCGCGATGAAGGCCAGTCGTTCCTGGGGATAGTGCGGGTCCAGCGGCACATATACGCCGCCTGCCTGGAGCACGCCCAGCAAGGCCACGACCATCGCGGGGGAGCGGTCCACGCACACACCCACGGGCACGCCCGAAGTGACTCCGCGACGGCGCAGGCAGTGCGCGAGCGCCTCTGTGCGCGCGGCGAGTTCGCGATAGGTCAGGTGCTGTTCACCAAAGACAACGGCCACCGCGTCCGGGGTGCGCGTGGCCTGTTCCGCGAACCAGTGGTGAACGCACTGGCTGCGCGGGAACTCCGCCTCGGTCTGATTCCATGTCACGAGCTGCCGACGCTCGCCGTCCGTCAGCAACGGCAGTTCGGCAATTCGTGCGCCGGGCCGGTCGACGATGCCATGCAGGAGTGACTCCCAGCGGGCGGCCATCCGGTCCACCGTCTCCGGGTCAAAGAGCGCGACGTCGTATTCCCAATCGCACGCCAGTTCGCCCGCCTGCTCGTCCACATGCAGGCTGATGGTAAACTTTGCCGTGCCGGTGGGCAGGTCGCAGGACTCCACGCGTAGCGTGCCGGCCACGAGGTGCTCCTGCGGCACGTTGCGGAGCTGGAAGAAGTATTGAAACCACGGCGAGCGGCTCAGGTCACGGCCGGTGGGCAGCAACTGCACCAGTTTTTCAAACGGCAGTTCCGCGTGGTCATGCGCCTCCAGCACAGTCTGTTTCACCCGCTGGAGCAGCTCGGCAAAGGTGGGGTTGCCGGCCAGGCCGGTGCGCAGCGGCAGCGTGTTCAGGAAACAGCCGATCAGCGCCTCGGTCTCGCGCGGGCTCCGATTCCCGAACGGCACGCCCACAGTCACGTCCTCCTGCTGGGAATGCCGGAAGAGCAGCACCTTGAATGCCGCCAGCAGGACCATGAACAAGGTGACTTCCTCGCGCTGCGCCAGTGCCGCCAGTTCGGTCCGGAGCGCGCGGGGGAGGGTGAAATTGCGGTTTGCACCGCGCAACGATTCCCCTGCGGGCCGGGGCCGGTCGGCGGGCACCTCCAGTGCGGGCGGTGCATCCTGCAGCTTGCGCTGCCAGTAACTGGTCAGGCGGGCCAGCTCGTGGCCGCTGAGAAACCGTTCCTGCCAGTGCGCAAAGTCCGCGAACTGGATCGGCAGCGCGGGCAGCCCGGGGGCCGTGTCCTGGATCAGGGCGCTGTAGAGGCTTCCCAGTTCACGACAAAACACGCTCAACGACCATCCGTCGGTGATGATGTGATGGAACACCACGATCATCGCGTGCTCCTCCGCGGCCAGCCGCACCAGCCATGCCCGCCAGACCGGCCCGCGCTGCAGGTCGAACGCGCAGCGTGACCCGGCCTCGGCCAGTTCCGCCAGGCGGGCGTTCCGCTCCGGCCCGGCCAGGGCGCTCAGGTCTGCGGTTTCGAGCTGGAAGGCCAGGCCCGGTGCGATGACTTGCATCACCTCCGCGCCACGCAACTCGAAGGTCGTCCGCAGCGTTTCGTGCCGGTCCGTGAGGGCTTGCAGGGCGCGTTCCCAGAGCGGGCCGTCCAGCGAACCGTGGAGGTGGAAGAGCTTGGCCGTGTTGTAGGCTGGCGAGTCGGGCGCGTAGCTGTGCAGGAACCACATTCGCCGCTGCGCCGAAGAGGCCGGAATCACCAGCGGTCCAGCCCCGGTCACGGCCCGCGCCGGACAGGGGACCAGCGGCAGCACCCCGCTCCGGAGGTGCGGCCCGCCCCGGCCCAGCTTCTCCGCAAGCGCGGCCCGCTGCGCGGGCGTGAGCCGGGCCAGCCGCGCCTTCAACTCGGTTTTGTGCAGGGTCGCGCTCATGTCTCGGCCAGCAGCCGGCTTGCCTCCGCCGGCGGAAGTCCGTGGAGCGCGGCGGCCAGGGACTCCAGTTCCCGCTCCTCTTGCATTCGCGCCAGTTCACGGGCCAGCGACGCTGGCGTTGGCCGGCGGAAGATCGTCGTGGGCAGCGGGAGAAAGCCCAGCCATGGCTCCAGCCGCACCAGCACCTGCACCGCACGAATCGAATCCCCACCGGACGCGAAGAAATTGTCGTGCCGTCCCACCTGCGGGAGGCGGAGCACCTCAGCGAACACGGCGGAGATCCGCTCTTCCGCCTCGCCCTGGGGTGGCTCAAAGGTGATGGCGAGTGCCGCGACAAGGCGGTCTGCCAGGCCGATGCGCTGCACCTTGCCGGTTGGTCCTTTGGGGATTTCACGCACGAGGACGATCCGGCTCGGCACTTTGAAACGCGGAAACCGCGTGGCCAGTGCTTCGCGCAGCTCGAATTCATCCAGCGTGGCACCGGCTTTCGCCACGACCGCCGCCGCCAGGTCCTCCCCGAGGGTGGCGTGCCGCAGCGCAAAGGCCACGGCTTGCGCCACGCCGGGCTGTGCCAGCAACGCCTCGTCCACCTCGCGCGGCGAAATCTTCTCGCCGCCGCGGTTGATGATTTCCTTGAGCCGCCCCGTGACAAACACGTAGCCCTCCGCATCCACTCGACCCTCGTCGCCCGTGCGGAACCAGCCGTTGGTGAACGCGGCGGCGTTGGCGGCGGGATTCTGGTCGTAGCCGTGTGTGACGTTGGGGCCGCGAATGGCAATCTCGCCCGTCTGCTCCGGCCCCAACGCGCAGCTCGCGGCGTCGAGGATGGCGAGCTCCGGTCCGGCGGCGCGGCCGACGGAGCCAGGCTTGCGCACTTCGGGCGGCAGGGGATTGCTGGCCATCTGGTGCGCGGCTTCCGTCATGCCATAGGCCTCGATCACCGGGGTGTGGAAGACCCGCTCCAGTTCCTGCATCATGGCGGGCGGCAGCGCCGCGGAGGAGGAGCGGATGAAGCGCAACGGATTGCGGTTGATCACTTCCTCATGCCCTTCCGCCTGTCCGAGAATGGCCGCATGCATTGTCGGCACCGCTGAATACCAAGTCGGGCGGAACTCCCCCAGCCAGCCGAAGAACTGCGCCGCCTCGAATCGTGGCGGACAGACCATGGTCGCGCCCGCTGTCAACGAGGACAACAGCACGCCCACGAGCCCGTGAATGTGAAACAGCGGCATGAGGTTCAAGCAGCGGTCCGCCGGTGTCAGCGCCAGCGTCCGCGCGATGTGCTGCGCGGAACTGAGCAGGTTCCGGTGGGTCAGCGGCACCAGCTTGGGCTTGGAGGTCGTGCCCGACGTGTGCAGCACGAGCGCGACATCGTCCCCTCCGGGCGGGTGGGACTCCAGGCTGGACGCTGGCCGGTCGCTTCCCGTCAATGCGAACCCCCAGCCCGCAAGTGTCGTCCCGGAATTCATTTCCAGCACCCGCACTCCACGACATTCTGCGGCCGCCCGTGCCAGCGGGCTTTCTCCCGCCTTCACGACCAGTGCCCGGGCATCCAAATCACCGAGATAGAAGTCGAACTCCTCCTGGGTGAACGCTGGGTTCAACGGTGCCGCGGTGGCGTGGGCAGCCACCCCCAGGAACGCCACGGCCATGTCCCGCGCGTCTGGCAGGACGATGGCGACGCGATCCCCGGTTCCAAGGCCGCAAGCCGTGAGGACCGCCCCCGCTTCAATCGATAGCCGCCGCAGTCGTTCAAACGTTACTGCCGTTCCGTCACAGCCCAGCAACGCGACCGCCTCCGGCGAGAGGTGCGCCTGACTTTCGAGCAAGCCCAGCAATCCGTTCTCGGGGCAATGTTGTTTATACGTGACTTCATTCAGCATCGTTCGGCGCGGACGATAGGTAGCTGGGAGAACTTCGGGCAATCGAAAAGCTCCTTTGCCAGTCCGGACCCGACGAAGCTATTCGCGGAGCCAGGCCAGCAAGTCCGCCATCGCCTGCGGCGGGAGCGCGGCTTCGAGGCCCTCGGGCATGAGGCTGAGCGGGGAAGGGCGCAAGGTCTTCACCTCCGCGCGCAGCAGCTTGTCCTGCACGCCATTGGCCTGCGCGAGGGTGAAGCCGGTCGCGGTCTCGTCGGTGACGAGTCCGGTCAAGGCGCGGTCGTCCTTCGTGTCCACGTTGTAGGCGATGAACCTGGGCTCGATGGCGGCGTTGGGGTCGAGGATGGCGATCAGAAAATCACCCACCGGCTTGGTGCGGAAGGTCGCGAGGTCCGGTCCGAGGGCGTTGCCCACGCCGCGATACGCGTGGCAGGCGGCGCAGTTGGCGGTGAAGAGTTCGCGTCCCTTGGCCGCGTCGCCTTTCAAGGAGGCGACATTGGAATAGCCCGCGACCACGGTCGCGCGCGACGCGGTCTGTTCCGGGAAGAGCTTCGCGGCCCGTGCCTTCGTGACGTCGGAGCCATGCCAGCGCAGGCGGTTGCGCGTGGCCGGCGGGATCTCAGCGAGGCCGACCACGCCGCGCTCGACGGCGTTCAGCAGCGACTGCGTCCAGGCCTCCAGGCTGGTGAGCGTATCCACAATGGCGGGCCGTGCGGCGACCGGCAGGGCGCTCCACTCTCCGAGGATGAGTTCGTCCGTCTTCGGCCAGCGGCGCGTGCGCAGGGTGGTGAGGGCCGTCTGCTGCAAGGCCGTGCTTGCCGGGGGCACCAGCAGACCGGCCACAACCGAAACGTCCGCCTCGGGGCGGTTGAAACCACGGCCCAGCAAGGGCAGGGAAGCACGGCGCGTGGCGTCGGAGGACTGCGCGCTGGCGGCAAAGGCGCGGGCATCGGCATAGAGCTGTTGCAGGCGCGTCGTGGCGGCACGGACTTCGGCGCTGGGTGACGTGGAGAACTTCCGCAGCGATAGACCACGCGCGTCAAAGGCGTCCTGCAAGGCCGCCATGGCGAGCAACTGCCACTGCTGCGTGCGCTCGCCTTCCGCCGGGGCCAAGGCCGTGAGCAAAGCGGCGAACTCGGTGTCGCTCGCGGACGCGGAGGCGGTGGCAATAAGCTGGCCGAGGAACTCGTTGCGGCCCGGCGCGGTGGCGGGCGTGGTGACGGCGAGCTTGAGCAGTTCGGCAGTGCGGCCCACGGCCCCGCTCAGGATGGCGGCGCGCTGGTAGGGATCAGCCATGCCGTCGCGGGCGAGTTGGACGAGGGCTGCTGTCGCGCGCGAGTCGTTCCAGGTGCCAAGAGTGAAGGCGAGCTGGTAGCGAACGGTGGGGTCGCGTTCTTCTTCTCGCTTTAACAAGATGCGCTGACTGAATTCGTCTTTGCTGAGTCGAGGTTCAAGCAGACGCAGTGCAAAACGCCGGACGGATGGATGGCGGTCGTTCAGGGCCGAAGCCAGCAGCAGTTCTTCCGCAGGCAAGCCGTGGTATGGACTCCGTTGCTCGTTGGTAAAACCAAAAGACATCACGATTGAGCGCGGCTCCATCCATTCGCTCAAGACTGCCAATGCCTGCAATCGAACTGCCGAAATGGGTGTCGCATGGAAAAGGCGTGTCAATTCTGCTTCCGCATTCGGGTCTCCACGATGCAGCAGTTCCCGATGCGCCAGGTCGCGGGCGATGCCATTTTCCGTGTTAAGTTCAGCCACGACTTGCTTGGTCGTCAGCTTGGTCAGGTCGTGGAAGGGCCGCAACTTCGCGTCCTTCGGATACACGCGGTAGATACGGCCCTTGTCGGAGCCAGCACGGACATCGAGGGACTTCAGCCGGTCCGGCGGAATCCAGCGCGGGTGCTCGATGACGAAGCGATACATGTCCACTACCCACAGCGCGCCATCAGGGCCAGTGAGCGCCTGCACCGGGCGGAACCAGTTGTCGGTGCTGGCGAGGAATTCGGAGGCGGCCTCGTCCGCCGGCTTGGCGGCGGTGAACGTGACGCCCTCAGGCGTGAGCACGAGGCGCCGGACCATGTTATGCACCGGCTCGCAGATGAAGAGGTTCTGGCTGAAGCCGGCCCCCAGCAGCGTGTCACGATACACGCCGAGGCCGCAGCCGGAGGTGACGTGGTTGAGCGATTGCGGGCTGTTGAATCGTTCCAGCGGGGTGCTGATCGGGTAGAGCCGCGCGAGGCCGGGACTGTTGGCAAGGCTCACGCTGGGCGGGGGTGAGGGCACATGGGGATTGCGCGCGAGATAACGGTCGGGCAGGGGATAGTGGAAGGCGAACTGGCTGTTGTGGCAGCCAAACCAGTTGCCGAAATCATCGCGCGCCCGGCCCTGCTGTGTGAGTCCCGAGGTGGCCTCGAACTCGCCGGTGTCCGGGCGGAAGCGGAAGTCGCGGCCGCGGATATTGAGAAGTGTGGCAGGCGGAGTATTGGAGTGCTGGAGTGGTGGAGTGGTGGAAGGGGAGTTCAACACTCCATTACTCCATCGCTCCATCACTCCAACTTGCCGGATATCCCCGCCCAGCAGTCCGTTGGCTCCGTGAATCCAGTTGTCGAGTCCGAGCGAGAGGCTGTTCACGCGGGCCTGGTAGTTGTTGGTCTCGAAGCCGGTGTAGAGCTTTCGGACCACATCGGCCTTGCCGTCGCCATCGGTGTCCTCGGCATAGAGGATGTCCGGCGCGGCGCAGATGAGCGCGCCTTTGCGCCAGGCCATCACGCCCGTGGGGAACGGCAGGCCGTCGAGGAAGAGCGTGGCGCGGTCAAACGGACCGTCGGGCCGTGAGCGGGTGAGGATTTTCACCCGGCCCCCAGGCTTCCAGTTGCCGTCGAGCCCCATCGGGTAGTCGGCCATCTCCACGACCCAGAGCTTGCCATCGGGGCCGAAGTCAATCGCCACCGGGCTGGTCACGAGCGGCTCGGCAGCGACGAGTTCGACCGTCAGGCCGGGCTTGGTGCGGATGGCGGCGAGGGAGTCGGCGGGGGATAGTGGGGCAGGCTTCCAGCCTGCCTGGGGGGCATCTTGCCCCCGGTGTTTGGGTTCTG
The DNA here is from genome assembly GCA_964578245.1 of uncultured Klebsiella sp. Classification (GTDB taxonomy): domain Bacteria; phylum Verrucomicrobiota; class Verrucomicrobiia; order Limisphaerales; family SXTU01; genus SXTU01. The sequence goes on along the minus strand of CAZOCL010000055.1, from coordinate 5,414 downwards.
AGGCTGGAGGCCCCGAGGGCAGGCTGGAAGCCTGCCCCACTACCGCAGGCGGCTGCAAGCCGCCGGCACCGGATGCGGTGTCCGTAGCTGCGGTTTGGGTGGAGGAAACGAAGCCCTTCGGCAGCAGCTCGTGGACCGTGCTGATGATCTTGTGCTCCAGACCGGGAGCAAACTTCGTCGGGCGGTCATAGTAAACCATCGCGCCGCCGCCTTCGTAGCCGCCTTCCTGCAAAATGCGTTCGCTCGGGATGTAGCACGGGTCGTCGTTCGCGTAGCCGTGAACCCACAGCCGCGTGCCGTCGAATTCACGCTTCAGGCGCAGGCCATAGTCCACCACGACTTCCCCGGGCAGGAAGACGAGCGCGAGATTCGTCCCAAAGTGCCAGGTCTGGATGAGATAGGGCAGTTTCGTGGGCAGAGCCTCGCCACGGTCGAGCCGCGCGAGGTTCTTCTTTGCATGATAGGAGATCTGCTGCGCCTTGTTCGTCGTGAGCGCGGTCCACTCGGCGTGCGTGGGCAGTTTGTCGTAGTCGAGTTCGATGCGCTTCGTGCGTGCGATCATTGGCGTGGACAACTCCCTCCACGGGCCGGCGAAGAGCCGTTTCACTTCGTCGGCGATCTGGCGTCCGTGGGCGTCGGCGAGGTCAGGTGTCCCGCGTTTGTTCGGGTTTTGGTCCGCGCCGCAGCCGATGGCGACCATGCCGATTGCTCCGGGATGGTCAGCCTCGATGGCTAGCTGCGCGGAACCAGCCCAGTCCCCGTGCACGGTGTTCAGCCCGAGGGTCACGCAATGACACGCGTAGCTGACGAAGACCGCGCGCACGAAGCCTTGCGGCGAGACGATGCGCAGCACCGGCAGGTCGTGGTCCACGGGTGCGACGGGTTTGTTCCGGCGGTTCATCGCGAAGCCGGTCTTTCCCTGCGTCCACTCGAGACGGCTGGGCCGCCGGTCGGCCAGCGCGGCGCGGATGACCTGCTCCAGCTTGAGCGTCAGCTCGCGCGTGTAACGCTCCACGCGCGCCTGCTGGTCGGGCGGAAGGTCCGCCATGAAGATGTTCGGCGCGACGCCCGAGATCATCGGCGCGGAGTGGGTGTGTGAAGAGCAAATGGCGAGGCGGTCGTGGGAAAGGTGCGTGTCCTTGAGGCGGCGGAGCAGTTCCGTGCGGATGGCATCAGAGACGCCGAGGTTGTCCACGGTGATCAGCACGGCGGGGCCTTCCGCATCCGTGCCGATGGCCAGCGCCTTCGCGTGGATGTGCTGGGCGACGCCTTCGAACTCGGTCTTGCGCACGGCAAATCCGGTCAGCCGGGTTGGGTAGTCCGGCGTGATGTCCACCCGCGCGACGCCGACGCTGGGGAGAGCAGGCGGCGTGGTGGACCGGGGCGCGTTGCAGGCCGCCAGCAGCACGAAGGCGAGGAACAGGACTGAGCCGGTGCTAACGGAGGTCTTCATTCGGCGATGGCGCCAGTGTTTGCTGGCGACGTGCAAAGTCAACGCGGGAGACGAGCGGGTTTGGAGTCCCGGCTTCAGCCGGCGGAACGGGGCTTGGTTCCGGGCGCTTGGCGCGTAGCGTCTTGGACCTCCGCACGCCTCGCCGCCTGAAGGCGGGACTCCAAACCCGGGTATTTCCACCGGTTGATGGACAGAGTTGAATTCGCAAATCGGTTCACCCACACTCCGGTCCTGAAAATGGGACACGCGCCTGAAACTAAATCCAACTTCGTCATCGCCATCGACGGCCCGAGCGCCAGCGGCAAGGGCGTCACCTCCCGCCGCCTGGCCCAGATGCTGGGCTGCCTGACCGTGGACACCGGGGCCATGTATCGCACGCTCGCCTGGCATTGCCTGCGCATGAAGGTGGACGTGAACGACGACAAGAAGGTCGCCGCGCTCTGCCGCAAGTGGAAGACCCAGCTCGTCGTGGCCGATGCCCACGTCCGCCTGCTGGTGGACGGCTACTATCCAGAGAAGGAGATTCGCACGTCGGAGGCCAGCGCCGCCGTCGCGCATGTCGCGCAGATCCGTGTCGTCCGCGACTGGATGAAGGCCAAGCAACGCGAGTGCCTTCAGTTCGGCAGTCTCGTGATGGAGGGCCGTGACATCGGCTCAAATGTCTTTCCAGAGACCGACTACAAGTTCTTCCTCGATGCCAGCCCCGAGGTGCGCAAGGGCCGCCGCGAACGGGACGGCGTGCAAGAGGACGTCCACGCGCGCGACAAGCGCGACAGCTCCCGCGCGCACTCGCCGCTCATGCCCTCGCTCGGCGCGCTGGTGATCGACAATTCCCATCAGGTGGTGCAGGAGACCTGCGATCTCATGCTCGAAGAAATCAACGTGCGGCGGAAGGCCAACGGGCTCAAGCCGCTCAAGCCCGTGGCGTGATGAGGGCGAACCAACGGAGTGTTGGAGTGTTGGAGTGTTGGAGTATTGCTCCCCAACACTCCAATACTCCATCACTCCCATCCCGCCCCGCCCGGTGAAGCTCGTCTATCGCCTCACCTGGCTCGGCTCGCGCGCCTGGTTCACGCTCTACCATCGCTGGCGGGTTTACGACTCCCGGCACGTTCCGCTCACGGGTCCAGTCATCTTCGCGGCAAACCACGCCAGCTACCTCGACCCGCCGCTCATCGGCAGCGGCCTGCACCGGCCCATCAACTATCTCGCACGCGAGTCGTTGTTCCGCTTCCCCGGCTTCGGCTGGTATCTGCGCCAGCTCAACGTGGTGCCGGTGGATCGGGACGGGGCAGGGGCGGCCGGCCTGCGTGCGATCCTTGACCGGCTGCTGAATGGTGGGGCGATCATCCTCTTTCCTGAAGGCACGCGCACTTCGGACGGCCAGTTGCTGCCCGCCCGCAGCGGCATCGGCCTGACGGTGGTGAAGTCCGAGGCGCCCGTGGTGCCGGTGCGGGTCTTCGGCACCTACGAAGCCTGGAACCGGCATCAAAAGCTGCCCCGCCCGCACCGCGTGATGGTGAAGTATGGCGAGCCGATGGATTTCAAGGCGCTGCGCGAGGAGGCGAAGTCCTGCACGAAGCCGCGCTTGAAGGAGATCTACCAGGAGATCGCCGACCAGCTCATGGCCGCCATCGCGAAGCTGGAGCCGACGGGGGAGATGCGGCGGTGATGGCGGGCGCGTTTAATGGTCCACGGCGGGGATTCGCCCATCCCACTTTCCCCGTTCGGATTCCAGTTGAAGCCCTCAGCCCCCTGCGGTTCACTTCGCGTGGACACTCACCGCCATGCGACTTCTCGATGCCATACTTGATGCCAACCGGCGCTTTGCCCCCGGCACCAAGGTCTCACTCGCGCCGGAGCAACTCGCCGAGGGACTGCCGCTGGTGGCGCTGACGTGCATTGACGCGCGGCTCAATCCGCTCGTGCCCGAGGCGCTCGGCGTGCCGGAGTCGCACTTCATCTGGCTGCGCAACGCGGGCAACATCATCACCGGTCCGATGAGCAGCACCATGCGTTCGGTGGCGCTGGCCTGCGCGGTGAAGGGCGGCAAAGAGATCCTCATCCTGGGCCACACCGACTGCCTCGTGCGGAAGACCAGCACCTTGGAACTGCTCGGCAAGTTCGCCGCGCTGGGCGTCGAGCGCGCCCGGATGCCGGAGAACCTGCAGGAATACTTCGGCCTTTTCGCCAGCGAGCGTCAAAACGTGCTCAAGGCCGTTGAGCACGTCCGCGCCAGCGTGCTGATCGGTCCACGCGTGCCGGTGCATGGCGCGTTGATCGACATCGCGACGGGCCGGCTCGAACTGCTCGTCAACGGCTACCAGGTGTTGGAAGCCGCGTCTTCGACCGCCAGCCCGGTCCCTGCGAAGTCCGCCGAGGCGATTCCTGTGGCCACACCAGCCCGGACTGCATCGTCGCCCTCGGACGCTGGGCTGCCGCTCGGTGAGATGAAGTCTTCGGACCTGAAGATCGGCGAAGTAGTTGCGCGGGTAGAAGCCGATTTCGCAAGTCTCGCCAAGGCCGCGGACGAGAAGCTCAAACAGATCCAGGCGGCGGCGAAGCCCCCGCCAGTGCCGGCCGATGCCATTCCAAATCTCAAGCGGCTCGTGGACCTTGCGCGCCACTACCGCATCATCGGTGGTGACGGGAAGCACTACGGTCCGGTGCCCGCGAGCGTCCTGTTGCGCTGGATCACCGATGGCCGTGTGGATGCCGAGACACCCGTGCAAGTGGACGGCAGCAGCGCGTGGGTGAAGCTGCATCAGCTTGGGGAGTCCCTGCGCCAGCTCGGTGGCAGGCGCAAGTAGCCGGGCAAGCGAGGACGCTTGCGGCACGGCCGGCCGGAGGCCGGCGCTACGTAGCGCCCGCGTCCCGCGGGCCGTATCGCCGGCGTCCTCGCCGGCTCCGATGGGCGAGGGCGGCCCCATGCACCCGTCCCAGCCGAACTGCGATCATCTCCCGGCTTCACTCCCACACGGGCTGCCCTACATTCCGCCCGTGTCTCTCAGCGGCGCACGCATCTCGGTCGTGATTCCCACGCTCAACGAAGCGGCGGAACTGCCCGAGACTTTGCGTCGCCTCAAACACGTTCCCGAGGTGCGCGAGATCATCATCGCCGACGGCGGCAGCACGGATGAGACGCTGCGGCACGCTGCTGCCGCAGGCTGCATCACCGTCAGTTCCGCGCTAGGTCGCGGACGTCAGTTGCGCGCGGGTGCTGAACGCGCGACCGGCGAAGTCATCTTCTTTCTGCACGCAGACACCTGGGTTCCCCCGCACGCAGGCGCAGCGATACTAGCCTGCCTGACGCAGCCGGGCGTGGTGGCTGGAGCCTGCTACAAGGTCTTCCGCGACCCGCCGAACTGGCTCGTGCGGGGCTCGCGCTTCAAGTGCTGGTGGCGGCTGTTCGTCGCGCGGCGGGTGATGGCGGACCAGGGCATCTTCCTCCGACGCGAGACGCTGGAGCAGATCGGCGGCGTGCCGGACGTGCCGCTGATGGAGGAGTTTGAGCTGTGCCGACGGCTGCGTCCGTTGGGACGCCTGGCACTGGCGGACGCGACGGTCATCACGTCCGCGCGCAAGTTCCGAAAGCTCGGCGTGCTGCGCACCTACGCGCTGATGTGGCGGGTGACGTTCGGGTATTACCGGGGCGTGCCATTGGAGGAGCTGCGGAGGTGGTATGGATGAGAAGCTCCAAAATCCAAATCCCAAATTCCAAAGAAATTCCAATGGCCAAACTCCAAGCCGATGGCATCGGCGGTCGTTTGAAGCTTGAGGCTGGGAGCTTCTTTGGAGCTTGGGATTTGGAGATTGGAGCTTTGCCAACTTGCCTCTCGTTGTCCGGCGCGTGATGCTTGCGTCATGTTCCGGCTTGGTCCGCTCGAGCTTCAGTCCAACTTGTTCCTCTCGCCGCTGGCGGGTTACACGAACCTGCCCTTCCGGCTCGTGATCCGCGAGG
>CAZOCL010000054.1:0-24326 GCA_964578245.1 uncultured Klebsiella sp. | reverse complement strand
TTCTCCGCCAGGCGGGACGCCCGGCTCCACGGCAGGCAGGATGCCTGCCGCCACCTTACTTCGGCAGCAACTGCACGGCGTCGGCGTGCACATTGCCGTCGGCGGGCTTGCCGCCGAGGGTGATGACGGCGGGCTTGCCAGGAGCGAATTTGAACACCCCAAGGCTGATGAAGTTCTGCGGCAGCGGGGGCTTATTGCGCTGGTTGATCGTGGTTTCCTTCACCCCGTCGGCACTCTCGATGACCACGCGCGTGTTGGTGGCGCGGTTCTCGTGGGGGCTGTAGCTGACGCGGACTTCGTAGTCGCCGGCCTGCTCGATCTTGAACTCGTAGCGCGCCGCGCCGTCCTCCTTTGCGCCACGGTAGCGGTATCCGGTGGCGACGTAGGGCTGGAGCGAGGGGTTGCTCGCAGCGGTCCATTTGCCGGTGAGCTTGGCCTGCGCGTCATCGAGCACGAGGCCGGGGAGTTTCTTGATGTCGATGCCCGGCTCGCCCGCCGCCTCAGGGGCGACGGCCTGCGTGGGCAGCGGCTTGTAATCGGCGGGCAGCTTGGGCGTGTCATTCACGTTGTCGCGGCGCGCGGCGCCGGGGAGCTTCATCAAGGTCTGCAACTCCTCAAAGTAGGAATGGTAGATCGAGCGCGGGGTGGTGCTGTGCTTGATGCAGAGGCTCGCCGCCTTGCCGACGACCTCGCCGATCATGCCGCCGGTCTTCATCACGCGCACGGTGCCGAGGGCTTCGTGGGTGACACTGACGTTGCGACCGGCCATGAAGAGGTTCTCGATGTTGCGCGAGTAGAAGCAGCGGTAGGGCACGGGGTAGCCGTGCTGGCGGTCCACGCCCTGGCCGAAGACGGCCTTGGAAATGAACGGGTCATCGGGGAACTTCTTGGCGTATTGTTCCTTCGGGTAGTGGAGGTCAATGTCCCAGGTCGTGGGCACGGTGCCGTCGGTAAAGACCTTCTTGGTGGTGATGTCCTCGCGGGTGAGGATCACATCGCCGAGCAACTGGCGGCTCTCGCGCGTGCCGCCGACGTAGGCGACCCATTCGAGCTTCGCCTTCGCGTGCTCGGCCTTGCCGTCCTTGTTCTTCATCGCGTTGAACGCGCCGAAGATGGCGCGGAAGTTCCAGTCGCGGGTGGATTCGAGTTCGAGGATGGGGTGCTTGTTGAAGCCGCTCTCCCAGAACCACTCGGCATGGCCGCGGCGAGGGTAAGGGAAATCGTCCATTACCAGGTCGAGCGCCCATGGGGTGTTGGGGAACGGTGTCGGCTGGTCCGCGTCTTTCCAGCGCCACATGTTGCTCATGCCGAGGTGACCGTCGTCCTTCGTTGTGTGGTCCGCGCCCGCAAGCGCGCCGATGCCCGCGTGGCCGGTGCTGTCCACGAAGAGCGTGCCGGCGAAGCGACGGATGTGGCCGGTGCGCGTGTCGAAGGCAATGACGGCCTTGAGGCGGCTGCCGTCCACCTCGACGCGGAAGGCGTGGTGGTTGAGGAAGAGGGAGATCTTCGGCTCTGCGCGGACAAGGGCTTCCTTCTTCGCATCGCCAAATTCCTCAAAGGTGCCAGGCGAGGACTTTGCGCGGTCCATGAACTCCTCGACGATCTCGCCGAGCATCGGATAGAGGCCGCGACGGATGCCGCCCATGGCCCAGACGCGGATCTCCGAGCTGCCGTTGCCCCCGAGCACGGGGCGGTTCTGGATCAGCGCGACCTTGCAGCCCATGCGGGCGGCGCTGAGGGCCGCACCCATGCCGCCGTAGCCGCCGCCAACCACGACGAGGTCAAACTGACCGGCTTCCTCGGGCTTCGCCGGCAGACCGGCAAGTTCCATGCGCCACGGGGCGAAGGGCGCGGAGTCGTTCGCGGGGCGGAAGACGGGATCAGTGGTGAGGATGATGGCGTCGCAACGGCCGTTGAAACCGGTGAGGTCGTGGAGCGCGAGGGCGGCCTCGGGTTTGGCGAGGTTCACCGTGCCGCCGTCCTGCCAGCCCCAGTCCGCGCCCTGCGTGCCGAAGGTTTCTTTGAGCGCGGTGCCATCCACCAGCACCTGGAATTTGCCCGGTGCGCCGGAGGCCTTCCAGCGGGCGACCCAGTCCATGGTGCGGACCCATACGCGCCAGGCACCGGCCTGCGGGAGTTTCACGGTGGTGGTCGCATCCGCGACGGGAGTGCCGAGGCCGTGCGCCATGAGGTAGGGCGAGCCCATGCTCTCGATGAACTGGGTGTCCAGCACCCAGCCGCCGGGGTTTTGGAACGACTCGGCCTCAATGAGGACGGTGGCGGCGGAGGCGCGGAGCGTGAGACAAAGCAGCGATAGACAAGCAATGTAGCGATTCACAACGGAAGGGTTATACTCTGGGTCATCCCAAGAACTCAAAACTGTTGTTGGCTACTCGCTTAACAACACAACCTGCATGTGCGGGCGGTCCAGTGCGAAAAACTTACCCGGCGGGGGAATGGGCAACGCTTTGAGGTATTTGGCGGTCACGAGGATGCTGAAGTCCATTGGCATTTTACCGTTGGCTTCGTTGTAGCGCTGCAATGCCTCAGTCAGTGTTCGATCAACGGGATTGGTCTTGGAGGAGTTCGGCGGAGCCGTTGGGATGCGATCTACGATGCGCTCCACGCCTGGAGCCCCCGCCGGTGGCGGTTGCGCGGAGACTTTCGCCGCACTTGGGGCGGGACGGTCAGGAACTGGCGTTTGGGCCGCAGACTGTTCGGGAGCCGTTGGGCCCGAAGCCGGGGCGACAGGCTTCTTCCGGCAAGCGGAGATCAACATCGAGGCCAGAACCAAAGCAACAGGGATGACTTGCTTCATGAAACTAAAAAGAGCGCGTATAGCTGTTGCCGAAGGGAACTGTCCAGTCGTCGGTTGCCGGGATGAACCCGAAATCCCCGCTGCGCAGTGCCGCCGCTTTGCGGAATTCGGCATGGCCGTCCAGGAACGGAAGCATCCCGCCGATTTGGTGAATCACCGTGTAATTCTCCAGGAGGTTCAGTGTGTTGGGGGTCGCCATGGTGAAGTGCCACCATTGGTAGGTGCCGGCGGCCGCGCTGACGAGGCGCGGGCGTAGAAACGCGGTGTTTCGGCTCTCGTAAAGCTCCTGGAGGAAAATCAAGTTGGAGGGAATCGGAACCTGAGCGACACGAACGGGTGCTCCATTGGGAATGCTCATCACGGCTGCGTTGCCCAGATAACTGGTGCTGTTTGTAGGATTGGGCTGACCTTGGACAGTCGGCGTGCCGGGGGGGCTGGTCGGATTCGGTCGGGCCGCCGAGCAGGTGAAGGTGGGCGAGTTGGTTGAGAGGAAGGGCTGCAACGAGTTCAGGAAATTCTCCGAGTTGGCCCCACTGATCGTGGCAAAATCAATCAGCCCATCGTTACCGATCGGGCTTTTGTCATCGTAGGTGCTGGCATACAAAGTGTAGGCTAGCGCGATCTGCTTCATGTTGTTGAGGCACTTGGTCTGGTGTGCTTTCGCCTTCGCCTTCGACAAGGCCGGGAGCAGCATGCCCGCGAGAATCGCGATGATGGCGATGACGACGAGCAGTTCGATGAGCGTAAAGCCTTTTGGGCCACGCGCGAATTCACAATGACGCGGCGATGTCTGCATGGTTACTGGTGCTACCGGACAGTTTAGCGCTGCCAGACAGAAACTCAACCGAATGATGCACTAAACTTGACGGCACTCGGCAGTGTGCTGGCGCTCAGCTTGGCTGCCGGGGCGGAGACGACGATGGCATGAAGTTTTGCCACTAAATCAAACTTGCATTGCCCCCGCTCGTTCCTACCTTCGCCGGGTGCTTCGCACGGAAACCGTTCGCAACCGATTGACACTGACTCGATGACCGCCTCTCACGCCGCCTTTGCCCATCCTGACACCTTTGTCCGCCGCCACATCGGCCCCCAGCCGGAGGAGGCCGCCGAGATGCTCAAAACGCTCGGCTACGAGTCGCTCGACGCGATGATTGATGCGCTGGTGCCCGCCGACATCCGGCTCGCCGCCCCGCTCGCCGTCCCCGCCGCGCTCTCGGAATTCGATGCCCTGCGCAGGCTCAAGGGCATCGCGGGCAAGAACCAGGTGTTCAAGAGCTACCTTGGCATGGGCTACCACGACTGCATCACGCCGCCGGTCATCCAGCGTAACATCCTCGAAAACCCGGGCTGGTATACCCAATACACGCCCTATCAGGCCGAGATTTCGCAGGGCCGCCTTGAATCGCTCCTGAACTTCCAGACGATGATCTGCGACCTGACCGGTCTGGACATCGCCAACGCCTCGATGCTCGACGAGAGCACCGCCACCGCCGAGGCCATGACTCTCTGCCACCGTGCGATGCCGCCCGGGGACAACCGCAGCAAGTTCTTCGTCTCCGAGGCCTGCCATCCGCAGACCATCGCCCTGGTGCAGACCCGCGCGGAGGCGCTGAAGCTGCAGGTGATCGTGGGCAATCACGAGACTTTCGCCTTCGACGCCACGGTCTTCGGCGCGCTCGTGCAATACCCGACCACCACCGGCGCGGTGCTGGATTACAGCGGCTTCACGGCCAAGGCCCATGCGACCGGGGCGCTCGTGGTGGTCGCGGCGGACCTGCTGGCCCTCACCGTGGTGCGGGCACCGGGCGAATTCGGTGCGGACGTATGCGTGGGCAGTGCGCAGCGCTTCGGCGTGCCGCTGGGCTACGGCGGACCGCACGCGGCGTTCTTCGCCACACGCGACGCCTTCAAGCGGAACATGCCCGGCCGGCTCGTCGGCGTCTCGAAGGACTCACGCGGCAAAGCCGGCCTGCGCCTCTCGCTCGGCACGCGCGAGCAGCACATCCGTCGGGAGAAGGCCACGTCGAACATCTGCACCGCGCAAGCGCTGCTGGCGAACATCTCCGCGATGTATGCGGTGTATCACGGACCGGCCGGTTTGCAGGCCATCGCCCAGCGGGTGCACCGGCACACGCAGGTGCTCGCGGCTGGGGTGACGAAGCTCGGGCACACGGTGGTGACCGCATCCTATTTCGACACGCTGGCCATCCGCCTCAAGGGCTACACCAGCAAGGAGATCGTCACGGTCGCGGAGAAGCACGGCGTGAACTTCCGGGTGATCGACAAGACCACGCTCGGGGTGGCGCTCGATGAAACGACGGACCTGGCCGATGTGGAACTGCTGGTCCGCGTCTTCAACGCGGGCTTCGATCTGCCGTTCAAGCTGGAGGAATGTTACGCGCAGGCTGAAGCCTGCGACTACGGGGCACACGCGCGGACCTCGAAGTTTCTTACCGCGTCGGTCTTCAACCAGCACCACTCCGAGACCGAGATGCTGCGCTACCTGCGCAAGCTCGAGTCCCGCGACCTCTCGCTGTGCCAGTCGATGATCCCGCTTGGCTCGTGCACGATGAAGCTCAACGCCACGAGCGAGATGTTCCCGGTCACGTGGCCGGAGTTCGGGCGGATTCATCCCTTCGCGCCGCTCAAGCAAACGCTGGGCTATCAGGAGCTGTTCAAGCAGTTGGAGCAATGGCTCTCGGAGATCACCGGCTTCGCGGCCATCTCCCTCCAGCCGAACTCCGGTTCGCAGGGCGAATACGCGGGCCTGCTGGTCATCGCCAAGTATCTCGCCAGCCATGGCCAAGGGCACCGCGACATCTGCCTCATCCCGAACAGCGCGCACGGCACCAACCCCGCCAGCGCCGTGATGGCCGGCATGAAGGTGGTCGCGGTCGCCTGCGATGCGCAGGGGAACATTGACGTGGCGGACCTCCGCGCGAAGTCCGCGGCCAATGCGGCGAATCTTGCGTGCCTCATGGTCACCTATCCGAGCACGCATGGCGTCTTCGAGGGCACCATCCGCGAGATTTGCCAGATCATCCACGACGCGGGCGGGCAGGTGTATATGGACGGCGCGAACATGAACGCGCAGGTCGGCCTCACTTCGCCCGGCTTCATCGGCGCGGACGTGTGCCACCTGAACCTGCACAAGACCTTCTGCATCCCGCACGGCGGCGGCGGTCCCGGCATGGGGCCCATCGGCGTGGCGGAACATCTCGTGGACTTCCTGCCGGACCACCCGGTCGTCTCCCTCGGCGGCGAAGACCCCATTGGCCCTGTGAGCGCCGCGCCGTGGGGCAGCGCGAGCATTCTCCCCATCTCGTGGGTTTACATCGCCTGCATGGGCAGTGCGGGGCTCACCGAGGCGACCAAATACGCCATCCTCACGGCGAACTATGTGAGCAAGCGTCTGGAGAAGCACTTCCCCACGCTCTACAAAGGAACCAGCGGCCTCGTCGCGCACGAGTGCATCCTGGACCTGCGCGGCTTCAAGGCCACGACGGCTGAGGACGTGGCCAAGCGGCTCATGGACTTCAGCTTCCATGCACCGACCTTGAGCTGGCCCGTGGCCGGCACGCTGATGGTCGAGCCGACCGAGAGCGAGCCCAAGTGCGAGCTGGACCGCTTCTGCGATGCGATGATCGCCATTCACGCCGAGATGACCGCCGTGGAAACGGGCAGGGCCGACAAGGCGAACAACCCGCTCAAAGGCGCGCCCCACACCGCCGATCAGATCGCCGGCGACTGGTCGCGCCCCTACACCCGCGAGCAGGCCGCCTTCCCCGTGAAAAGCCTCGTGGATTACAAGTTCTGGCCCCCCGTCGGCCGCGTGGACAACGTCTTCGGCGACCGGAACCTGGTGTGCTCGTGCGTGGGGATGGAGGCGTATCAGTAGGCGGCCAAGCACAACGCCGCTTAGGAAGTGCGGCGACTCGTCGCCGCTTTCCGCAGGGACTTGTCCCCGTCGGGGTTCGACCAGCGGTCCGAGCTTCATCGAATTCGCACGCTGATGACGAGGTGCTTGCTGGGTGCCTGCTGGACTTCGACGGCGACGAGTCGCCTGCAGAAAGCGGTGACAAGTCACCGCACTCCACAGGGCACGTCGGCGAACGGGGCTACGTCGACTTGCGAGCGACGGCAGGGTTCATGGAAAGGGCTGGCAAAGCTTGGCCCAGCCTCACTTGGTTGCTGGCGGAGTTCCGACTGGTGTGACGGGAGCGCGCTGCGGGTTGGTGTTGAACGAGGCGGTCACGCGCGTGAGCGGCATGACGGCACCCAGCTTTTTCAACATATCCAGCACGGCCTGCATATGGGCCGGTTCGCGTGATGGGTCCACGATGGGCGTGCCGGGGGCCAGGTTCCGGTAAGGCGAGGGAGGCCACGGGAGCTCGAATTGCCGCTGGGTCAGATCCGCCGGCGTGCGGCCAAGCGAGTCGGTCGCCTCCAGTTTCGCGCCTCTGGCCACGAGCAGCTCGATGAGCGCGGGATGGCCGTAGCGCACGGCCAAGTGCAACGGGGTCCAGCCGTGATTCACCAGGTTGGGATTCATGGGCGGAAAGGTGCGCGGCGAGTTCGTGACGGTAACCACCGTTTGCACATTCGGGTCCGCACCCCGGTCGAGCAGCCACGCCGTCATCTCGCGATGGCCGCGTGCGACGGCGAAATGCAGGGTGGAGTAACCCCGTTCATTTATGGCGGTGAAGTTCGCCTTCGCCGCCACGAGCGCCTCCGCCAGGTCCACACGGTTCGACCAGGCGGCGAGGTGCAGGGCCACCGTGCCCGGGAAGAACCGGCTCTGGAAAATGCGGGGCGATGCCATATAGCCTCGATTGGGGTCGGCTCCATGAGCCAGCAACCGTCGGACGATTTCCAGGTTTCCCAAGTCGGTGGCGGCGAGCAGAGGGGTGAACAACATCCGGTTGGTTGCGTTCACCAAGGCGGGTTCGGCGGCGAGCAGGGTGTCCAACAGCTGCCGATCCGCCTGTGCGATGGCATCGAACAACGACGGCCTGGCTCCGCGCGCGATCAAGAGGGCGATGACGCTGGCGTTGCCGTTGGTGGTGGCATGATAGAGGGCCGTGCGACCCAGGGCATCTTCCAGCCCGGGCGAGACCGATTCAGTCAGGAGGATGCGCACTGATTCCACCTGCCCCCGGCTGGCGGCGAGGTGCAGCAGTGGCATGCCGAAGCCAGAATTGGTTTCGCCCAGATGCGGGGTGGAATGCAAGAACACGGCGAGCGAGTTTGTCCAGCCGAGCACCGCCGCACTCACGGGATCGGTCGCGCCGGCGTTGCGCAGGCGTGCGGCGATTCCCTGCTGACCCGCCAGCGCCGCCGCCCGCAGGGCGGAAGCCTGGGTGGCCGGGTCCACGAGCGTGGCCAGCGCCGGGTCCAGGGACAGATAGGCATCCAGGCTCTGAAGATCGCCGTCCCGGGCCGCGAAGAAGAAGCCTTGGGTGGCCCCCGGAGGGAGGAAGAGCGGCCCGGTGCCATAAAAGCGGCGCGTTGTTTCCATGCGCAACGGAGTTTCCCCGGCGGCATTGCGCCGGGTGAGATCGCACCGGTTGCTGATCAGCAGCGGAATTACCGGGTGGTTGACGCTAGTCGCAATGACGCTCCGCAAGGCCAGATGCAAAGGCGTGTCGCCTTGCTGGTTCTGAGCGTTCGGGTCGGCACCCCGGGCCAGCAGCGCGGTGGCGAAGGCCGTGTTCAGGTGGCGGGTGGCAATATGCAATGGTGTTTCCCCTTGGACGTTGCGCACATCCACGCGAGCCGCCTGTGCCACGGCCTGGGCCGCAAGGTTGACGATGGTTGCGGTGGCGTTCGTGTCGGGCTGGTTCGCGCCGAAGAAGGGGTCACGCACCGTGTCCACGCCGGCCAGTTCATGCAGCACCGTGGTGCTGCCATGGTCGGTGACGGGCGGCAGTTCACCGCCACTGGCCAGGAGCGTGGCCAGCATCTTTGCGACGGAAGGGAAGGATTTTGCCCGGAGTTCCTCGAAGCCCGCCAGGATGGGGGTCCGGCCGGACTTGTCCTTGAGCCGGAGGGCGGCGGCGAAGTGACGGTTGGTTTTGAGCACGGGCAGGACCAACCCGCGCAGGGCGTCGTCCATCGCCGGCAGAAGGTGCAGGGCGGTCGCGCCGTTTGTGTCCCCACGGCGCAGGTCCGCGCCGTTGTCCAGCAGCAGGGCGAGAGTGCGGGGGAGGTCGCGCCGCGTCTCTGGTTCGCGCTGCCACCGATTAGGACTCATCTGCGGGGCGAGGGCATGGTGCAGCACCGTGCGCCCCTGCCGGTCCGGCGTGTTCACATCTGCGCCGGCCTCAAGCAGCGCAAAGGCGTGAATGAGATCCGCGCGCGCGGCGGCGAGCTGCAACGGAGTCAGGCCGTCGGCAGAGGGGGTGTCCACCGCCAGTCCGTAACTGGTGAGGAGGCGCGCACGAGCGACATGCTGCTGGAGGAGCTGCGGGCTCTGGCCCTGCAGCACGGGTTGAAGCGCGTGCAAAATGGTGTTGCCCTTCGCATCAGGAAGGCGCGGGTCCGCGCCGCTTTCCAGCAGGACCAGCAGCAGGTTGGTGAGCGGTGGCTGGGCCGGGACTGTAGTCGCACGTAGCTCAGGTGGCAGAGTGGCGAGCCGGGGCGAGGCGGACTTGGGCGCGCCGGGCTCCTCCGGCCGTTTCGAGAAGCCGGGTTTGGGCACCGGGCCGGTCACGGAATCCACTGCTCCAAAGAACCGCGCCCGCAAGGGTGTGATGCCGTTGGTGTCGGCCAAGTTTGGGTTCGCCCCGTGGGCGAGCAGGAGCTGGGCGAGGTCGGTCCGGTTGACGTCCACAGCGCGTCGCAACGGCGTGCGCCCCTGCTCGTCACGAGCGTCCCGTTCCGCACCTTCCACCAGCATTTTTTGGACAGCGGGGAGATGGCCGCTTGTGACGGCCTCGTGCAGCGCGGTGGTCATGCGCCGGTCGGTCTGGGCGGGGATCGTTGCACCATGCGCGCGCAGCCAGTTGACGAGGTCGAAGCGTCGGATCTGCGCGGCAACTTCCACCGGCGTCCTGCCGGCGGCATCCCGGGCGTTCAACTCCGCGCCAGCCTGATGCAGCACGGCGAGGAAGTTCGTGTCGGCGTAGCTGACGGCGAGATGCAGGGGAGTCTGCCCCATGGCGTTGGTGGTGGCGACCTGCGCGCCAGCCTTGAGGAGCGCGTTCGCTTCCACGACCTGCCGGTTGCTCACGGCGGCCAGCAAGGGGGTTTGACCATCGCGATCTTTGGGTTCCGTGCCGGCCCCGGCCTGCAACAGGAGCGCCATCGCCGCCAGATCGCCGGCATGCACCGCATAATGCAGCGGGCGGCGGCCACCGCCGTCCGGCGCGTTGACCTGTGCGGGCTCGCGCTGCAACAGCGTGGCCAGTTCGTTGGTGCGGCCCAGGCCGGCGAGGGAGTGGGCGTCCGCCACGGCTCCGGCCGCAAGCAGCAGGTTCGCGCTCTCCTGCCGCACAAACCCCGCGCGCGTCGTCGGGAGGACCGGAGAGATGACCGCCGGGGAGTTGAAATTGCCTGGCGTCGAAGGCAGCCGGTCCACCCGCGCCAGCCACGCGGCCGTTTCCAACGGGGTGAACCCGGCGGTGTTCGTGGCGGTCATGGAGACCTGCCTGGCCAGCAGTGTCTTCAGCGCGCTCAGGCGACCGTAGCTGACGGCCAGATGGACCAGTGTGCTCCCCGCGTGATTGGTCGCGGCTAGGTGGACGGACTGGGTGAGCAACCGGTCCAGCAGCTCCTCATCGCGGGCGGACACCACCAGGTCGAACGGCGGCTGGAAGGCCGATGCGTAACGGTTGGTGCTCCAGACCCTCGCGCCATGCTGGAGCAAGAGGGTCAGCAGCTCCTCCTGCTGCGCCCGCACGGCCGAGCCGGCGGGCAAGGCGTCAGGCCGATAGTTGCTTCCGGCCAGCAGCCGGACCGTGGCGGAAAGAGGGGTTTCGCCCTTGGCGTCCAGCGCCTCGAGGTTGGCCCCTGCCTGCAGCAGCAACCGGGCGATCTCCACCCGACCTCCCCGCAGCGCCAGATGCAGCGGGGTGTCGCGGCGCTCGGCACCGGGCGGGAATGCCGAGGGCGGTTCGAGGTTGTAGGGCGGCAAGAGGCCGGTCCGGGGCCGGTCCGGCCCCGCGTTGTGAGCCAGCAGAACCTCGACGATCGCCCGGTGCCCCTGCTTGACGGCGTAGGCGAGCGGTGACTCCGCTTGGATCAGTGGCGAATGAAGGAACTGCGATCGCGCGAAGGCGGGAAACTCCTTCAGCACGTTCGTCAGTGCCGGCATGTCCGCAGCAACCAGCGCGGCAATGAACTGCCGCTGATAGTAGTTGCGCGTGGCGGTTTCCCGGACGTAGTCCTCGAAGTTGTCCGGCTTGCGGTCCTTGAACTGCACCAGCGCGGCTTTGCGGAAGTTCTCGATCTCGACCTGCAGCGCCGCGTTCTCTGCGCCAGCAGCGCACGCGAGCGGCAGGAGCAGCATCAGCACCAGGACCGCCAGGCCGCCGTGGGTGAGGGAGCGCGAGTTCATGGCTTGGCTGGGAACGGACCGATCATGACATCAGAATGCGTCGAAGGCAATTCCAGGGTGTGGGGAGTGGTCCGAACGACGCCAAATTCGCCCGTTGATGACTTGGAGCTTGCCGCGCCAAAGGGAAGTGCGGCCATGCTGCGCACCACAGCTGACATCGCCCGGCCTGCTACCAGGTTCAGGGGTTCAAGGCACGAGGCTTTGAACCCCTGAACCGCGTTACGGGTGGAGAGCTTGAAGCCGGTTCGCCCTGCTGCGACCAACGGTCGGCGGCTGCAAGCCACCGGCACAGGTTCAGGGGGAGGGAGAGCGGCTGCGAAGTCAGGCACCCTTTCGTTTCACCAAACAAGCGCCTTGGCGGCAGTGTGGTTCCACCGGCTGAAGCCGGGACTCCGAACCTCAGCCGCGCGCGAGGCGGCGGGTCAGATACTGCGCCAGTGCGTCGGCGTAAGGCTGGTCAGTCACCATCGGGACGAGATCCACATGGTGGCGGTGGCAGCCTTGGGTAAGCTCGTCCTGGAATTTCTTGAGATTGTCCAGATAGGCAGCGCGGAACTGGGCGGGGTCAACCATCCGCTGCGCACCGGTCTTCTCCAGTGACTCGAAGCGGGTCCAGTGGGTGAAGGGGAATTCCAGCTCATCGCGGTCGAGGACCTGGAAGATGAGGATCTCATGGCGCGCGTGGCGGAAGTGCGCGAGAGACTTCACCAGCTCCTTCGGGTCCGCGAAACAGTCGGAGAGGACGATGAGCAGGCCGCGCCGCTGAATGCGCGGGACGAGGTCGTGGAAGACATTGCCCAGCGCGGTCTCGCCACCGGCTTGCGCGGACTGCAGTTCATCCAATAACACGCGCAGGTGCGGGACGCTGGAGCGGGGCGGAATGTAGCGGCGGATCTTGGTGTCGAAGGTGACCAGGCCCACGCTGTCGCGCTGCTGGAGCATGAGGTAGGCGAGCGCGGCGGCGAGGCGGATGGCGTAGTCCGCCTTCGAGACGCCCCCCTGCCCCGCGTAGCTCATCGAGCCGCTGAGATCGAGCAGGAGCGTGGCGCGAAGGTTGGTCTCTTCCTCGTATTCGCGGATGTAGTAGCGGTCGGTCTTGCCAAAGACTTTCCAGTCGAGCCGACGGATTTCATCGCCCTGCACATACTGCCGGTGCTGAGCGAACTCGACGCTGAAGCCCTTGTGCGGCGACTTGTGGAGGCCAGAGAAAAAGCCCTCGACCACCAGACGCGCGACGACCTGCAGGTTCGCGACCTTTTGCAGCTCGGCGGGGGTGAGGAAGTCGGAGACGTGGGACATGCTCGAACAATGGCGGCACTAGCCGGGTCCACCAACAGGTTGCTCAAGCTGCCACGTCCAGAAGCGAAACAGACCCACGCACATGGCGGTGAGCACGAGCAACGGCCCAAAAAGACAATATCCCCACAGTCTCACCAAACCCCGATTGGGACTGCGCAGCAGGTGTAGGCTTAACCGCCAGTCCAAACACAAGCCCATCAGACCCGTTGCACCCAGCCAAAACCATTTTGCTCGCAACAATGCGTCTCCGCTCAAAATCCAGTGCCCCGCTCCCGGTAAATTCACCAGCCAGTCATGTCCCAGCATCTCAACGTAGTAAATCCGGATGGCTGTAGCCGTGAGGTGCAGCGCGAAACAGAAGCAGGCAAGGCTCAAGCCGTGCCCAGTAACAAGAAGAAGCGCACGGGCGCAATTATCTTCCACAGGCTTCACGCCGAGGAATGTTTCACAGGGAAGTCTCTCCGGCAATTACAGTCCGTGCCGTAGCACAGTAGCGCAGACTTGCAGTCTGCTGTTTCGCGCAATACGGCAGGCTGCAAGCCTGCGCTACGACCGATCTTCACGGCTTCCGCAGGCGGAAGAAGCGGTTCGTCCGCGTGACGGCGTTGGTCATGGCAAACTCGCTAGTCTCAACGCCCAGCACACCCACCACGTCCACCCACGACTGCGGCCGCAGATCGGGCGCGGCCTGCAGGATGAAGCTCGACGACCCCAGCGGCCAGGAGAGGCGGAGCTGCCCGGCGGCGGGGAGCGCACCCAGGGCGGGTGGAGCGTCGCCCGCGAAGGCGTTGAAGCGCGTCAGGAAGACGTCCTCGGCCCCACTGCTGGCGGTGGTGCGGCTGCCCAACGCGCTTGCCCCGTTGAAGTAGCCCGTGAGCAGCGCATTGCCGCTGGCGTCGGCCGCCACGCCAAGCGCGAAGTCGCCGCCGAGATCGCTGCCCCCGGCCTGCTGGGCAAAGGCGAAGTTACCGTTCGTGTCCAGCCGCGCGAGGAACGCATCGAACGTGCTGGCGACACTGACCAATGTGTCCGGACCAAAGGTCGCCGACCCGCTGAAATAGCCCGCGATGAAGACATTATCGTTGCGGTCCACGGTCACAGCGCGGGCGGAGTCCTGCAAGACACCGCCGGCCTGCCGCGCCCAGTCCACCGTGCCCGCCGGCGTGAAGCGGGCGACGAACAGGTTCTGGTCGGAAGCGGCCGTGACGAGGTTCGTGCCAGGCAGTTGCAGCGTGCCAGTGAACTCGCCGACGAGGTAGGCGTTGCCTGCCGCGTCAACGGCCACCCCGTTGGCCCGGTCATCCTGGGTGCCACCGACCTGCTGAACCCATTGCAGGGAGCCGGTGGCGTTGAACCGGGCCAGGAAGGAATCGGTGCCGCCACGATTGGCGAGCGAGAGTCCACCATCAAAGTTTGCGGTCGCGCTGGAGAAAACCCCGGTCAGATAGACGTTGCCCGCGGTGTCCGCCGCAAGCCCGGTGGCCTGGTCGAACTGGCCGGCCCCGCCGCCGCCGGCCTTGCGGGCCCAGAGCGGGTTGCCGGCGTTGTCATACTTGGCGATGAAGACGCGACCCAGATTGGTGAGGGTCACGCTGTTGAACGTGGCGAGCGAGGACTGCCCGGCGATAAAGACATTGCCCGCGCCATCCAAAGCGATGGCGTTGGCGAAATCCCCGACCGCCGCCACGCCAAGCCGGCGCGACCAGACATTCGTGCCGTTGGCGTCGAACTTGGCGACGAAGGCGTCCGCGAAGGAGGAGACACTCGTGTTGGTCAGCGAGGTCGTGCCAAACGTGGCGATCCCTTCGAAGCTGCCCGCAAGATAAGCGTTGCCGCTGCTGTCCACCGCCAGCGCATTAACTGCGTCGTAACCCGTGCCGCCGAGGCGGCGCACCCAGAGCAACTGGCCGGCCGGATTATATTTGGCCACAAAACCATCCTGCACGCCAGCGCTGACGAGCTGGTTCGTGCCGAAGGTGGCCGTGCCGGTAAAGTAGCCGGCGACCAGGGAGTTGCCGTTGCCATCCACGACCACGGCGTTGCCCACGTCCGAGCCGGTTCCGCCGCCGGTCGCGCTCCAGGGCGAATACACGCGCACTGGGAGGATGGTGAGCGAGGCGATGCTGCTGGTGGAGTAGCCGTAGGCATTGGTGATGGCCACGGAGTAGCTGCCCGCGTGCGCGCCCACCACGCCGCTGATGCTGTGCGTGGCATTGGTCGCACCAAGAATGGCAGCACCGTTGAAACGCCATTGATATTTGAAGGGGGGCGTGCCCGCCACGCCCACGGCGAACGAGGCGGGAGCAGCGATCGAAGCGACCCGGCCCGCTGGCTGGTTGGTGATCACGGGCGGGGAATTAACGACCAGGACCGCGTTGGAACTCACGGCCGAGCCGTAGGGATTGGCGACCAGCACGGAATACAGGCCGTCGTTGGCGATCTGCGCGTTGGGGACCAGCAGGGCAGGCGCGGTGGCACCGGAGATGTCCGCTCCGTTGAAGCGCCACTGGTAGTTGAAGGGCGGGGTGCCGCCCGCCGTCACGCTGAAAGTCACGTTGCTCCCCGCCAGCACGGTGCGGTTGGTCGGGTGGCCGGTGATGAACGGCGGGACGAGCACGGTGAGCGTGGCCCCCGAGCTGATGGCAAAACCGGAAAAATTGTCCACGCGCAACGTATAGATGCCGGCCTGGTTGGTCTGGACGTTGCTCAGCGTGAGGCCCGGGCCGGTGGCGCCCGGGATGGGAGTGCCGTTGCGCCGCCATTGATAGGTGAACGGCGACGTGCCGCTGACTGTCGCCGTGAAGTTTGCGGTGCCCCCCAGCACCACGCTGGTGCTCTGCGGGGGAGTGACGATGAACGGTGCCCCGTTGATTTCCTGGCCGGGATTCTGGAAGAGGAAGTCGATTTCGGCATCGCCCAGGGCGCGGTTGTAAACCTGCACGTCATCAATCAGACCATTGAACAGGCCGGACGGAGTTATGAACAGCTCACCGCCAATGATGAACGGGGCGTTGTTCGGAGTCACGGCCTGGGTGGGCTTGGCATCCTCCAGCGGCGAGCCATCCACATAGATTTTCTTGGTTCCGGCCACGGCATCATGCACGGCGACAATCTGGTGCCAGGTGCCATCCGTAACGGTCGTCGTGGACAAAGGCGTATCGAACGGGAAGCCCAGCCCACCGGCGTTGAAACTGGCCTTGGAGGAACCCAGGGACGCCGAAGTGGTATCGTTGAGCAGCAGGAAGTATCCGTTGCGGGAACCGGACAAATGCTTGCTGACGATCTGATAGTTGGGGGTGAGATCGCCGGGTGCCACCCGTGCCCAGGCGGTGATGGTATAAACTCCGGAATCCAGGCTGAGCACGTTGCCCATGCTGACGTAACCGTTCTGGCTGCTGATGAGGCTCAAGGCGTTGCCGGAGCGACCGCCCGTCACAAAGTTCGCGCCGAACGGGGACACCGCGCCGGGGAAGTTGCCCACGCTGTCCACCGCCGTGACACTGCCCGGACTCTCATCGAACTTCCAGTGGGCGACCGGACCGAGCGAACTGACGGTGAGCGCCGCCGACGTGCTGTTCGTGAAGCCGAAGGCGTTCTGAATGCGGACGGAGTAGGCGCCCTCCATGGGATACTGCACGTTGTTCAAGGTGAACGAAGCGTTCGTCGCGCCCGCAACGAAGGAGCCGTTGTAGAACCACTGATAGAGCAGCGGGGCGGTGCCGGTGGCGGCCACGGTAAACGTGACGTTGGAACCAACCGGGATGGTCTGGTCCAACGGCTGGAGGGTGATGGCCGGCGACTGCGGTGCCGGCAGCACGGTCAGGATGGCGGGCTGGCTGGGGACCGTGCCGCCGGGGTTGGTAACCCGCACCAGGTAGGTGCCGCTCTGGTTGGTGGTCACATTGACCAGCGTGAGATTCGAACTGGTCGCCCCCGGGATGTTCACGCCGTTGTAAGTCCACTGGTAGGAGATCGGGCCAGCACCGGTGACGACGACATCGAAATTCACGGTGCTTCCCGCGAAGACGGTGAGGTTCGTCGGGCTCTGGGTGATGGAGACCACTGGCGTGGTGTAGCTGATGTTCAAGTCCACGAACTCGTTGGGGGACGTGCCACCGACGGAAAGCGGAGTGATGGAAAGATTGAAGGCAGGGTCCGTGAAGGTCTGCCCGACGGGCAGTGGATGCCGAGTGAAATTGGCGGTGGCCGGGGTGAAGTTCAGCAGCCGGCTGCCATTGCCATCCATGTCATTGGTGAGCCCGGGGGCCTGCATGCCCCAGCGAATCTCCAGGCCATTGGCCAGGAAGTTGGTCGCTCCGGAGCTGTTGGCGGTGTAGTGGGTGAGATCATGCCGGTAGCCCAGCCAGTAGGCCCGGTCATTTTGCTGGCCGGCCGTGATGCCGCGGATGCCGGCGGCGTTCACATGATCGTGCCGGAACAGGCGATAAACGCCGCCCGTGGGCGCGGTGCGCCACTGGCTGGCGTTGAGCCAGCCGAGATAGGATTTGAACCATTCGTTAAAGTGAACGGGCTGGTTGGCGAAGTTCCCGCCCATCATGTCATATTCGTCGCCGTATTCGTTGTGGTTGCCGTTCGGGTCAATCGGATTGGCGCTCACATCCCAGCGGTTGGCGTGGCTCAACCCGTAATTGTGCCCCGTCTCGTGGGCCAGCACGCGGAGGTCGAATTCCGCGTTGACCCACATGCCCTTGGCTCCGACAAAGGCCAGGCCGCCGAACTGCCAGTTGAGGCCCGTCAGCTGCGAGAACACCACGGTATCCAGGTCGTAGGTGGCCGGATTGTATTGCCCGCTGTTCCCGTTCGCCTGGTCATACTGCAGGGCGGCCGCCAGCATGTCCGTGCGGAGATCGTCCGGGGTGAGCGTGTTGTAGGCGGCCTTCGTCTGCGGCATCCGGAGCACGGTCGGGATAATCGTCGTTTGAATCGAAGTCTGGCCCTGTGAATTGTCCAGGTAGAACTGGTTCACCGTGTTCATCACCGCGGTGATGGTGGCCGTGGTGATGACCTGGCTGGTCTGGAAGTCGAACGGCCCGCCGGGATCGTCCGAGAAATCCACACGGACGACGAGGAACCGCTTCGTGCCCAGCGTCCAGCCCGGGCTGGGCGGGAAGGCCATGGTGCCCGGCGGCAGCGGCGCGGTGCCGCCCATGGCGGCGGTGTAAGGTCCGCGCCCGGCCTCGCGCTGCTTCAAGGTGGCCTCGATCGCGAAGGCATCCTGCGCGCTCATCGCCAGCCGCACCTGGCCACCCGTCTCCAGATGGATGGCCTGCGGGTCAAGCCCCTGATCCTGCGCCTCGAGGGGGTCGAGCTGGCGCACCGGGCTTTCGTGGAGCGCCAGCATTCCGTCGAGCACGACGCCGTGCAGGGGAACGTCGAACTTCGTCGTCTGGTTGTAGCGCCGTCCGTAAACGAAGGCCGGGTAAACCGCTTCGCCAAACCGCGCCTGCCGGACGAACTGCTGGTCGGCACGCACCTGCGAGCCGCAGCGCACCATCACGGAGTAATGCCCGCGCGCGTCAATGAGCTGCTCCAGTTCCGCCAGCACTTCCGCCGGCAGTTCCCGCCGGGCATCCGGCCTGACCGCCTGCTGCAGGGCAAACTCCGGATCCCGCTCAATCCACCGCGCGAGCGCCACCCGCCGCGCACGCGCCAGGGTGAGGCCCTCGGCGGCCAGACCGGCCTTGTCCGCCGCCGCACCATAACGTGCCTGCCAGTCGCGGAACGCCTCGAAAGGCACGCCGCGTTGCGCCGGCCACACCGTCACGTCCTCGACCGCCGGCTTCGTCGCGGGAAGCTGGGCCCGCCAGCGGTTCCAGACTGTCTCGGCGCTGGCCGGAGCATTGGTGGCCCGAGATGCTGAGGTCTGGGCCGCCGAGGTCCGGCCCGGAGGCGGCTGCGCGGCTCCGGGCGGGGGCTCGGGAGGCAGCAAATTCCATGTGACGGCAAGGGCGATCGCGCCCAGCAGCAGCCAGCCCAGCGAGCGGCGAAGCGGTTGGTTCATTGAGGTTGGTGCGACCATGCCAATTTCCGTCCCGTTTACAAGTCAGGAGAATCCGGGAGGCCGCCAGGAATGAATCTATTTGCACCCTCGCCAGACGAGGCGGATAAGTTCCTTGTCGGCGCGCCCGGAAACGCCACCCAGCATGAAACTCAAGGATCTCGTCGTCGCCGTCCTGCTCGTGGGACTGGGCGCGGTCCTGGGCGTGGTTGGCGATCGCTGGTTCTCGCCCGCCAAGCTGGTGGAGGCGGATGGGCACAAACCGCGGCCCGCTTCCAATGGCAAGTCACCCGCCATCTCCCGGCCACCCGCCAGCCGGACCAATTCAGTTCCTTTCCAGGTGGAAGCGCCGTCGCCACCGCTCTCGGCGGAGGAATTTGCGGTCGCCTTCGCCGCGACCTTGCGCGACCCCGATGCGGCGAGCCGGCTAGGGAAACTCGTGGAACTCGCGGAGCGGCTCGCCCCCGCCGACGTGCCGAAGGTAATCCAATTCCATGAGCAGCTCGGGCGGCGCGACGAACGGGAGAGCCTGCTCACCACGTTGCTCACCCGCTGGGCGGGCGTGGACTCCGCCGCCGCCCTGCGCTTCGCGCAACAGCTTCCCCGGCCTGCCGAGCGCAAGGCGGCCACCGACGCCGTGCTCGAAGTCTGGGCGGAGGCCGAGAACTCCAGCGCGCTGGCCTGGGCGCAGGCGCTGCCCCCCGGCTCGGGCCGCAACACCGCGCTGCAAACGGTGCTGGCCAAACTGGCCGACCAGAATCCCGCCGCCGCCCTCGCCGCGCTCAACAAGGCCGGCCTCACCAATCCGAACTCCGGCCTGCCCGAGGCCATCTTCCTCGCATGGGCGAACCGCGACCCCGCCGTCGCCGCCGCGCAGGCGCTCGCGCAGCTCCCGCCCGGTCGCCAGCGCGACAGCGTGCTGCAAGTCGTCGCGAGCGCCTGGGCCAATGCCGATCCGGCCGCCGCCGGGGCCTGGCTCAAGGAACTGCCCGACAGCAAAAACAAGCGAGAGATGCTCCAGAACGCAGCGGGTGAACTCGCCGCCACCGACCCCACCGCGGCCGTGGAACTCGCCCTCGCCCTCCCCGCCGGCCCCGCCCAGCAGCAGGCGCTCGGCAACATCGCCTCGCGCTGGGCCAGCGTGGACCTGGACGGGGCGCTGGCGTGGGTGAAACAGCTCCCGCCGGGGCGGGGCAAGGACAACGCCCTCGTCAACCTCAGTCAGGAATGGGCGCAGGCCAGCCCGCGTGCCGCCGCCGACTACGCCGCCACGCTCCCGCCCGGCGACACGCAGAACTCGCTCGTCTCCGCCGTCGCGAACCAGTGGGCCACCGTGGACCCAGCGGCAGCGCTCAAGTGGGCGCAAGCCTTGCCCAACGTCGTGGCCAGGGTGTCTGCCGTTGAGGCAGCCGTCTCGGTTTGGGTGAATGATGCGCCCGAGCAGGCCGCCGCTTTCCTCGCGGAGCTACCGGAGGGGAAGGCGAAACAATCGCTCGTGCAGGATCTCGGTTCCAAATGGGCCGAGAACGACCCGGACGCGGCCTTGCGCTGGGTGAAACAGCTCCCGCCCACGGAGCAGGCGCGCGCCTACGATGGCATCCTCCCCGCCCTGGCCGCTGAAAACCCCGCCGCCGCCGCCGCGTTGCTGGACAAGTCAACACCGGGGAGCCGTGCGCAGGTGGCCGAGCAGATCGCGGCCCAATGGCTCCAGCTCGACCCCGCCGCCGCCAAGGCCTGGCTCGCCACCGCCCCGCTGTCGGCCGAGGCGAAAGAGCGGCTGCTCAATCCGTAGCCGCCGCGATTGACGCCGCCTTCACCGTCCAGCTAGGTTCACCTCGCTGCACACGCAACCAACCATGAAAAAGACCCTGTTCACCCTGCTCCTAGCCATTGCCTGCTCCGCCTCCGCCGCGGACAAGGACGGCTGGATTTCCCTCTTCGACGGCAAGTCCCTCGCCGGCTGGAAGGCCAATGAAAGCCCCGACACCTTCAAGGTGGAGAACGGCGAACTCATCGTCAAAGGCCCCCGCGCCCACCTTTTCTATGTCGGCGACGTGCAGGGTGCGAAGTTCAAGAACTTCGAGCTGAAGCTGGACATCAGCACCCGCGCCAAGGCCAACTCCGGCGTCTATTTCCACACGGAAGTGCAAGGCCCCGGCTGGCCGGCGAAGGGCTATGAAGTGCAGGTGAACAATTCGCACGGCGACCCGAAGCGCACCGCCGGCCTCTATGGCATCAAAGACAACATGGAAGCCCCGGCCAAAGACGGCGAGTGGTTCACCATGACCATCAAGGTCGAGGGCAAGCACGTTGTCACCAGCGTCAATGGCAAGGTGATCATTGATTACATCGAAGAAGAGAAGCCGGACCGCAAGGGGCAGTTCGCCCAGCGCCTGATCTCCAGCGGCACCTTCGCCCTCCAGGGCCATGACCCCGGCAGCGAAGTCCACTACAAGAACATCTTCGTCAAACCGCTGCCCTGAAGTGGCGGTGCCGCACCGTAGCGCAAGCCGCCAGCGTCCTCGCCGGCCCGTTGGGCAAACGAAAATCCCTCAGGATCACGCGAGCGCGGGCCGGCGAGGACGCCGGCGATACGGCAGGCCGAAGGCCTGCGCTACGGAGCCACCTCAAATACACTCACTACCGGAAAGTGGTCGGACAGATCGCTCTTCAGCACCTTGCTGGAAACCAGTTTCCAGGCCGCCGGGGCGAGGATGAAGTCGATGCGTTCGGTCGGCGCCTCGTTGGAAAAAGTGGGTGGTCCTTCCCATTCCGCAGTAAACAGCCCTGATTCGCGCCAGCGCTTCATCGCGGCCTGCTGCGGCGTGACGTTGAAGTCGCCCGCGAAGATCGCGGGCCGACGGTCCAGCTTGCGAAGGATCTGCTCGACCTGTAGCAGGTTGTTGTCCGGGTTGAACGAGTCGTTGCGCAGCCCGGCGGTGAGCAGCGGCTGGCCGTTCAGCATCATTTCGCACCAGAGCAGACGACGGTTGTTGCGCGGGTAGTAGAAGGGTGTCCCGCCCACGAGTTGCTGCACCTCCAGCCCGCGCAGCGGAAGCCGGGACAGCAGCGCATTCCCCGTGCGAATGCGGAAGAACGGCACGCCGTAGGAATTGTTCTCACCGAATGCCCAAGCGTGCATCCCCAGGGCGCGCGTCAGGTGCTCGACCTGGTTCACCGGACACGGCGCGCACTCCAGGTTGACCTCCGTGAGGGAGACCAGGTCCGGCTTTTCGGCACTGATCACCGCCGCCATCTTGTCCAGCAGCGCCCGGACCTCGTCGGCCGGCCGGAACTTGAGCTTGCCCTGGTAAACATCGCACTTGGCAATGTTCCAGGTGACGATGCGCAGCTCGCGGAACTGGTTCGTGGCCGGCGGCACAGCGGTGATGCCGGAGTCCGGCGTCTGCCAGCCGGTGTTGGTGCCATTGTAAACAAACAGCGCGGCGAACACAGCGACCAGCGCGACGAAAACGCCCAGCCAGCGCAGCCAGCGGCGGGGTGGTTTGGGCTGAGTGCCGACTGGCGAAGCTGCGGTGGTCATTGGAAACCACATTGCCAGCCAGCCTTGCCAGAGGCTAGGAAACTTCCACGGCTCACGGGCAAGCCGGAACGGCACCGTTCAACGCGGAGACGCAGAGAATGCAAAGGTTCGCAGAGCTGGTAGCCGCACGGGAGCAATGCCACAAATGACATCCGGCTGAAGACAGAATCAAACACCACTCACCTGCACTGACCCGCACTACTGGGGGAAACGCACCGCTGGCTGAGTCCCCGTTTCCCTGCTTCATTAGTGCAGGTCAGTGGTTCAATGCCCGCAGGTTCACTTGAAACAAATCTGCCTGACACAGTCCTGAAAATCCTTCGCACCGGAGAGGATCTTGATCTCGACGCGCATGAACAGGATGGGCAGGTCGCGGCGGTCTATTTTCGGGAAGCGCACGGCGTCCTTCTGGGTGGTGATGATGATCTCGGCCTGACGTTTCTTGGCGCGATTGATGGCGTTGAGCACTTCCTGCTGCGTGAAGCGATGGTGGTCGGCGAAGCGCTTGGAATAGACCAGCTCCGCGCCCTGCTTCACCAGGCTGCTCTCGAAGCTCTCCGGCTGCGCGATGCCGCTGAAGCTCGCGACCTTCTTGCCCTTCAAGAAGCTCAAGTCCATCCGCTCGCCCGTGAACACATCCTCGAAGTAGAGCGGGTGGTGGACGCACTCGACGACGCTCGCCTTCGGGTTGTGCTTGGCGATGCGGGCGCGCAGGCGCGCGGTGTCGCCATCGCTCTTCGTGAGAAAGATGACGCTCGCGCGGTCGAGGTGGGAAGGCGGCTCGCGGAGGGTGCCGCGCGGGAGCAGATGCTCGTTGCCGAAGGGCTGCTGGCAGTCCACCAGCACGATGTCCTTCCGCCGGCCGCGCAGATTCCAATACTGGTAGCCGTCGTCCAGCAGCAGGGTGTCGCAGCCGAACTTCGCGATGGCGTAGCGGCCGGCCTTCACGCGGTCCTTGTCCACCAGCACGACGACGTCCTTCAAGTTGCTCGCGAGCATGTAGGGCTCGTCGCCGGCGGTCTCGGAGTTGAGCAGCAGGTTCTTGCCATCGGAGACCACGCGCGGTGGCGTGGTGTCCTCGCGGAGCAGGAGCTTGTTCAGCAAGCGCGGGGCGAGCGGGCCGGGGTTGGAGCGGTAGCCGCGCGAGAGGATGGCCACCTTGCGCCCGGCATCCGTCAGCTCGCGCGCGAACTTCTCCACCACCGGCGTCTTGCCCGTGCCGCCGACGGTGACGTTGCCCACGGCGATGACCTGCACGCCGAGCGTGGAGTCGCGGAGGATGCGGGCGTTGTAGAGGAAGAGGCGGAGCTTTACGGCAACCGTAAATACCTTGGAGAGCACCAGGAGCGTGGTGCGCAGGATGGCGGCGCGCTTGCCCTTGCGCTGCTCGAAGATGACCTCGAGCACGAAGGTCTCGGCATCTTCGGTCCAGTTGCGGAGCGTCTCGCTCATGTAGGCGCGCAGTGTGCCTGCGGGCGGAGGTCAGGGCAAGCGGGGCCAGTGTTCAGTAATCAGTATTCAGTGAAGCGGCAGTGCTCCGGACGCAGCTAACCACCAGGCAGAACTGAAAACTGATTACTGAACACTGAAAACTCTCCAGCCTACGCACTCACTGTCAGCAACGACAATCCATGCTGCCGCACCAGCTTCTCCATCACATCCTGCTCCAGCAGCAGCGTGCGGCCGGTCTCGAAGGCGAGGACGCGGACGCCGCTGGCGGCGCAGACTTCGAGGGTGCGCGGGCCGACGCAGGGGATGTCGAAGCGCAGGTCGTGCTGCTCCTTGGCCACTTTCACGGCGACCGCCCCACCGCTCTTGCCCGCGAGTTCACCGCCCCGGGCGAGCGCCTTGTCCGTGCCTTCGAAGCCCTCGGCGGCGAGGACGGCGCCGCCTTTGACCACGACGGTCTGGCCGATCTCGAGCCGGGAAATCTCCTTCGCGATGCGGAAGCCGAAACGCACATCGGCGATCTCATCCTCGCTAAGCTTCTTGCCCAGCGCGAAGCCGGGGCCGGCCATGAGCGGCTGCAGCCAGGGCATGGCGGAGATGAGTTCCACGCCATCCTTCTTCAACTCGTCCGCGATGCCGC
>CAZOCL010000053.1:8506-24574 GCA_964578245.1 uncultured Klebsiella sp. | reverse complement strand
TTATGGTTGTTCTTCATGGGTATGGGAGAGGTTCTTATGCTTTTGTGGTTGTCGCCGGCCAGTCATCTGGACTTCCGGCTGGGCAAGACATCCCGCTTCGCATGAGGCGATATTAGATGCGCAGTCCGGGGTCGTTCCATTCGGTGTTCACCCCACTAGGAAGGTGATGAGGATGTCCGCCCAAGTTCCTTGACCGCGTGCTCACCCCCAGACATAGCGCCATTTGATCCGGGCATCCGGCAGGCCTGCGACATCTTTGCGAACGCCGCCAAGGAACGGGCGTTGAAAGTGGTGCTCACGAATGGTCCTGCGTGAGCCAGGCGGCGGGTTGGGGCCGCCACCAACGATGGGGGAGATGCCCACCGGTGAACACCTAATACCCGGTGCGCTCACGATTCTATAGTTTGTCACCAATCTGGAGGCAGCCACGGGCGGCCAGACTCACTCACTTAGAATTTTATGGCGGCCATCATCCAAAACCCCTGCAAAGGAACCAAATCCATGCTCTCCAAACTCTGTCAGTCCACGCGGTTGATTGCGTCGCTCCTGCTGGGACTGGCCGTCCCGTATCAGCTCACGGCGGCGGGGCCGGCGCCGGTGGACCTGCGCTCGACGGCCAATTTCGTGATTCTCTCCGGGGCCGGCATCACCACCACGGGTGGCGGGGTCATCAACGGGGATGTGGGCGCGAGCCCGATCACCGGGGCGGCCATCGGCGTGACCTGCGCCCAAGTAAACGGGACCATCTATGCGGTGGATGCCGCCGGACCTTTTTGTGCGGTGATTGACACGGCCCGGCTGACCACGGCCAAAGGCGATCTGACCACGGCCTACAACGACGCCGCCGGACGCACCCCGGTTCCCACCGGGCCAAACCTGAACCCCGGGCTGATTCCCGGCTCGGGCAACATCGGCGGGATGGTGCTCGCCCCGGGCCTCTACAAATTCACGACCACGGCCTTGATCACGGGCGCGGACGTGACGCTGATCGGCGGGGCGGATGATGTGTGGATCTTCCAATGCGCGGCTGACCTGCAACTGGGCAGCGGCATCCAGATCATCCTGGCCGGCGGCGCCCAGGCCAAGAACATCTTCTGGCAGGTGGGCACTTCGGCGGTGCTGGGCACGTCTTCCGTCTTCAAGGGCACCATCCTGGCCGACCAGGCCATCACGATGAACACCAGCAGCACGATCGAAGGCCGCACGCTGGCCTTCAGTGCCGGGGTGGTGTTCAACGGCACCGGCGCGGCAGTGCCCACCGCTCCTGAAATCGGAGTTTCCCAGCCGCTCGGCTCGGACCTGGTGGATGGCGTCAGCAGCCGGAACTTTGGTCTGGTGCTCGTCGGCGGCAGCACCAGCCTCATCTTCACCATCACGAATTCCGGCGATGCGAATCTCACCGGCCTGGTCATGACGATGGACGGGCCGGACGCGCTGCAGTTCACCGTGCCGGCCCTGCCCCTCGCGCCCGTGCTCCCCGGCGGCAGCACCACCTTCACCGTGCAGTTCACGCCGACGAGCATCGGGCTAAAGGCCGCCGCGCTGCACATCGCGAACAATGACAGTGACGAGGCTCCGTTTGACATCACCCTGTCCGGCACGGGCACGCTGGGCCTTGCTCCTGAAATTGCAATCTCCCAGCCGCTCGGGACGGACTTGACGGATGGTGTCAGCTCCAAGGACTTCGGGGTGACGCCCGTGGGTGGCAGCACCAGCCTGCTCTTCACCATCACGAACAGCGGCAACGCGAATCTCATTCTCACCGGTCCGATCACCTTCGATGGCGCGGATGCGCTGCTCTTCACCGTCACCGCCCCGCCCACGAGCCCGGTGCTCCCGGGCGGCAGCACCACCTTCACGGTGCGCTTCGCGCCCTTGAGCGCCGGGGCAAAGGCGGCGGCACTGCACCTGGTGAACGATGATGCGGACGAGAATCCCTTCGACATCGCCCTCACCGGCACGGGCAGCCTGGTTGCGGTGCCTGAGATTGCGATTTCCCAGCCGCTCGGGACGGACTTGACGGATGGCGTCAGCACCAAGGACTTCGGGAGCGTGCCGGTCGGTGGCAGCGCCAGCCTCGTCTTTACCATCACGAACAGCGGCACGGCCGACCTCACCCTCACCCTGCCGATCACCTTCGATGGTGCGAACGCCTCGCTCTTCACCGTCACCGCGCAGCCCACGAGTCCAGTGATCGCGGGTGGCAGCACCACTTTCACGGTGCGCTTCGCGCCCCTGAGCGCCGGGCCCAAAGCGGCGGCACTGCACCTTGTGAACAATGATGCCGACGAGAACCCCTTCGACATTGCCCTCATCGGCACGGGCTCGACGGCTGCGGAAATCGCGATCTCCCAGCCGCTCGGGACGGACTTGACCGATGGCGTCAGCACCAAGGACTTCGGGAACACGCCGGTTGGTGGCAGCGCTAGCCTCGTCTTCACCATCACGAACAGCGGCAGCGCCAATCTCTTCCTCACCCTGCCGATCACCTTTAATGGCGCGGATGCGTCGCTGTTCACCGTGACGGTCCCGCCCATCACGCCCGTGGTTCCGGGCGGCAGCACCACCTTCACCGTGCGCTTTGCACCGGTGAGCCCGGGCGTGAAGAATGCAGCTCTGCACCTCGTGAACAACGATGCCGACGAGAACCCGTTCGACATCGCCCTCACGGGCACGGGTGTCGCCCCGGAGATCGCGATTTCCCAGCCGCTCGGGACGGACTTGACGGATGGCGTCAGCACCAAGGACTTCGGGATCACGGCGGTCGGTGGCAGCTCGAGCCTCGTCTTCACCATCACGAACAGCGGCAGCGCCAATCTCACGCTCACCCTGCCGATCACCTTTGATGGTGCGGATGCGTCGCTGTTCACCGTGACCTCCCCGCCCACCACGCCCGTGGTTCCGGCCGGCAGCACCACCTTCACCGTGCGTTTCGCGCCGCTGAGCCCGGGCGTGAAAACGGCGGCCCTGCACCTCGTGAACAATGACGGGAACGAGAGCCCCTTCGACATAGCGCTCACGGGCACGGGCGTCGCCCCGGAAATCGCGATTTCCCAGCCGCTCGGCACGGACTTGACGGATGGCGTCAGCACCAAGGACTTCGGAGTCACGCTGGTCGGTAGCAGCTCGAGCCTCGTTTTTACCATCACGAACAGCGGCAGCGCCAATCTCACGCTCACCCTGCCGATCACCTTTGATGGTGCGGATGCGTCGCTGTTCACCGTGACCTCCCCGCCCACCACGCCCGTGGTTCCGGCCGGCAGCACCACCTTCACCGTGCGTTTCGCGCCGCTGAGCCCGGGCGTGAAGACCGCGGCCCTGCACCTGGTGAACAACGACGGGAACGAGAGTCCGTTCGATATTGGCCTCACGGGCACGGCCGTCGCTCCTGAAATCGCGGTGGAACAACCCGTCGGCACGAACCTGGCGGACGGCGGCGGCAAGGACTTCGGTCCCGTGCTCGTCGGCACCAGCACCAGCCTCACCTTCACCATCCGGAACACCGGCACGGCCAATCTCACGCTCACCCTGCCGATCACGTTCGATGGCACAGATGCCTCGCTGTTCACCGTCACCACGCCGCCCACGAGCCCCGTGATCCCGGGCGGCAGCACCACCTTTACCGTGCGCTTCACACCGCTGAGCCCGGGCGCGAAGAGCGCCGGGATGCACTTCGCCAACAATGACGGGGACGAGAACCCCTTCGACCTCGCGCTCACCGCCACGGGCATCACCCCGGAAATTGTGGTGGAACAACCCGTCGGCACGAATCTGGCGGACGGCGGCGGCAAGGACTTCGGTCCCGTGCTCGTGGGCACCAGCACCAGCCTCAGCTTCACCGTCCGGAACTCCGGCTCCGCCAATCTTAACCTCACCCTGCCGATCACCATTGATGGCCCGGATGCGTCGCTGTTCACCGTGACCTTCCCGCCCACAACGCCTGTGATCCCGGGCGGCAGCACCACTTTCACCGTGCGCTTTACGCCCGTCAGCCCGGGCGTGGGCGTGAAGATCGCCGCGCTGCACCTCGCGAACGATGACCTTGACGAGAACCCCTTCGACCTCACCCTCACCGGCATCGGGACCGGAGCCTTCGTGGTCACCACTTCACTGGTCACGCAGAATCCGCAGACCAGCCTGTTCGAGCAGACCGTGCGGGTGACCAACAGCAGCTCCAGCACCCTGGCCGCCATCCGGCTGCTGATTCAGGGCCTGCCCGGTGACGTGCAGATCCACAATGCGAGCGGCACCAACGGCAGCAGCGTCCCCTACGTGCAGCACAACTTCCCGTTGGCGGCGCTGGGGACCGTTGATTTTCTGATCGAGTATTATCGCGTCAGCCGCGTCCCCTTCCCTTCGCCGGTCTTCACGGTGGAAGTCGCCACCGTCATCCCTGCGACCGCTGGCGGCCTGATGCTCACGATCGGACGCGATGTGCAACTGGCCAGCGGCCGGTATCTGATCGATTTCTTCGCCGTCCCGGGAGGCCACTACGCAGTCCAATACAGCAGCGATCTGGTCATTTGGAAGACCGCCAATCCCACCATCACCTCCCCCGACGACCGGGTGCAGTGGTATGACGACGGCCCGCCCAAAACGGAAAGCCTCCCCGGCAGCATCGGGACCCGCTTCTACCGCGTCATCCAGCTTCCCTGAACCTCGTCACCATCAGTTTCCGCCACCCTTATGAAACGCATCCTCCTCCCCGCCGCGCTCACCCTCGCCGCCATCACTCCGTTCACCTTGCGGGCCGCCGACGCCCCCGAGAGCATGAACCGCCTGAGTCTGGGGCCTCGGTTTGGC
Source organism: uncultured Klebsiella sp. (assembly GCA_964578245.1). Classification (GTDB taxonomy): domain Bacteria; phylum Verrucomicrobiota; class Verrucomicrobiia; order Limisphaerales; family SXTU01; genus SXTU01. The sequence continues at coordinate 19,771 of CAZOCL010000053.1, read as the reverse complement.
CTGAACTTCAAGGCGAGCTTCAAGAACAGCGCGACCTTCCAAAACCCGCTCATCAATCCTGGCCTGGTCCTCGGTGGCACGGACCACACCTACGACGACGGTTACGTCCGGGTGGACGCCAGCGGCAACCTGGGCGGGGTCACCACCTTCTGGGGCTATCAAAACGCCTCTCAAGTCGTGGGCGGGTCCATGGAGTTCCACGCCATCCAGGCGAGCAGCCGTTCCTCCGCCAACGACAATCCCCAGTTCGGGGCCGAATTGATCTACCAGCGGGTCATCGGCTCCCTGCCGGCTCCGGTGGGCGGCCGTTGGGGCATGGAGGCCGGCTTCGGTTACACCCAGCTCGACCTGCGCCATCAGCGCAGCGGCTTCGGGCCGGTCACCACGGACACTTATCCGCTCAATGGTGTGCTGCCGCCCCTCGCCGCCTACAACGGCACCTTCCTCGGACCGGGGGCCGTGCTCGGTGACACGCCCGTGCGCACCACCACCCTGGCCAGCCAGTCCGGCCAGCACAAGCTCAGCGGCGAAATGTTCAGCCTCCGGGTTGGCCCGTTTGCCGAGTGGAATCTGACCTCCCAATTGAGCCTCGCCGCCAGCGTCGGCCTGACCCTGGCACCAACGACCGTGGACTACGACTTCACCGAAACGGATACGCTCGCCAGCGGGGCCAGCTTCGGGGCCGCGGGCAGATCGTCCAAGTCCAAGCTCCTCTACGGTCCCTATGTGGGCGGGACGCTGCGGTATGACTTCAACGCCCAGTGGGGGATGTATGTGGGCGCGCAATTCCAGAGCCTGAACAGCCTGACGCAATCCGTTGGCAGCCGCACCGGCCGACTCGACCCGGGCGCGACGGTCTATGGCACCGTGGGGGTCACCTTCCGATTCTAGGACGGCAGCCTTGCCCGCCGCCAAGCGACTCAAATTCGAGCCTATGAAACGTATCACCGTGATGCTGGCAGAAGACCACATGGTCGTGCGGGAGGGTTTCCGCAAGATGCTCGAGCTGGAGCCCGACTTGGAAGTGGTCGGCGAGGCGCAGGATGGCCGTCAGGCGGTGGCGCTGGCCCTCAAGCTCAAGCCCGCCGTGGTCTTGATGGACATCGCCATGCCACTGCTGAACGGCCTGGAGGCCACGCGGCAGTTGCACAAGGGGCTGCCTGCCACGCGGATCATCATGCTCTCGGCTCACAGTGATGACGCCTATGTGACCAACGCCACGGAGTCGGGCGCGGTGGGTTTTCTGCTCAAGCAATCCTCCGCCCATGAGGTTTGCCGCGCGATCCGGGAGGTCTTTCAAGGCCGGACGTTCTTCACCCCTTCGATAGCGAAACGCCGGGACCGGCAAAACCCGCAGTCCATTGGCCGGCTGGGTTTGCCGAACAAGCAGGCCGTGCAATTGACTTCCCGCGAGATGGAAGTGCTGCAGCTCATCGCCGAGGGCAAGGCCAACAAGGAAACCGCGGCGGAACTGGGCATCGGCGTCAAGACGGTTGAGAAGCATCGCGAGCACCTCATGGCGAAGCTGGACATCCACGACACCGCCGGTCTCACGCGCTACGCCATCGGGGCGGGCATCATCGAGAGCAGCGTGCAGTTGACCATCGTGTGACTCGGGGCGAGGCTACTACGTGGTGGACAATTGGTTTCACCCGCCAGGCATGACTGCCAGCAGGGCATAAAGGCTCAACCGCCATGAAAGACCACGTTTACAAACTCATTGAACTCACCGGCACCTCCACCACTTCGATTGAGGATGCCGTGGAGAAAGCCGTCAAGCGGGCGCACAAGACCATCAAGAATCTTGGCTGGTTCCAAGTGATGGAGACGCGCGGCAGCATCAGCAAGGGCAAGGTCGAACACTGGCAAGTGACCATCAAGGTCGGCTTCACGGTGGAAGATTGACCACCATCCGCAAGCAAACCCAAACCACTTAAAACATCATGACTAAAGAATCCACCACCACCGGAGCCTGCCTCACCCGCGCGCAGATGATCCAGTGCCTGAACGAGGATCTGGCGGGCGAATATCAGGCGATCATCGCCTACACCGTGTATAGCCAGGTGCTCAAGGGCGCGGCCTACACGGACATCGCACGGGAGCTGGAGCTGCACGCCGCCGAAGAGCTGCAGCACGCCATCAAGATCGCCCAGCAGATTGATTATCTCGGGGGCATGCCCTGCGTGATCCCCAAGGCGGTCCTGACCTCCACCGACCCGGCCACCATGCTGCGCGCGGATTTGGAGAACGAACGGGCGACCGTTGGCCGCTATCGCGAACGCATCCGGCAGGCGGAGGCGATGGGAGAATTTGCCCTCAGCGAGACCTTGCGTGGCATCATCGTGCAGGAGCAGGAGCATGAAATTGACCTGGCGGCCGCGCTGGACATTGAGGTGCCGCCCGCCCTGGCCCCCGCCAGCCGGAATGGTCGCGGCCCGGCGAAACACAAGCGCAACTCACGAACCACACCCATCTTATGAACGCGTCCGCTGGAAACCCCACTTATCACCATACGCAGAAGCTCAAGGCCCAGATGCGCCAGTTGATTGAGCATCTGCGTCAGGACGTCGCCAAAGTCCCGGAGCCGAAAGCCCAGGCCTTGTTCGAGACGTCAGCCGAAGTGCTCACCGGACTGGTCAAGGCGTTCGACGATTACGAGCAGCAAAGCGAGCCGGCGTGGCAGACGGACGCCCCGCCCGCACCTCCCGATGAGCGCGCGACGGACGCCTTGACGCGCTAGGTCTGGCCCAGTTCCCGTTTCACCTGCTTTCAATCCAACTGTTCATCCGCATGAAAAAAAACTCCGGTTCCCATCTGCCTGGGGCAACACCCAAGACGCCTGCTGGTCCCAAGGCCAAGCGGGACAATGTCAAATCCCGTGACACGCGCGAAAGCCGTGGCACACGGCAGATGAAGACCGCGAGCAACCCGCAATCGTTCGCTCGCGGACGGTGATTTCGCCGCCAGTGGTTGAACTGGCCATCAAGGACGGCGACCTCATGAATCAGAACCGCATACCAAGGGCGGAGCGACGCTTGGGCGCCCGCCTGCTGGGCGGCTTCCAAACCTTTGCCCGGACGACCATCTACCGGAGCGGCCATCCCAGCGCCTTCGGCCTGGCCGTCGCGCTGATCGTGGTGTGGGCCTTGACCGGGCCCTGGTTCCATTACGGCACCACCTGGCTGCTGGTCCTCAACACGGTCGGCACCCTGATCACGTTTTTGATCATCTTCCTGATTCGCAATGCCCAGAACCGGGAGAGCCAGGCCGTGCAGTTGAAGCTCGATGAATTGATCCGGGCGACCCAGTCGGCGCATAACTCGCTGCTGGATATTGAGGAGCTGTCCGAGGCGGACCTGGACCGGATCAAGGCGCGCTTCGAACGGCTGGCCCGCGCAGCAAGGGCGGAGCCGGTCGTTGGGCAGACCGGAATCAACCGTCCGGCAAACCATCCGGCTGAACCGGCCAACGCTGTGGCAAGATCAAAGGTCTGATTATGAACTGGACTCCCTTGAACATCACGGTCCGTGTCGGCTGCCATCTCGTCTATACGACGACGGTGCCGACCCCTGTGCTCTTCGTGTTGCGGCCCCGCCTGGAAGGCAAGGTGCTGGTGATGCAGGAACGGCTTTCCTTCGGCATCGGCCAGCGGTCGTATGAATTCCAGGACAGCCACGGCAACATCACCTGCCGCGCGATGCTCATGCCGGGTCGCAACGAAATCCGCCACGACGCGCTGGTCGCCGTGTCCTCGCTGCCGGACAGCCGCGAGGTGCTGGGCAACCTGCTGCCGGTGGGCCAGCTCCCGTCCGAGGTGCTGCGCTACACGCTGCCGAGCCGGTATTGTGATTCCGACAAGCTGATGAACTTCGCCTGGGAGCACTTCGGCCAGGTCCCGCACGGGCTCCCGCGCGTGCAGGCCATCTGCGACTGGGTGCATGACAACATCGAATACCGGTTCATGTCCGGCCGCCCCGATCTGTCCGCGTTTGAGGTCATTGAGCGGCGTTATGGCGTCTGCCGTGATTTCGCGCATGCGGGCATCGCCCTGTGCCGCGCGTTCAATCTGCCGGCCCGCTATGTCACGGGACATCTGCCGGACATCGGCTGCATAGACCCCGGTTCGGCGATGGATTTTCACGCCTACTTTGAAGTGTATCTCGGGCAGGACTGGCTCACCTTCGATCCCCGTTTCAATGTGCCGCGCATCGGTCGCGTGAAGGTGGCCCACGGCGCGGACGCCGTGGACGGGGCCTTTGCGACGATCTATGGCGAAGCCCAGCCCGCCCACTTTGAGGTCTGGGCCTACCAGGTGAATCCCCAGCAGGTCTCCGTGGGTGATCCCATTGACCTGTCCAAGCGCCTGGATGGCACCGTGCAGGTTCGGCTGACCTAGCCCGCCGCTAAAACGCCTGGGGAAAACACCCCATGGTCCAGCCCCGCCGCCGCACCCACACTGGGGCCGCTGAAGCTGAACGCCTCCAGCTCACTTTCCGCCAGGGACACTCCGGCAGCCGAGCAAACGATACGTTCCCACCGGCTGCCCCCAGCCGCTCGTATATAGCTGCCGCACACAATCCTGCGACCGTCGCAAGGCGGTCGCAGGTCTTCCTCCACCAGCTGGCCGGCCATGAAACCTGGACTGGAACATCTTCCATCGTGGATGGGGAGAACACCCCATGGTGACAGCGGGGCATTATGTTTATTGATTGTGCAATGAACGAGTGCATGACGACGCCAGCCGAGGAGCTTTCCGGCGCGTCCTTTCAATGCCATCGAATTCCCCCCCACCGCATCCTGGTGGTGGATGATGACCCGCACATCTGCCACTTCAGCGTCCGGCTGCTGGTGCGGCAGGGCTATGAAGTGAACGTCGCCGCAGACGGCGCGGCGGGCTGGGACGCCCTGCAGGCCGCGAGCTACGACTTGCTGATCACGGACAACGACATGCCGAACATGTCCGGCATCGAACTGATCAAGCAGGTCCGGGCCACGCGCATGACCCTGCCGGTGATCATGGCCACGGGCACCCTGCCGCAGGCCGAGTTCATCCAGAATCACTCACGGCAACCCGCCGTCGTCCTGCTCAAGCCGTATGCCATCACCGAGTTTTTGGAAGCCGTGAAGGAAGTGCTCCGCGTGACCGCGGCCGCACGGGAACTGGCCGTGCCGTCGCTCGCCTGGCAAACCCGGCCGCCAGCCGGTGATTCACCGTGGTCACGCGGCCTGGCGGCCAGTTGAGTTGCATGAGCGCCGTCACCCCCAATCGAACGCGGACCCACCTGCATGAGCTGGCCCGGGAGGTCCGGGATGAAGTGTTCGGACGCCGCGTCTTTGTGCGCGGGGTCGTGGAGGTGTCCAGCCACTGCCGCCAGAACTGCGGCTATTGTGCCATGCGCCGGGACAACCGGGAGCTGAAACGCTACCGGCTGGCCGCGGACGAGCTGGCCGAATCCATCATCCACCACCGGCCCGCCGCCATCACGGACATTGACATTCAGGCGGGGGAAGACCCGGTGGCGGTGCGCGAAGTGGTGCTCCCGCTGGTGCGCGCGCTGCGCCGTCACACCAACCTGGGCATCACGCTCTGCCTCGGCACGCTGTCCTCGTCCGAGTATGACGAACTCCGCGCGGCCGGGGGCGATTTCTACGTGATCAAGGTGGAGACGGGGGACGCCGCTCATTATCAGTTTGTCGGATCGCCGGGCACGCTCGACCGGCGCGTAACGGCGATCCGCCACCTCGCCGCCACGGGCTGGCAGGTGTCGTCAGGCTTTATCGTGGGGCTGCCCGGGCAGACGCCGGCGCAGGTGGAACAGACCCTGGACCTGCTGGGCGGGCTGCCCCTGGCCGGGTGCAGCGTCAGCCCGTTCGTGGCTGGCGCGCAGACGCCGTTTGGCAGCGCGCCGAATGGGGACATCGAGCAGACCCTGGATTGCGTCGCGTGGATGCGCCTGCGTTCGCCGCACTGGCTCATCCCGGCGGTCAGCGCCATGCGGCTGGTGGCGGCGGACGGCTACGTGCGCGCGTTCAACGCCGGGGCCAACCTGGCCACCATCAACCTGAGCCCGAAGGCCGCGCGGGCGGAGTATCCGATCTACAAGCGCGAGCGCATCATCATGGATGAAGAGCGTGTCCTGAGCGCCATCGCCGAAGCGGGCTGCGGACTCAGTCGCGTCGGCATCGCCGAGCACCTGCGCGGCAAGAACATTTTGGCAACCGAGCGCGTGTCGCGTTCCTCTGGGCCGGCCTCGCGTGCATTCGAGGCAGCCCGCACAGACACTTGCCCGTAACTGCCTAATCCGGCCCGGCGGTCCTGGTTACTCAGGGCCGCCGGGCCACCCAGCCGCCAGCATCCCAGTCCGCTTTGGCCACCGGCTGGCGGGAGGGGAGCCGCTCGCTGGGGTGAACACCCCATGGCGCTGGTTTGCTGGTCAGTGCTTCCCTTGACTCATGGATGAACCAAGCCTCCACCACCCGTCGCCCGCCGCACCCCGGTCATCCTTGCCGAATTTGAACAAAATCAGAATCGCTGTAGAGTGGACGGAGACAGCGGCAGGAGCGGTCAAGATTCAAACGGGCAATTCGGACGCCACCATGAGAGCCAGCATCGCCAATTCGCCCCCAAGCCAGGCCCCCGGGGCTGCCACGCCGCATGAATGGGCCGCCGGAGCCCAAACCACTTCCGCCACTGCTTCAGGAAGGCGAACGGTTTGAACGCTTGTGCTGCGCGGCGCACGGGCACGGCGGCCTTGGTGCTATTGTCGTTGTGGCTGGCGCCCTTCGCCCACCCGCAGGCACCGCAGGCACCGGCAGCCGGCTTCGCCAGTCCGGCCCCCGCCCGGGAGACCGTGGTCCTGCCCAAGGCGGTGCCCGATCCGCTCGAACCGCTGAACCGGGTGCTCTGGTCCGTCAACAAGGGCGTGATGACCGGCGTCATCAAGCCCACCAGCCGGGTTTACCGGTTTGTCGTCGCGAAACCCATCCGGACGGGCATCGGCAATTTCGGCAAGAACCTCACCTACCCGGGACGGCTGATCAACAACGTGCTCCAAGGCAAATGGACCGGCGCACGCGATGAGACCTACCGGTTTGTCTGCAACTCCACGGTCGGAGTGGCGGGGTTCTTCGACGTGGGCACCAAGTGGCAGATCCCCAAATCGGAAGCGGACTTCGGCCAGACGTTCGGTCAATGGGGCTGGCAGCCGCATTTCTACCTCATGCTGCCGCTGTTCGGCCCCAGCAGTGACCGGGACGCCGTCGGCCTCGCTGCGGACACGGCGTCCAATCCGCTGCTCTACATCGCCCCGTATGAAATCGAAGCGGGCAATCCACTGACTTATCTTGGTCCCTATACCTATTTCACCTACGTGGTCATGTATAATGACTTTTCTGATACCGTCGGGGAATACGTGCGATTCAGCCAGGCGACGTCGGATCCGTATGCCGAGATTCAATATGCCTGGACGTTCGCACGGGCGAACCGGGTGGCGGACTATGAGGTAAGAGGCGGGCCTGATCCGGCCACGCTGGAAACTCTCGAATCGGTTTTCTTCACGTTCAAAGACCCCGAGTTCCCGGTTCATGGCAAGACGCGGTCGGTGCTGATTCCCACCACGGGCCGGGAGCTGAAGTTCACTTACTGGCTGCAGCCGGGCCAGGCGCCCATGGTGTATATCGTTCCCGGGCTGGGGGCCCACCGGCTGTCACAGCCCTCGGTGGCGCTGGCCGAGCTGGCCTATCAGAATGGCTATTCGGCGGTGTGCGTGAGCAGTGCGTTCAACCCCGAGTTCATGGAGCGCGCGTCGACCACCGCCATGCCCGCCTACCTGCCGGTGGACGGCCAGGACATGCATGCGGCGTTGACGGTGATTGACCGCCGGCTCGAGGCGCTGCACCCCGGCCGGGCGAGCAGCAAGGCGCTGCTGGGGCATTCCATGGGGGCGCTGCATGCCCTGTTCATCGCGGCCTCGACGGCGACGAACCGGTCGTCACTGATCCAGTTTGACCGCTACGTGGCGCTCAACAATCCCGTGCGGCTGGTGCATGGGGTTTCCAAGCTGGACGAATTCTACCAGGCCCCGGTCGAGTGGCCGGCCAGGGACCGAACCAGCAATCTGGAAAACACGCTCTTGAAGGCGGCCGCCCTGACCCATGGCAAACTCACCTCGCCCACCGCCCTGCCGTTCAGCGCGGTCGAATCCAAGTTTTTGATCGGACTGACTTTTAGATTTGTGCTGCGGGATATAATTTATAGCAGCCAGCGTAGAAGCAACCAGGCGGTCTTGCTGCAACTGCTCTCGAACTTGCGGCGGTCACCGGCATATGAGGAGATCATGCGCTTCTCCTATCAGGACTATCTGGAGCAGTTTGTCATCCCCTATTATCAAACCCGGGGCATCACTGAACCGGCGGCGAAGACCCTGGCTGCCGCCGGTGATCTGCGGACCTATGAGGCGGGCCTGCGCGCCAATCCGAACATCCGGCTCATCGTCAATCAAAACGACTTTCTGCTAGCGGAAGAGGATCTGGCCTGGCTGCGCGCCACCTTCTCCCCCGCCCAGCTGACCGTCTTCGCCCAAGGCGGACACTCGGGCAACCTGGCCAATCCGGTGGTGCAGCAGGCCATTCTGGCGGCACTGGCGGGCCAGCCGGCAGCCAAGCCCCGCTGATCCTGAAGGCCGCCGCAAGCGGTCCATTCGTTGCACGCAGCGGCACGCGGAGAACGGCCCTTTTCCATGACGTTCACGCTGGTTGCCAGGTGTGATCGCCAGCTCAGCGCAATTTTACGTCCGCTACAGGGCTGTTTCACGGCTGCGTAGCGCCGGGAGAAGATCGTCCCCGATTTTTGACCGCGGAGTCACGAGGCACACAAAGAGGAACAGGGAGATTTCAGAAGGTTCCCGCAGACTCAAGACGACCACCGATGAGCAAGCCCGTCGGTGGTGACCTTGCACCAGGGGACGCCACGGTTTCTGGCCGGGGCGGCGGCCATGGCAAATCTCCGTGTGCCTCGAGGCTCGGCGGTCATGTCGATTTGCGGCTGATTGCCAACCGGCATAAGAGGCGGACGTCTCCTGCCGGGCCGCCATGGGTCACACCACCACCGAAGAACACCCCATGGAAGCGCCGTTCCAAATTCAACTAAGGTCACCGCGTTGAGAACGGAAAGCCTCTCTTCCAGAAGCAACCGGACAACCAGCCAGCGCCCTGCGGATTTGCAACCTTGACCCAACCAACCAACCCCGTGAACACCTCTTTACAGCAACCCATCAAGCCGCCGGGCGGTCTTCCTCTGCCCGTTGATCCAATCGTCTGCGAGGGCCGGCCACGCGAGTTGCGCGGTGCCGCCATCGCCCGGCGCGTGACCACCTGGCTGGCGTCCTTGATGTGCCTGCTGCTGGCCACCGCCTCCGTGCACGCGGACCGTGTGCCGGCCAACTGCACCGGCAGCGGCCTGGGCATCAACCTCTTCACCAGCATCCCCGACGTCCATGTCGGCGACACGATCAGTTACAGCATCAATGTGTTCAACGGCATCCCGAACAGCGGGCGCATCGTCTGCGACGCCACCGGCATCACAGCCTTCATCGTCACGCCCGACGGGCGGACCAACAACGTCACGCTAGTGCGAACGACCCTTCATCAAGGCGAAGCGGATTTTTATCCGGATGTCGTCAGCTACGTGGTCCGCGCCCAGGACATTCAGCCCGATGGCACATTGCTCGCCACCGCGCGGGACATTGGCACCATTCATCAGAATGACACGGACAGCATTGGCGGAGGTTTCCAAGGACTTAACACCGAGGTGAACCTGCCCTGCGTCCTGATTTCCGCGTTTTGTCTGCCCGGCGTGGGGGAGAACGGCCTCATCACGATCAGCGGCACGGTGACCAACTGCGGCAACAACACGCTGGTCGGCGTGGTGGTGACGAACTTCCACGATGGCGGGTTCTTCACGGTGGTCTTCACTAACAACCTCGCCCGCGGCCAGGTCGCTTCCTTCACCGGCAGCTACCTCCCGGTGAACCCCTGTGTGCCCAGCACGGCGACCCTGGTCGTCCGGGCCACGGACGAGTTCACGGCCACGCCGCGGACCCTGACCAACTCCACCACCGTCACCTGCCAGAACTCCATCACCCCGGGCATCCAGGTGACCAAGGCCTGCCCCGCCGGTCCAGTGGCTCCCGGGCAACCGCTCACGTTTACCGGCACCGTCCGCAACACCGGCAACGTGACTTTGACCAATGTCGTGGTGGTCAACAACCAGCCGTCCGCGAACACGCCGGTCTTCACCATTGCGTCGCTGGCACCCGGCGACGTGGCTGGTTTTTCCGGCAGTTACCTGGCGCCCACCAACTGCTCAGTTTCTGATACCCTGACCGCCACGGCCACCAGCCGCTGCGGCAGCGCGGTCAGCAGCGCGGCCACGGCGGTCTGCCCGATTCTGACGACTCCAGGCATCGTGGTGACAGCGGTCTGCCCGGCCGCACCGGTCGTGGCAGGCGGGACAGTCACCTACAGCGGCACGGTGCGGAACTCCGGCGACATCACGTTGAACAATGTGGTGGTGGTCAGTGACCAGCCGGCGGCCAACACGGCGGTCTTCTCCGTCGCGTCGCTCGCGCCCGGCGCGGTGGCGAACTTCACCACGACCTTCACGGTGCCGGCCAACGCCTGCGCCGTGACCACGAGCTTCCAGGGCACCGGCCGGGACGCCTGCACGCTGAACCCGGTCACCAACACCGTTTCCACCACCTGCTTTGGCACCACCACCCCGGGCATCGCCGTGACGCTGGTGTGTCCCGTGACGACGGCCAGCGCGGGCGGGACGATCACCTACACCGGCACGGTGCGGAACACGGGCAATGTCCAGTTGAACAACGTGAATGTGGTCAGCGGCCAGACGGTGCCCGCCACTGTCCTGACCGTGGCGAGCCTGGCCCCCGGAGCCTCCGCCAGTTTCAGCGCGACCTTCACCGCCCCGGCGGATGCCTGCGCGGTCACCAGCACGGTGACGGCGACGGGCAACGACAACTGCTCGGGCTCGCCGGTCGCGAACAACGCGTCCGCCACCTGCGCCTTGAACACCACGCCCGCCCTCGCCCTCACCCAGGCGTGCCCGGCGCTTCCCGCCGTGCCCGGCGGCCCGCTCAGCTACACCGGCACCGTCCGTAACTCGGGCAACGTGACGCTGACCAACGTGGTCGTCCTCAACAACCTCAGCGGGTCCACTCCCTTGGTGACGATCCCCGTGCTGGCCCC
>CAZOCL010000053.1:0-8406 GCA_964578245.1 uncultured Klebsiella sp. | reverse complement strand
AGCACCTGCCCGATCCTCACGACCCCCGGCATCGCCGTCACGGCGACCTGCCCGGCCGCGCCGATCGTGCCCGGTGGCTCGCTGACCTACAGCGGCACGGTGCGCAACACGGGGGACATAACCCTCAACAATGTGGTGGTGATCAGTGACCAGCCGGCCGCCAACACGGCGGTCTTCTCCGTGGCGTCGCTCGCGCCCGGCGCGGTGGCAAACTTCACGACGACCTTCACGGTGCCGGCCAATGCCTGCGGCGTCACGACCACCTTCCGGGGCACCGGCCAGGACGTCTGCACGCTGAACTCGGTCACGAACTTTGCTTCGACCACCTGCGCCGCGCTTACCGCCCCCGCCATCGCGGTCACGCTGGTCTGCCCGCCGACCCCGGTCAGTTCAGGCGGTGCGATTACCTACAGCGGCACGGTGCGCAACACCGGCAATGTCACGCTGAACAACGTGTTCGTGGTGAACAACCAGCCGACCAACAACGCTCCAGTCATGGGACCGATCACGCTGGCTCCCGGCGGCTCCGCGAACTTCACGACGACGTTCACGGCACCGAATGACGCCTGCACGGTCACCAGCGTGGTGACGGCCTCGGGCAACGACAACTGTTCGGGCAACCTCGTCGCGAACAACGCGGCGGCCACCTGCACGGTGCTGACCACCCCGGGCATCGTGATCGCCCAGTTCTGCCCGGCGAATCCAACGGTTCCCGGCGCGCAGGTCAATTACACCGGCACGGTCCGCAACAGCGGCAACGTCACCCTCACCAACGTGGTCGTGATGAATAACTTGAGCGGTCCGATACCGGTGCTCACGGTGGCCACGCTGGCCCCGAACGAGATCGTCGCGTTCAGCGGCAGCTACGTGGCCCCCACCGCCTGCAGCACCACCAGCACCGCGACGGTCACCGGCCGGAGCATCTGCGGTGTGGCCGTGAGCCACACCACGACCACCCCCTGTCCCATCCAGACCACGCCGGCCATCGTGGTCACCCAGACGTGTCCCGCCAACGCCGTGGTGCAGGGCGGTCTCCTGACCTACAGCGGCACCGTGAGCAACGCGGGCAACATCACCCTGACCGGCGTGGTGGTGACCAGTGACCGGCCCGGTGCCAACACCGTGGTCTTCACCCAGGCCTCGCTCGCGCCTGGAGCGGTCGGAACCTTCACCGGCAGCTACCAGGTGCCCACCAACTGCTGCGTGGTTTCCAGCACCGTCCGCGCGAGCGGCGTCGGCTGCGCCGGCGAGCTGGTCACTGACAGTTCCACGCGCACCTGCACGGTGCTGACCACGCCGTTGATCGTGGTCACGAAAACCTGCGTGCCCGGCACCCTGCGCCCGGGCGACCTGATGACCTATAGCGGCACCGTCAGCAACGCCGGCAACATCACCCTGATCAATGTCACCGTGGTGCATGCGCAGCCGGTCAATACGACGGTGCTGGGCCCCCTCACGCTGGCCCCGGGCGAAATGCTCAACTACACCGTCTCCTACATCGTGCCGCCGGACTTCTGCGGCGCGGACACGGTCACGGCCAACGGCTTGAACGTCTGCACCCTGTCCCCGGTGGTCAGCAGCGTCACGACGACCTGCCCGGTGACCACGCCGCCGCTCATCGCCGTCACCAAGGACTGCCCGGCTGAGCCCACCCCGCGCGGCGGCCTCTACATCTACACCGGCACGGTCAGCAATCCCGGTCAGGTCACCCTGGTCAACGTCTTCGTGGTGGACAACCGCCCGACGAACGCGACGCCCATCCTCGGGCCCATCACGCTGGCCCCGGGCGCTTCCGTCCGGTTCACCAACAGCTACACCGCGCCGCACTGCTGCTGCTTCATCGTAGACACGCTGACGGCGCGCGGTCAGGACCGCTGCCTCGGCAGCAACGTGACCGCCACGGTCACGACCGTCTGCCCGCTGCTCTCCACGCCGAACCTCGCCATCACCAAGGTGTGCCCGCCGTCACCGGTGCCGCCCGGTGGCACCTACACGTTCACCGGTTCGATCACGAACCTCGGCGACGTTGTCCTGACGAACGTCACCGTGTTCACCAGCCAGCCCAATGGCGGCATGATCCTGCTCGGGCCGATCGAACTCGCTCCCGGTGAATCCAAACAATACAGTGGCAGCTACGTGGTGGCACCCAATACCGACCCGGCGACGAACACCGTCTCGGTGCGCGGCACGGACACCTGCCAGGGACGGACTGCCACGGCCATGGCCAATTGTTCCGGTCCGCTCAACGGGCTGGTCATCACCTCGGTGACGCTGGCCAACGGCGTGGCCACCGTGTCCTGGGGCAGCATGGCCGGGGTCACCTACCGGCTCCAGTCCCGCACCAACGCCCAGAACTCACCGTGGACGGATGCTCCGGGCGATGTGGCTGGCACGGGCGGGACCGCCTCCAAGAGCAGTCCCGTGACGTCCGACCGGAAGACGTTCTACCGGATCATGATCGTGCAATAACCCGACCCAACTCTGTGATCATCATCCCAGCCGAAGGAAGGTTCCTTCGGCTGGGTTTCCGACAAGTCAGACCAGCACGCTAACAGCAGCCTCCAACCTTATGAAAAACATCCGCACCCCATGGGCGACGACCTTCTGCCTGGCGGCCCTGTGCCTCTCGGCGCACGCGGCGGCGCCCAAGCTCCAATTTGACCGCCTGGTCTATGACTTCGGCAAGACCTCGCAGGTCACGTCCGTGAGCGGCGTCTTCAAATACAAGAACATCGGCGACGCTGTGCTCAAAGTTGAGCCGCCCAAGCCCTCCTGCGGCTGCACCTTCGCCGAGCTGAAGCCGGACACACTGCAGCCAGGGGAATCGGGCGAGCTGCCGTTCACCCTGCATCTGGGCCTGGTGAAGGCGCAGTTTGACAAGCACATCGCGGTGAAGTCCAACGACCCGCTGACGCCCGAGGTATCGCTCAGCATCAAGGCGGATTACACCCCCCTCTACGAGGTGAACCCGCTCACCGTCGCCCCCCGGCTGGCGTTCGGCGTGAATGACGCCACCCAGTTCACCACCCTCACGCGCAACGACGGGCAGCCGCTGCGCCTCGCCCGGCTGGCGCCCTCCCAGCCGTGGATCACTGCGGTGGTGGAGCCGTCCGCCACGAAGGAGACAAACTCCGTGCGGATCCGCATCGCCGTGCGGCGGGAAGGTTCGCCGCGCCGTTTCAACGAATACGTCCACCTCTACATCGCCGGCCAGACCAACCTCCCGGTGGCGAGCATCTATGTTTATGGCCAGGTGATGGGCGAGGTTTCGCTCAGCCCGGAAGCGTTGTATTGGAGCATCACGGACGCTGCCCAGACCGTTGCGGAGCGCCCCGAGGCGGTGGTCTTGCGCCGGGTGACGATTCGTTCGGCCGACGGCAAGTCGTTCGAATTGAAGAATCCGCAAAGCACCATCAAGGGCATCAAGCTCGAACTCGTGCCCAAAGAGCCGGGCAAGGTCTATGAACTCGTGGCGCGGCTGGATGAAGTGCCGGCCACCACCGTCAGCGGCAACGTCTCCTTCGAGACCTCCGTGGCGGCCCAGGCCCGGATCGAAGTGCCGGTCATCGTCAACGTGTTCAAACCGTGAGCTTCCGGCCCGCCACCTTGCTGCCGCAAATGCTGGGCATTATCTTGCTCGGCATGGCGGCCGGCTTGGCGGGCAACCAGCTCTCGCCACGCGGGCTGCCGCTGCGCACGCCGCCCAAGGTGGTCCGGCCCGCCGAGACCTACCTCGCGCTCGATGAGGCGAAGGTGCTCTGGCAGCAGGGCAGCGCCTTCTTCCTGGATGCCCGTGAACCGGCGGACTACGCCGCCGGGCACATCGGCAACGCGCTGAACCTGCCCGCGCAATCCTTCGCCCAGCACTTCCCGGCGGTCGCGCCGTTGCTGACGCCGGAGTCGCCCCTGGTGCTGTATTGCGATGGCCTGGAGTGCGAGCTGAGCCACCGGCTGCGCACCAGCCTCCACCAGCTCGGCTACACGAACACGCACCTGCTCTTCAACGGCTGGACCGCCTGGCGCGCGGCGGGCCTGGCCACGACCGGGGGATCAAGATGAAGCTGCTGCTCCCGACCCCGCCCGACTGGCTGACGGGCCTGCTGCGTTTGATCGTAGGCGGGGCCTTCGTCACCGCCGGAGCGCTCAAAATTGCCGACCCGAACGCGTTTGTCCTGGCCATCAGCAACTATCGGCTGGTGCCGCACGAGCTGCTCAACCCGGTGGCCATCTTCCTCCCGTGGATCGAAGTCACCGCCGGTGCGTTCGTGCTCGCGGGCATCTGGCTGCGGCCCGCCGCGCTCCTGCTCACCGGCCTTACGGCGGTGTTCTTTGCGGTCATTGTGTCGGCGCTGGCCCGCGGCTTGAACATCGAGTGCGGCTGCTTCGGAACCGTCGGCGGCCAGCACGTCGGACTGGTCAACCTCGCGATTGACACCACCCTCTTTTCCCTCGCGGCACTGCTGACCATACGGGCTGCAGATGCGCCGGGGAGCAACGACTTCAGGAAAGCCGGCGTGCAGGTTTCTGCTTCGCCATTCTAGGCTGCTCCGAAGGCCAGGTAGGCTGCTGGGCGCGTGTCGCGCATTCGTGTGCCGTGACACGCGCCCCAGCAATTCTTCAGCCAGCCCCTCGGCGTCAGGTTCGGGTAACACCCCATAGGCCGGACCAATCCGTTAGGGCAGGCTGAAGGCGTGACACGAGACATCCCCGCGAGCTGAAGCAGGCCTCCAACGGGCCGTGCGATCAAACCATTCAGTCGCCCGCCGCGCTGGTCACTTCCTACGCTTATGAAACATACCAAGAACCACGATAACGCGCCGAATCCCGGCCCGAAGCTGGTGCCCGTTCGCTTTGAATTTATCCATCCCACGGCCGCGACGGTCTGCGTGGCCGGGACGTTTAACCAATGGCAGCCGGAAGCCAAGACGCTGCATCCCGCCGGTGACGGCCATTGGTTCAAGGAAACCGTGCTTGCTCCCGGCACTTACGAATACTGCCTGGTAGTGGACGGCCACTGGATGCCGGACCCGCTGGTTACCGAGACCGTGCCCAACCCGTTCGGCGGACGAAATTCGATTTTGACGGTGCCCGGCTCAGCGGAAGCGGCCCACCTCGCCAGCGCGTAAAACCTGCCTTTGCATCATGCCAGCTAACCGACACAACAGCACTATGAACAAACACACACAAGCAATCAGCAACGACATGGGCCGCCTCGCCGACGACGCGCGCGCGCTCATGGCCGCCACGGCCGACGTCGCGGGCGACAAGGTCGGCGAGGCCCGCGAGCGGCTCTCCGATGCCCTGGACCGTGCCAAGGAGATTTACGGTTCCGTGCGCGAAAAGGCGGTCGCCGGCGCGAAGGCAGCGGACGAGGCCGTGCATGAGCATCCCTATCAGGCCATCGCCATTGGCGTCGGCGTCGGGGCGGTCATTGGTTTTCTCGTCGCGCGCCAGTGCGCCCGCAAGTGCGATTAAGGCCGTTATGGAAGAGCCCCCTGCCAGTCTCAGCCAGTTCGGCGCCACGTCCCGGCGCTTCATGCAGCGGCTGCTGGTCATCGGGGAGAACCGGCTCGAACTGCTGACCGTGGAAGTGCAGGAGGAGCGTGAGCGGCTCCTGCACGCCTTGCTGCTGGCCCTGGGCGTGGCGGCGTTCGGCCTGATGGCCACCGTCACGCTGACGGCGGCCATCGTGGTCGGACTCTGGGCGTGGTCCCCGGTTGTCGTCCTGCTGGTCTTGACCGGCCTTTACGGCGGTGTCGGCGTCTATCTCGCCCGGCGGCTCAGTGGCTGCCTGCGGGACTGGCACACCTTCTCCGCCACGCTGGAACAGCTCCGCAAAGACCGTGCCTGCCTGGAGGAAATTCTCGCGTGAACCCGCTGGCCTCGCGCAAACAGCTCCTGCTGGCGGAAAGCGATCTTAACCGCGCCGAACTGGCCGGTGACCTGGCGGCGCTGGCGGCGGATGCCCGGGCCCTCACGGACCGGGCCAAATCCTACGGCTCCCTGGCTTCGTCGGCAGCCGTGCTGCTGGCCGGGCTGGCTGCTTTCCGGCGTGGCACGCCGGCGGCGGCGGTTCAGAAGCCTACGCTCATGGGGTCAGTGTTCAAATACGCCGGCTTGGTTTCCACCTTCTGGCTGGCCTGGCGTTCTCCCGGGTCACGGCGGTCTTCCCCCATTCCCCAACGTCCCGCTCCGACGGACAACGGGCGTTGAACGGAATTCCCGGCCACCGACCGCGTGGTTGTGCTTCGCTTCACTCGAGCTGGCAGATTTGTCGTGCCGCTCGCCGGTGCGGTGCGTAGCCGGAGGAGGTATGCGGAGCGCAGCCATCAAGCACCCTGAACTGCTGCTTGAAGTCGCCTGGCTGCCGAACACTCTTCGTGGTTCCCCTCCTGTTTGGCGACCCGCCGGCGCCCGGCGCTTCCAGCATTCCCGGCTGGTGCATTTGAAATATCAGCAGGTGCGGCCCGCACATGGGCTGGTCGTTGCTTTCCCGGGGACCGGTCTGTTTAATGCGTGGACTTAACGACATACCTCGCATGAAGCATTGTCTCTTTTCCGCGTGGGCGCGCACCGCTTTCACGCTGATCTTCGCCGCCACCACGCTGTCCGCCGCGGAACCGCTGCGCGTCTTCATCCGGGGCGGCAAGAAGTCGCACGGGCCGGGCCAGCATGAGCACGAGCAGTTCCTCCGCGACTGGACCAAGCTGCTCAACGAGCGCGGCTGCCAGACGGACGGCGCGCTGGAGTTCCCCAGCGCCGAACAGCTCGCCAAGTCCGACCTGCTCATCCTCCATTCGCAGGAGGGTGGCGAGATTCCGGCGGACAAGCGTCCAGGCCTGGAGGCCTTCCTCAAGCGCGGCGGTGGCGTGGTGGTGATCCACGCGGCGAGCGTGCCGGGTCAGAAATCTCCCGACGGCGCGGCGTATCTCAAGTCCGTCGTCGGCGGGTCCTGGGTCTGGGGCACGACCAAATGGCTCGAAGGCCCGATGTCCCTCTACTACGTGGACCGCACGCACCCGGTCACCACGGCGATCGCGAACTACGACCTGAAGGACGAGATCTATTACGACATGGACCTCAGCCCGGACGTCCGCGTGCTCGCCGCCGCCTACACCCCAAACATCTCCGCCGCGCGCCGCAACCAGAAGAACGGCCAGCCGGACAAGGGCAAAGTCACCGTGTATGACCTCGCGCCACAGATGTGGACCTACGAGCGCACGCTCGCCGGCGGGAAGCCCTACCGCGCTTTCGTCCACATTCCCGGCCACCTCTACGCCAATTTCAGCCTGCCGCATTTCCGCGCGGTGCTGCTGCGCGGCATCGCCTGGGCCGGCCAGCGCGCGAACGTGGATGAGTTCTGCAAGCCCGAGGAAGTCGCCTCGCTGCTCTATCCCGAAGGTGGCCCCGCCCGCCCGGCGGACTCCGCAAAGCAACTGGTCCTGCACCCCGACTTCAAGCTTTCCCTCGTCGCCAGCGAGCCGCTGATCAACAAAGTGATGAACATTGACTGGGATGCGGGGGGCCGGTTGTGGGTCGCCGAGACGCCCGAGTATCCGGACGGCCGCTCGGTCAACCCGCGCACCGACTATGTCCAGCGCTGGCAGAAGGACGACAAGCTCAGCGACGACGGCAAGACCTACGACCGCCCCGCCTACGACCGCATCTCCATCCTTACCTCCTCGAAGGCCGATGGCGTGATGGACACCAAGAAAGTCTTCGCGGACTACGCGCACGGCGTGCCGGGCGGCCTGGAGCGCGTGACGAGCTTCGTCTTCCACAAGACCGGCGTCATCGCAGCGGCGGCCCCGGACGTGTGGCTGCTCGAGGACACCAACGGTGGCGGCGTCTGCAACAAGGCCACCAAGCTCTACACCAACCTCGGCTTCGGCGACACCCATGCTGTCATCAACAACCTCCGCTGGGGCTTCGACGGCTGGATCTACGCCACACACGGCTACAGCGGCTCGCGCGATGTGACCAGCGGCGATGGCACGCAGCACTTCGGCGCGATCGGCTCCGGCGTGGTGCGCTTCCGACCGGACGGCTCGGCCTTTGAGCAGTTCTCCTCGAAGGGCGGCAACACCTGGGGCCTGCAGATCGCGTGGGACAACGAGATCTTCTTCACCCAGCCCACCAGCGGCCAGCTCCTCATGCATGTGGTGATGAGCGAGGAGCAGCTCTCGCGCGGCAAGGTGCCCGGCGTGGCCAGTTACAATGTCGCGGAGATGAGCGTGCCAACCTTTTCGTTGATCCCCTACGACCGGCTGCCGTATGTGCAGATTGACCAGGTGGGCCGCTTCACGGCGGCGGCGGGGTGCGTGATCTATGATGGCGGGGCGTGGCCGGCAGCGTGGAACTACCGCTACTTCACCACCGAGCCGACCATCAACATCGTCCACGACG
>CAZOCL010000052.1:0-24963 GCA_964578245.1 uncultured Klebsiella sp. | reverse complement strand
GCTGCGTGAACAACGGGGCGAAGCCCGGCGGTCGCGTCGTGGACGCGGCGAAGCTTCAGAAGTTCGTGAAGGAGCAGGGCTTCCTCATCGACGGCGGCTACGGGAAGATCAAGGGCACCACCTTCCGCCTCTCGAACATGGGCGACGAGACGGCGGCGACGATGAACCAGCTTTACGCGGCGCTGGATTCAGCGATGGCGAAGCTCTGACTCGCGTGAGGGGGACACTCCTGTCCCCTTTATCTTTATCTGAACCGGGACGATGCAGTTGACGGAGCGCCGGCTTCCCAGCCGGCTTACCCCCTGCGGAGTTCAGAAGCCCTGCGCAGGGCAGGATTTTGGACGCACCATTCAATGCCTCGGCTTCGCAAATGGCAGCCATCGCTCATCAGAGCACGGTAAGCCGGCTGCAAGCCGGCGCTCCGGCTGCATCGTTCCGGCTGAAAGCATCTTCTGGAAGGGGGACAAGAGTGTCCCCCTCACTCACTTCTTCAGCGTCTTCAAGAACGCGTAGAAGTCCGCCACCTCGGCGTCTTTCAATCCGCTGAGCAAGCCCACGGGCATCAGCGACACGCGCGTGTCCGTGACGCTGGTCACTTCATCGCCCGTGATCCGCACGGTGGTGTCCGGGCCAGTTTGGACCAGCTTCGCGGTGGGCGAGTCATACACTAGGAAGCCAGTGTAGCTTGCGCCGGATTTCGTGGTGAGCACTTTCGGCAGATACGTCGGCGAGATGTCGCGGCTCGGGTCGAGGATTGCGATGAACAGGTCTTCGCGGGACAGCCGGCTCGCCACGCCCGTGAGGTCGGGACCGATGCGCGTGCTGGCCGAGTGGCAGCGGTGGCACATGCGTTCCTCGTAGATGCGCTGTCCTTTGGCGGCATCGCCACTCTCCCACGCGATCGCGGGCAGGCGCTTCAGAAACGCAGCGGTGTCCTCGTCGCCACCCAGCAGTTCCTTGGCCGCCGCCGGATGCGTATGGGCGAACCACTCGAACCACGCCGCGTAGGCCTTCATCAAGTCACCGGATTCCGCGACCGCGAAGCTGCGCCCGCTCCACTTGGCCAGCAGTTCAGCCAGGGCGGTGCGGGCGGACTTCTCTTTCGGTGCGGCGCATTGTCGGCGGAGCGAAGCCAGCGCGGTTCCGAGTTCCTTCGGCGTGGCTTCGCCGTCGAGCTTGACGAGGGACTTCGCTGCCAGTTCCACCACGGCGGGCTGGAAGGAGCCGAGCGCGGTGACAAAGCGTTGGCGGTCCTCGGTCTGCGGAGCGCGGGCGAGCAGGCGGAGGATGGCGTCTTGCAGGGTCGCGTGCGGCCATTGCTGGCGGAGCGCCGGGAACAATTCGCCATCCGGCAGCACGGCGAGGAAGGCGATCAGCTCGCTGGTCCAAGCTAGTGGGGCAGGCTTCCAGCCTGCCTCTGCGGGCATCTTGCCCGCGTTATTGTTGTTCGCGGGCGGGACGCCCGGTGAGGCAGGCGGGACGCCTGCCCCACTACGGAGCGCGGCCAGCAGCATGCGCGCGGCGGAGGGCTGCTCGGATTTGTCGAAGCGACGGGTGAACAGCGCGTGATCGGGCAGCCCGAAGTTTGGCGCGGCGACCAGTGCGGCATCCAGTTTTGGATCTCGTTCCAGCAGACGGCTGAACATGTCGGCCACACGGGCCGGCCAGTAGGTGCTCGGTTCCTTCTTGTCGGCCTGCATCTTGTGATGCAGCCCGGCGACGGCGCGGGCGATATGCACACTCATCTCGAGCGACCTCGGCTCCGGCAGCCGCGCGACCACCATCAGGTAGTGAACGTCGTCCTCCACCGGGCTGGTGTCCGTCAGCTTCCCGGCGACGCGTTCCAGCAATCCTGGCGCGTCGGCGGACAGCATCGCGAGCAAACGGCCCAACTCGCGGTCAAGGTCGGCGTGGCCGGAGGGGAACGCGGGGGCGAGGCGCTCGACGACGTGCTGGCGCAAGGGCGTGGGGATGTCTTCGGTCTTGCTTGCGACGAAGCCGTCGTAGGTGTCGGGCTTGTCTTGCACGAGTTTCACGTCGCCAAGGCCGAGCTGGAGCAGGCGCACGGCGTCGAGGCGCGTGACGGGATCAGGCGAAGTGGCGGCGACGAAGGTCGCGTTGTTGAAGTAGTGCGTCTGCCAGTTTGGGTCGTCGGTGCGCGTGGGGCCGTAGATACGGAGGATGCCGAGACGCTGGCGTTCGGTGAGGTTGCGGGGAGGCGGAGTGCGGGTGAAGACTTCCGAACCAATAGCCCGTGTTGCGAGGACGGTGGCGGTGCGGACACGGCGGTCGTCGGAGTTCAGGCCGCGATACCAATCTGGACGCGGTAGTATAAGACCCATTTCGGAAAGGTGCATCGGTCCCACGTAATCTTTGTAGAACTTCTCCGTATTGGAGGCCACGGAGCGAAGCGCTTCCCACGCGGAGCGGGCAATGCGCGGCTCATCGCGGCGAGTCAAGTCGACGAGGTTAATTAAAGTGGCGGCGTCGGTGCTTCGGGCCAGTGCCCACGTGACGCGGGCGATGAGTTCGGGTTCGTTGCTGGCGGCGAGTTTACTGGCGAGTTCGGGTGAGGGGGCGGCGAAGAGTTCAACTAGGATTTCAATGGCGCGGATGCGTTCGAGTAGCGGGAGTTTCTGATTCAAAGTGGCTCGCTCGAAAGCTGCCTTGCCAAGTTGCTTCGCCTGCGGCACCCATTTCGCACGCGACCAGCTTGCGAGCGGTTGCGGTGCAGAGAGCACCTGGCGCAGCGGGTCTGTCACCGGCTTATCCACCGGCAGCTTGCCAGTGTATTTCACTCGGAAGACGCTGCCGATGGTGCCGCGCCCACCGATGGCCACAAAGACATCTCCCTCTGGCCCGATCACCGCGTCCACCGGGGCGAAACCCGTGTCACCCGCCGTCTCCATGAAGATTTCCATCTGCGTGTCGAACGTGCTGCCGCGGCGCGTGAGCGGGAAGTGGTAGATGCGCCCGTAGGTCCAGCAGATGGCGAAGAGGCCGTTGCGGTAGCGTTCGGGAAACGCGCGGTGCCGATAGACGAAGACGCCGGTGGGCGAGCCGCGTCCGACCTCCCAGAGTCGCTCGGTATTGTCGGGCCAGGCAGGCGGGCGGTTCCAGGCGTGGCTCCAGCCTTTGAGCACCCAGCCGTGGTGCGCGCCAATGGCGATGTCGAACATGCGGGTGCCGGAATACCACGGCAGATGGTGGTCGCGCTCGCCATCGGCATCGTAAGTGAAGACGTTGCCGAAGGGGTGGAAGTCGAGGTCGTAGGGATTGCGGAAGCCGTGCGCGAGGACCTCACTGGTCTTGCCATCGGGTGAGATGCGGACGAGCGCACCGGCGTTGACCTGCTTGACGGGCGAGCCGGGGAGCTTGGCGTGTTCACTCGAGATGCCGGCGTCGTTGCCGCAGATCATGTAAAACCAGCCGTCCGGGCCTTTCACGATGCCGTTGGCCGAGTGCTCGCCGTCACGCTCGGTGCGGAGCCAGAACTCTGGTTCGCCATCGGCCACGCCGTCGCCGTCCATGTCCCCCCAGCGGCGGATGCCCCCGTCGCCGTTCATGATGAGGTCGTTGCCATCGAAATACATGCCGTGCGCGCCGGACTTGCTGGCCTTCACGAAGAGCGTGGCTTTGTCGGCCTTCCCGTCGCCGTCGGTGTCGTGAAGGATTTTCACGTAGTCCTTCCCGGCCACCACGATCCGCCCCTTCGCATCGGTGGTCATCGAGAAGATGTCGTGCGCGAGGTCATCGCCCGCGTAGAGCGACACCTCAAAGCCCTCCGGCACGCGGAAGCCGTGGCTCACGGCGGCGGGGCAGGGGAGAGACAGGAGGAACGCAAGCGATGCGAACGACAGGCAGAGGGCGGCGTGACGGTGCATGGTGAACAGACTTGCCGGGCACGGTAGGCGTTCATCGGGGCCGAGACAACTGCGGCATGTGGCGGCAGGCGTCCCGCCTGCCGTAGAGCCGGGCGTCCCGCCCGGCGGCCAAGAAGCCACCCCGTCAGAACACCCACGGACTTCCCAACCCACCTTCGCGGAGCAGCGTTCTTTCCGGGCGGCAAGATGCCGCCCTCTCCGGCAGGCGGGACGCCTGCCGCCACGAGGGCTGCGCAAATCTGGCCTAACGTTGAGCAAGCCCCGGTGAGCCAGGCCGGCAAACCGGGACGAAGCTCACGCCGTATGAGACGAGTCCTCTCCACCAGCGAAGTCGTGGAAATCCTTTCAACCCCCAGCGGAGCGGTCGAGGTGCTGGCCACGGGCGAGGCGGGCTACAATGAGGACAAGGCGCAGATGGAGATCCGGCTGGACAGCCAGTTCCGTCCCGTCGATGCGAAATCGGAGGGGCACCCGCTTCCGACGGTCCGGCTGCCACCGCATGACACCGTCCAGATCGGGATGGATTGGGCGGAGGCATTGCCCGCCGCCCGTGATATATTCCACAACTGGGTGAAACGTGTTCACCAGTCGGTCAACGACAGCAAGAACCTTAACTGAACAGGCTTATGATTGCGAAATACCACATCGAATACGCCATGCACGTAGGCCGCAACGCCCACGTGAACCACTACCAAACGGACGATCCCGTGGCGGCCGAGGAGTTTCTGGTGCACGTGCTCGAACACGGCTACCGGCTCCAGGCCGTGCGCCACGAGGGCGTGGAACTGCCCCGCAATGAGTCCGACAAGATGATCAAGACGGCAGCGGGCGTGCTCGCTTCGCGGCACCTCTGCGCGTCGCTGGGCATCAAGCCGGAGGAAGAGCACTTCCGCTTTGGCTTCGCCGCCTGAGCGTGGCGGTTTAGCGGGCTGCGGTGAAACTTACGCCCGTGCGGCACTGGTCGCCGCATGGGCGCACAACCGGAGTGGGTTTATGAAAATGAAAATCTTGTTGAGCCTGGTGCTGCTCGGGGCCTTGTTCGCCGGACTGGCCGCCTCGGTCGCGCCGAACGATCCGAAAGTCACCACCCGGGAGGTCATGAAGGTGAAGCTGGAGAGTTCGCAGAAGGTGCTGGAAGGCATTGCGACGGAGAACTTCACCACCATTGCTGTGAACGCCCAGAAGCTGGTGGCGCTGAGCCAGGTGGCTGGCTGGCAGGCGCGGCAGACGCCCGAATACAAGCAATACACCGCGGACTTCCGTCGGCACGCTGAGGCGTTGCAGAAGGCTGCGCGGGACGAGAACGTGGACGCCGCATCGGTCGCGTGGTTCCAGCTCACGGTGAGTTGCGTGAACTGCCATCGGCACATGCGCGGGGTGCGGACGGTGCGCGGGGAGATTCCCGGCTCGGAACGGCTGACGCTGGCGGAGTAGCGGCGGGGCGAGCAGCGGAGCGTGGATTTCATTTGCGCCACGCTAATGAGGGAGGGAGGCGGGGATGGGAGACTCGCGGGGTGACAGGTGAGCGATTGCAAATTTGAGATTTCAGATTTCAAACCCAAGCAAGATTTCGAGAAGCCATGGAGAGAGCCGGGTCGAGTTCAGGATTCCGAGCCAGGAGCGGAAGCTGGGAACGCCTCCGGCACGGTCGTGTGACCGCTGTGTTATGGAGTGCGGCGAGTTGTCGTCGTCGAAGCCTGACGGTTTACGGTGGTCGGGCAGTTCCGGGCTGGCGCAAGCCGAAAGCCCCGCCGGAACCGGACCCCCCTTCGGCTTTCGACGGCGACAAGTCGCCTGCGGAAAGCGGTGACAAGTCACCGCACTCCAAAGCACTCAAGGACCGCTCCTGCGCTTGCCCTATGCGAAGCTCCTGCTGCAATTCAGGCTCTACTGCGGGGTTCGGGTTCAAAGGGGCGTGGTTCTCGGCTGGAAGCTCAGACAACAGGCGAAGGACCACTGGCCATTCATTGCCCATGGTTTCGCTGTTGCGGGAAGGAGGGATTTTGCGAAACGAACCCAATTTGAAGTCCGTAGGCAGGCGAGCGACTCACACGGCTGAAGGCGTCACCGATGGGCGCTTCGGGCCTTGCCGAGCGGGTGCTCGGCGCTCCGGGGCCGATTCGACATTGGAATGTCGAGCTGCGCGGTTTGCGAAACGAAGCCATTCGGGAAGGGAGGTTGCATGACGCCGGGCCGGGTCAACGCCTTGGTGGCAAAGGTGATGCGATGGAATGTCGTCGCCGAGATGCGAGGAAGGAGGACGTGCTTTTTGCAAAACGAACCCATCTTGAGGCTCGCAGGAGGGCTCACGGATGACGCGGATGAGAAGGCGTTACCGATTGGCGCTCCGGGACTGGCCGAGCGGGTGCTCGGGGCTTCGGAGTCGACTCGGCATTGGGATGTCGAGCTGCGCGGTTTGCGAAACGAAGCCATTGGGGAAGGCCAGCCTTGGGCGGCCACAACGGGGACGGTGGACAAGCCGGACCATTTGGCGGACACTTTCGTCGTAAATTCTCAATCCCCGGGCGGCGGGCCGCGTCCAAGCTCGCAAGTCCGTGCCCGGATGTAACTGGCCATTTGATGCGTATGACACGTTGTCTGAAGAATTTGAGCGTTGTGGGCGTGCTGTTTGCCGCCACATCGTGGAGCTCTGCCGCGCCGTCGCCGAAGGGGGCCACCGTGCCCGATTTCCAACGAGAAATCCGTCCGATCCTTTCCGACAAATGCTTTACCTGCCACGGGCCGGATGAGAAGGAGCGCAAGGGCGGCAAGAAGGGCATTGGGCTGCGCGTGGACACGGCAGAGGGCCTGGTGGCTGACCTCGGCGATGGCCGACGCGCCATCGTCCCCGGCCAGCCGCAGAAGAGCTTGCTGCTCAACCGGGTGACCACAAAGGACCCCGACGACGTGATGCCCCCGCCCAAGTTTGGCAAGCAGCTCACGGCCCGGGAGACTGAGCTGCTGACGGCCTGGATTCAGGCGGGCGGGCAGATCTCGGGGCATTGGTCCTACGAAAAGCCGAAGCGGCCGGCACTGCCAGTGATCAGTAAGGAAGCGATAAGTGGATTGCTGTCCAAGGCCGGGTCGAAATCCAGTGCCACTCAATCACTAATCACTAATTACTCCTCCCCCCTGGACGCCTTCATCCTCCTCCGCCTCGCGAAGGATGGCCTCCTCCCCCAGCCCGAGGCTGATCGTTACGCGCTGGCCCGGCGCGTGGCTTTGGATTTGACCGGCTTGCCGCCAACCGTTGCTGAAGTGGACGCCTTCATCGCGGACAAGGAACCGAAGGCGTATGAGCGCTTCGTGGACTTGCAGCTCGCGAAGCCCAGCTATGGCGAACACTGGGCGCGGATGTGGCTCGACCTCGCGCGCTATGCGGACAGCGCTGGTTACGCGGATGATCCCTCCCGCGTCATCTGGGCGTTCCGCGATTATGTGATCAACGCGTTCAACCGCAACCTGCCATTTGACCAGTTCACGCTCGAACAGATCGCTGGTGACCTGCTCGACAATCCGTCCGAGGAGCAGCTCAAGGGCACGGCGTTCCATCGCAACACGATGACGAACAATGAGGGCGGCACCAACGATGAGGAGTGGCGCATTGCGGCGGTCGTGGACCGCGTCAACACAACCTTCGCCGTCTGGATGGGCACTTCCATGGCCTGCGCGCAGTGCCACACGCACAAATACGATCCCATCGCGCAGAAGGAGTATTATCAGCTCTTCGCCTTCCTCAACAACACGGAGGACGCCGACAAGCGCGACGAGTCGCCGCTGCTGAGCTTTTTCACGGATGCCCAGCGGAAGCAACGCTCCGAGGGCGAGGCTGCGCTCGCGGCGGTTGAAGCGAAGTTCAAATCCCCGTCAGCCGAAGTTCTGGCCGGAGCGGAGAAGTGGGCGAAGGCTTTTCCGGTGAACCTCGACTGGACTTCACCCAAGCCGTCCGCCGCCAAGTCCGCCTCTGGTGCGCCGCTCACCCCGGAGGACGATGGCAAGGTGCTGGTCACCAAGAACGAAGCGGCCAAGGACAACTACACGGTCGAGCTGACCCTGCCGGTGGCGCAGAAGCTGACAGCGTTGCGCGTGGAGGCGCTGCCCAATGACAAGCTGCCGGGCAAAGGGCCGGGCCACGCGGCGGGGAACTTCGTCATCACCCGCGTGCGCGCGAGCATTCTCCCGCCGGCCGAGAGCAAAGGGGCGGTCGCGCGGTTCGTGCGCATCGAGTTGCCGGCGAAGAACCAGTTTCTCCAGCTCGCCGAGGTCCAGGTCTTCAGCGGTGGCGAGAATGTCGCGCTCAAGGGCGAGGCGAAGCAGAGCAGCACCTACATGGGCGCGGCTGCCGCCCGGGCCATTGATGGCAAGACGGACGGCGAGTATGAAAAAGGCTCCGTGGCGCACACCGAGTCGCAGGACAACCCGTGGTGGGAGGTGGATCTCAAGGAGCCGCGCGCACTCGAGCGCATCGTGGTCTGGAACCGTGCCGAGGCGGGCGAGCGGCTCAAGGGCTTTCGCGTGGTGGCGCTGGATGCGCAGCGCAACGTGGTCTGGGACAAGTCGGGCAACGATGCACCGAAGAAGGACGTGGCCTTTGCGATGGACGGTGCGCGGGAAGTGAAGTTCAGCGCGGCCATCGCGGATTTCACGCAGGCTACCTTCGATGCCGAAAACGTCCTGCACGACGACGCGCCAAAGAAGGACCGGACGCGCGGCTGGGCCGTGGGCGGCTCCACCGGCAAGGCCCATACGCTCACGCTGATTGCCGAGAAGCCGGTGGAGATTCCCGCCGGATCGCGGCTGACCGTGACGCTGGAGCAGCAGTCCGCCACGGCGAAGGCGACGCTCGGCCAGTTCCGGCTCGGCGTGACCGCCGACACCCACGCCGCCGAGTTTGCCCGCACTCCCGCCGCCGTCGTTTCCACCCTGGCTGCGAGCCGCTCCCTGAACACTGACAACTGGACACTCAATACGCTGCCTCCGGCCGACCGTGCCAAGGTGACCGACTACTATGCGCGCACGCTTGCGCCTGAACTGAAGAAGGATCGCGAGCAGTTGGCGTCGCTCACGAAGACGCTGGCTGACTTGAAGCCCAGCACCGTGCCGATCCAACGTGAGTTGAGCGGCGACAAGCGACGGAAGACTGCCATCCAACTTCGGGGCAACTGGCAGGCGCTTGGCGACGAGGTGACGGAAGCCGTCCCGGCGGCGTGGCATCCGCTGCCCAAGGACGCACCGCGCAACCGGCTGACGCTCGCGAAGTGGCTCATGGACGAGAACAACCCCCTCACGGCACGCGTGGTGGCGAATCGCTACTGGGAATCGGTCTTCGGCACCGGCCTGGTGCGGACGAGTGAGGAGTTTGGGGCACAGGGCGAGCTCCCCTCGCACCCCGAGTTGCTCGACTGGCTGGCGACGGAACTGGTCGCGATGAAGTGGGACACGAAGAAGTTCCTGCGCCTGCTGGTCACGTCGCAGGCATACCGGCAATCCTCGAAGGTCATGCCGGATGCATTGGAGAAGGACCCGGACAACCGGCTGCTCTCGCGGGGGCCACGCCTGCGGCTGACGGCCGAGATGGTGCGCGACCAGTCGCTCGCCGTGAGCGGCCTGCTCAGTCCGAAGATGTTTGGCCCCAGCGTCCGCCCGACGCGTCCCAGCTCCGGCCTCAACGCGGCGTTCGGCAGCGCACTGGACTGGACCACGAGTGCCGGTGAGGACCGGTATCGTCGCGGCCTCTACACTGAGTGGCGGCGCACCAGCCCGTATCCCTCGATGGCCACCTTCGACGCGCCCAGCCGCGAGATTTGCTCCGTGCGCCGTAACCGCACGAACACACCGCTGCAGGCGCTCGTGACCATGAACGATCCCGTGTATGTCGAGGCCGCGCAGGCCCTTGCCCGTCGCATGGCCAAAGAGGGCGGAGCCACCGATGCCGACAAGGCCCGCCACGGCTTCCGCCTCGTGCTCGCCCGACCGCCCTCGGACAACGAACTGGCCAAGCTCGTGAAACTGCACTCGGACAGCGCCGTCGAGTTCGCGAAAGACAAAGCGAAAGCGACCTCTCTTGCCACCGATCCGCTCGGCCCGCTGCCGGAAGGGGCGGATGCCGTGAACCTCGCCGCGTGGACGACGGTGGCGAATGTGCTGCTGAATTTGGATGAGACTTTGATGAAGCGATGAACCGAGCAGTGTTCAGTTTTCAGTGTCCAGCAAGCAGTCGTGGAGTCACGGCGGGCTGGCACTTCACACTGAATACTGATTACTGAACACTGATTACTTTTGCATGAATCCCCACCTCCTGAAACTCGAACACCAGACCCGCCGCACGTTTCTGCGCAGCGCGGGGCAGTTCAGCCTCGGCGCGATTGCGATGGAGAGCCTGCTCGGCGGGAAGGCCGTGGCGGAGCCGACCGACCCGTCACGTCCGCTCGCGCCGCGCTCGCCGCACTTCACACCGAAGGCCAAGCGGGTGATCTACCTGCACATGTCTGGCGCACCACCGCACCTGGATATTTTCGACTACAAGCCGGAGCTGGTGAAGCGCAGCGGGCAGGACTGTCCCGACCAGTTTTTGAAGGGCCGGCGGTTCGCGTTCACCAATGGTGTCCCGAAGCTGATGGGCACCCCGCGCACTTACGCGCAGCACGGGCACGGCGGCATCTGGATGTCCGACGCGATGACCAATCTGCCCCGCGTGGCGAACGAGGTGACGGTCATCAAGTCCATGTTCACCGATGAGTTCAACCATGCGCCCGCCGAGCTGCTGCTCTACACCGGCTCGGGTCGTCAAGGTCGTCCGGCCATGGGCACGTGGGTGACTTACGGGCTGGGAACAGAGAATGAAAACCTGCCCGGTTTCGTGGTGCTGATCAGCAGCGGCGTGCAGCCCAGTGGCGGCCAGAGCTGCTGGGGCAATGGCTTTCTGCCGTCGGTTTATCAGGGTGTGCAATGCCGCTCCAAGGGCGACCCGGTGCTCTACGTCTCGAATCCACCCGGCATGGACCGGGACATGCGCCGGCGCACGCTCGACACGCTGCGCGACCTGAACGAATTGCAGGCGCAGGAGCTAGGCAGTCCGGAGACGGCCACGCGCATCGCCCAGTATGAACTGGCCTTCCGCATGCAGACGAGCGTGCCAGAGGTCATGGATATTTCGCAGGAGCCGCAGGCGCTGCTGGAGTCCTACGGAGCCAAGCCGGGCGACGCGAGCTTCGCCAACAACTGCCTGCTGGCACGGCGGCTCATCGAGCAGGGCGTGCGCTTCGTGCAGCTCTTCGACTGGGGCTGGGATTTCCACGGCACCGGTGCGGACACGGGCATCACCGACGGCCTCACAAAGAAGATGGCCCGCACGGACAAACCGGTGGCCGCGCTCATCGAAGACTTGAAGCAGCGCGGTTTGCTGGACGACACGCTCATCGTCTGGGGCGGCGAGTTCGGCCGCACGCCGTTCCGCGAAGGCCGCACCGCTGCCAGTGCGGTGCTCGGGCGCGATCATTACCCGGATTGCTTCGCCCTGATGCTCGCGGGCGCGGGCATCAAGAAGGGTTTCAGTTACGGCGAGACGGACGAGCTGGGGTTCAGCATCGCCGAGAACAAGGTGCATGTGCACGACTTGCAGGCCACCATCATGCACCAGCTTGGCTTCAACCACGAACGCCTGACGTTCCGTTTTCAAGGCCGTGACTATCGTTTGACCGATGTGCATGGCCAGGTGGTGAAGGACATTCTGGCATGATCATGGGTAGGAGACGACGTGAGAAGTCTCACTTCTAATTCCATGAAAATCAGAGACTCCTCACGTCGTCTCCTACCTTGAAACGGTCATGAACCGCCGCGCGTTTATCTGCGCCTCCAGCCAGCTCGCGCTCTGTGCGGGAACCGTTGCCGCTGAGGCACGCACGTTGTCCGCACAGGCCCGCGACGTGCTGACGAAAGCGACCCGTTACATGCGCTCCATCGCCACGGAAGGCGGCTACCTGTGGCGCTACTCGCTCGACTTAAAGGAACGGGGAGGGGAGACCAAGGCCACGGCGACCCAGGTGTGGATTCAGCCTCCCGGCACGCCCAGCATGGGGCGGGCGTTCCTCCGTGCGTATGCCGCGACAAAAGACAACCAGTTCCTCGATGCCGCCCGTGACGCGGGCGACGCGCTGGCCACTGGTCAGTTGGAGTCGGGCGGTTGGGATTATCTCATTGAGTTTGATCCGGTGAAGCGCGCGGCCTGGTATCGGCGGGCGGACCTCGGCAAGGCGGGTGCTGCGGAGCCGGGGAAGCGGAAGAACATCTCCACCTTCGACGACGATAATTCCCAGAGCGCCGTCCGCTTCCTGCTGGCGCTCGCCGACACGACTAAAGGCTTGTCCGATCCGCGCGATGGTCGGGTGCGCACGGCCCTGGACTACGCGTTGAAAAAGATGCTGGAGGCGCAGTATCCGAACGGCGCGTGGCCGCAGCGCTATGATGGCCAGCCACGCAACGCCTCCGACTACCCCGTGCTGAAGGCGACCCTTCCCGAGACATATCCGCGCACCTACGGGAAAGAGAACTACTTCCGGCACTACACGCTCAACGACAACACGCAGCGTGACTGCATCCTGACGATGCTTGATGCCTGGCATCGCACGGGCCGGGGCGAGTTCCTGGACGCTGTGAAGCGTGGCGCAGAGTTTCTGCTGCGGGCGCAATTGCCCGAGCCGCAGCCGACCTGGGCGCAGCAATACAACGCGCGCATGGAGCCGGCCTGGGCGCGGGCCTTTGAGCCGCCCGCCGCGTGCACCAGCGAGAGCGTCGGCGTGATGCGCCTGCTCACTGACCTTTATGTCGAACTGGGCGACGAGCGCTATCTGGAGCCGCTGCCACGGGCATTTGCATGGTTCAAACGCTCGGAAATGACGCCGAGTATTTGGGCGCGCTATTACGAACTGCACACGAACAAGCCCATCTTCGGTGATCGCGACGGGAAGATTTACTACCGCATCGAAGACCTCAGCGAGGAGCGGCAGAAGGGCTACAGTTGGAAGGGAGCCTACGGCGTGCCGGCGGCGCTCGCGCACTTCGAGGAGGTCAAGCAGCGTGGACGCGATGTCATGCTGGCGCGGATGAAGGCGAAACCGGCGACGACCGAGCAGAAGGCTTCTAGGGCCAAGGCCCTGGAACAGCGCGTGCGTGCGACCATTGCTGCCTTGGATGAGCAAGGCCGCTGGGTGACGCAGGGTGGCTTGAAGAAGCGGGACTTTGATTTTCAGGACCGTGTGGAGACGAGTGTCTTCATACGCAATGTGGAGTTGCTCAGCGATTATCTTGAAGCCATGCAGTAGGGTGGCCTTCCAGCCTGCCCCACTTTTCGGGGAAGCCTAGACTTGTGCCCCGGCGCGGGCTTGCCTACTTTCCTGCCCGCGCAACGTAATATCGACACGACTATGGCACTCCGACTTGGCGACACCGCTCCGAATTTTCAGGCCGACACTACCGAAGGCCAGATCGACTTTCACCAATGGCTCGGCACCGGCTGGGGCATTCTCTTTTCCCATCCCGCTGACTACACGCCGGTCTGCACCACCGAACTGGGTGCGGTCGCGAAACTCAAGGACGAGTTCGCCAAGCGCAACGTGAAGTGCATCGCGATCTCGGTGGACGCGGTGGATTCGCACCACGGCTGGGTGCGCGACATCAATGAGACGCAGTCCACGACGATGAATTTCCCCATCATCGCCGATCCGACCAAGGCTGTCGCCGCGCTCTACGACATGATCCACCCGAACGTGGATGACAAGGCCACCGTGCGGTCCGTCTTCGTCATTGGACCGGACAAAAAGGTGAAGCTCACGCTGACCTATCCGATGTCCTGCGGGCGCAACTTCCTCGAGATCCTCCGCGTGGTGGATTCGCTCCAGCTTACGTCGAAGTTCAAGGTGGCTACGCCGGCCGACTGGCAGGACGGCCAGGAGTGCATCGTGACGCTCGCGGTGAAGGACGAGGAAATCCCGGCGATGTTCCCGAAGGGTGCACGCAAGGTGAAACCCTACCTCCGCTACACTCCGCAGCCGAACAAGTAGCCTAAGCCCCGGTAGGGTGAGACTCCGTCGAACCCCATTTCGAGCGGAGCGAGGCGAGCGCAGCGAGATTCACGGGTGGATGTGGCAGCCGAGATGCTCGCTCCGCTCGCGCCTCCTACGTCGGCAAATGGGGTTCGACGGAGTCTCACCCTACCGTTCACTTGTGACTCGGGCGATTACTTCAGCCACTCCGCCTGCTGCGCGTCTGAAATCGTCTCCACGCCGGGCGCTCGCAACACCTTCAGGGTGGCGAAGGCCAGCGCGTCCGGGTGCACCCCGCCGGTGGCAGAGTCAAACTCTGACGCTGTCATCAGCAAGCGTAACGCGAACTGCACGGCCTGGGGCAAAGTCATTTGGGAAGGCCTTGGCTGGCCATAGCGCTCCTGATAGCTGAGCACGCTGCGAATCGTCTGCGAACCAGAGCCGCTCGCCGCGTAGCCGACGGCCTGGAACTGCGCGCCGAGAGGATCGTAGAAGTAGATCTGCGGCTGATGCGGTTGCACCGTGGTGTCTACGCCAGCGAAGAGCGGCACCACCACGCCGATGCCTTGCATGGTCATCGGGAGGTTGTCGCGCAAGAGGCGGGCTAGCGCGCGGACCTTGGCCGGAAGGCTCAACGACTGGAGCTGGCTGCGGCGGTAATACTCAAAGGAGGTTTGCAGCACGCGCGCCATCTCGAAGGCCGTCGCCGGCACGCCGGCGATGGCGAGCAGCGAATGGGCATCCAACTCCATGACTTTGTCCACGCGGTCGGTGACGATGATGTTGCCCGCCGTCGCCCGCCGGTCACCAGCCATGAGCACGCCGTCCGCGAAGTGAAAGGCGAAGACGGTGGTGGCCTGCGTCTGCACGGGGGCTAAGGAAGAACCCTCGGCGCGGAGTGGGGACAGGTTGTGCGTGGCGAGGAGCGAGACGAAGTCGCCGGCGATGGCGTTTGACGGAGTGGCTTGGCTCATGACTTTGGAGCGCGAGCTTCAGCCCGCTTCAGCGTGGTTTGGGAGAGAGGCATGCGAACTGGACTAATGAAGCCAATTGGCGACGTTACGTTGAAGCGGCCTGAAGGCCGCGCGCCTTCATTGCCCGGTGCGCTGGCGATATCGCTTGGCCTGATCCGGGTCCACCTTCTTCATGCGCTTGAGGAGGTCCTCGACGTTGGGCTTGTCCACCTTGGGCGCGCTGGGGCCGTCGCCCCCGCCGCCGCTGGGGCTGGGTGTCACCGGACGGGTTTTTTGGGCTTGGTCGGGCATAGAGGGGGGCGGGTTGCGGTTTAGAAGTCGTCGAACATGACCCCGTTCTTGTGGTCGGGGTTGGGGATGAGCTTGCGGTTCTTCAGGTCCACCACCCAGTCCATGTCTTCCAGTGGAATCTGTCCAACGATGTTGGGTAGCTCCTCCGGCACCTCTAAGACGTCGAAGCGTCCGCTGCGTCCTTGGATCTCCAACTCAACAGGCGAAAAAATGCGCCGTTTCTCGAAGCGGTTCGACATGGTCTGCGATTTTCCTTCGCCGATCTGACGGAGTCCCAAAGCCTTGATGACCGAGGGGCGCAGGTAAAACTTCGTCGCATCCGTGTCCACCAATGCCTCGGCCTGGAGTTCGCGCGGCGTCGCCTTGCGCTTGCCCAAAGCGAGCAGTGCGATGTCATCCCAGTTACGCAATGTGACCTGAACCGTGACCTTGCCCATATCTAGTGCTGTTTGTGCCATGCCAGGAGCCTTTCGCGCAATTCTTGCGGCGTCGCCGCCGCTTCGATCGCTTGACGATAGCCTAGAATCCGCTCCGGCGCGAACATCTCCAGCAGGGACACCTTCAATTCGCTGTCGCCACACGCCAGCGTGACGTGGTCCCACTGTGCGGAGAGCACGGCAGCGCTGAACTTCTGGATGAGCTTGCCCCGGATGAGGGCACGGGTGGTCTCGGGCGGCTCGAACATCGCCTGTTGCACTTCAGCTTCTGACGGCACGCCGCGTATCACTCCAGACTGTTCCAGGCCAAAGTAAAGTCCTTCGTCGAAGTCCAGACGATGATATTCGAGGTCGAGGCTTTGCAGCCAGGGATCATCGTCCGCGAGGCTCTGTGCCGCCTGAAACTCGCGGATGAGCGCGAGCTTGGCGACCCAGTCCAGGCGGTCGCGACAGAGCAGGGGATCAGTTTCGAGGTCGTTCAGCACGGCCTCCCAATCAGCCACCAGCGCAGCTTGTTCGGGTGCGGAGAGATCGCAGAGCTGCTTGACCGCTGCGAGGTAGTCCCGCTGCACGGCCAATGCGGTGGAGTGCTGCCGGTTCGTGAGCTTCACTTCCCAGCGATAGCGCGAATCGCGCGAGATGGCGGGCAGGGCGGCAAGCGGATCGGCGAGTTGCGGCCAGGTGCGCATTGGATCGCGGAGGATGGCTTCGAGGATCAGTGCCGTCGTGCCCACCTTCAGCCGGGTGGCGAAGGGCGAGAGGTTCGCGTCGCCGATGATGACATGGAAGCGCCGCCACTGGCGCGGGTCGGCGTGTGGCTCGTCGCGCGTGTTAATGAGCGGCCGCTTCTGCATGGTGTCCACACTCTGCAGTTCGCTGAAGAAGTCGCTGCGCTGGGCGATTTGGAAGTGCGGCGAGACAAACTTGTCCTCCGCCTCGATGGCAAACTTGCCCGTGCCGGCGAAGATCTGCCGGGTCACTAGAAATGCCTGTGCGCCCGCCGCCAGCCGTTCCCACGGCAGCGCGCGCGGCAGCAGGTAGTTCTCGTGACAGCCGTAGCTATGACCGCGGAAATCGGTGTTGTTCTTGTAGATGCGCACCGTCGTGCCCCGCGCCTTGGACAGCCGCTGGGCACAGGCCACCACCACCCGCTCGCCCGCGCGGTCCTGCGCGACCAGCTCGGTCAGGGTGGAGCACTCGGGAGTGCAGTATTCGGGATGGGCGTGGTCGTTGTAGAAGCGCGCGCCGTTGCCCAGCGCGAGGTCGCTCTTGATCTCGGCGAAGCTCAGCTCGCGATGCGTGTCCTGCTCGAAGTAATCAGCCTCGTCGAAGTCCTGCCGCAGCTCAGCCACATCCCAGCCGCGGTCGTCGTGATGCGGATTCTCCGCTTCGTAATCCCAGCGCATCCGCACGCCCGGCTCCATGGCACTACGCACCAGCGCGATGGACTCGGCCACCACGTCGAGATCTTCCGCGCCATCCCGCGCGATGCCGTATTCGGTCTCGATCCCGAAGAGGATGGTGGCAGGATTCATGGCGGCTTGTTGTCCTGACTCTCGATAGCACCGGGTTCATCGGAAGAAAAGGTTCATCGCAGCTTTGCTGGTTCGAGGACCTTGCTAGTGTGGGCGGCACTTGTTACTCAAGTGACAGGCTTATGCCTGCCGAAGGAATCCTTGTCATCGTCCCTGTGCGCGCCGGAATGGAAGAGCACCTGCGTCGGCAGCTCAACGCATTTGGCAATGACATCTTGGGCAAACATGTGTCGGAGGCCACCGCCGGCGTGCGCATCGAATTCCAGAAGAGCGACACCATCCACTTCGCGCAACTGGTGCTGCTGGATGATCCCGACCGGGGCCCTGACAGGAAGCGTCTGCTGCTGGCTACTGACTTCGATGGGACGATGGAAGCGCATGGGCAAGAAATCCTACGCCGCAGCCAGCAGCCGGACGCGCTATGGGGATGCTGCGAAGACTATGCCGGCCCGGCGGATTTCGCCCAGTTTCTCAACCGGCACCTGGTGACGCCAGGGGCTTACTACATCGCGTTTCGCGGTGACAATCTGGGTGAACTCAGGTCCGACATGCAGTTGCAAGCCTGGTTCCAGGAACGCCTGGCCGACCCCAATGCCGCGCAAGTCTTCTGGGCCCTGCCGGATATCCTGCGAATCGGGGCCGCCGTGCGCAAAGTCATGGATGCGCTGCTCTGGCCGTGGGCAGCCGTCCGGGGAGTGGTCCTGGTGCTGCTCGAATTCGTGCGGCTTTCACGCCGCCTGGGCACGGTGGAAGTGTATCGCGCGGGCCTGCAGATCACCAAAACGCTCGGACGCATCGGTGTGGTCCGCTTTTTCAACTGGCTCCTGCGAAATTTCCCCGACCCGCCCCCGCACACCTACAGCGAAGCGGAGGCCAAAGTTTCTCTCCACCCTGTCCCGGCTGGGTTTCCGCCGGAGAATGAGATTCAACAGAACCAGCTCACGCTCGTCACGGACGTTCATCCAGACCGGCTCCAGCGGCTAAGGGCGGTGCTGGGCCTGATTGATTTCGTGGCACGACGGCTTTCTCCGCCCGGCTCACTGGCCGGCATCAGCACTATTCACACGGTGCGCTGGGCACTGCTCGACGAGGGCAGGCGGTTTCTGATGGTCAGCAACTACGACGGCACTTGGGAGAACTACATTGAAGAGTTCGCGGAGATGATTCTATCCGGCCTGGATGCGCTGTGGGCCTCGGCCCCGGATTACCCGCGGGCGGGGGCTCAGGATGTGGCGGCGCTCAAAGCGTTTCTTCGTCAGCATCAGGTGCCGGCGAATGTCTTCTACAGCGCCTATGCAGACACCACCGTGCTGAACCTCGTTGACGACCACGAATTTGCAAGCTGGTTCGGCTGGGCGGTGCGCTGGATGGCGGCCGGCCATCCGGGCTGCCCGCCGCCACCAGCGCAGCCGGAAACGAGACCGGCCCTCACTGGCAAACTTCAGCCATGATGAACACCACCGCCCCGGCTCATTCGCTGCTCTCCAACGCCACGCGTGCGGACATACAGGGCTTTATCACGAGCGGCTACGCGCACCTGCCGGACAGCGCCTTCGTGTTCGTGCACTTCGAGGATAGTGCCGGTGCCCGGCATTGGGTGCACCATGTGCTGTCAGAGGTCACGTTCGCCAATTCCTGGCGCGCCACTCCGAATCATCGTAAGACGAAGCCGCCCGGCGCAGTGAACGTGGCCTTCACCGCCGATGGCTTGCGCGCCCTGGGTCTGCCTGAGACTTGTGCAAAAACCTTTCCTCGCGAATTTCAGGAAGGTATTTGGACCGGGCCCCAGCGGCCGTGTGATCTTGGCGATACTGGGGCCAGCGCACCTGAACAGTGGCAGCTCGGCGGGCCCAGAAACTCGCCCGTGCACGCGGTCCTCATCCTCCACGCCGAAACGCCGGCTGCCTTGCAGACGCGCTGCGCACGGTGGGAGACCCGGACGGCGACGTGCCACGGCGTCAGCATCGTCGCCCGCGAGTTTGGCTCGCGACCGGGGCATGGCAAGGAGCCGTTTGGCTTCCGCGACGGCATCAGCCAGCCCGACATCCAGGGCATCAAGCACGGAGGTGTTGGTGTAAGCACGGGCGAGTTCATTCTCGGTTATCCCAACGAATACGGTTATCACACGGTCAACCCCTTGCTCGACGCGGCAGATGATCCCAAAGCGCTGCTCTCAGATTCGGCCAGCCCGCAGCATTCGGGCAAACGGGATTTTGGCCTGAACGGCACGTTCGTCGTCTATCGCAAGCTGGCCCAGGATGTCGCCGCGTTCTGGCGATTTCTGGAGTCCGAGTCGGTCCGGCTTCATGGCGTTGCAGACCCGGCCTACATGGTCTGGCTGGCCGCGAAACTGGTGGGGCGCTGGCCCAGCGGAGCACCGCTCACGCTGGCTCCGGAATGCGATGATCCCGCACTGCAGGACGCCAACGAATTCAGCTATGCCGCCGCCGACCCGCGCGGCCTGGGCTGCCCTTTCGGTGCTCACATCCGTCGCTCTAATCCGCGCGACTTGATCCGGCCCGCCGGTCCTGCCGAGTCACTTCGCATGAGCGCGCGTCATCGGATTCTTCGGCGTGGCAAACCGTATGGTCCGCCGCTGTTCGATCTCACCGTGCTCGACCGGCTGAACGACCGCCAAGGGTTGCAGGCGATTCTCGGACTGCGGGACGATGGCCAGTCCCGGGGGCTGCACTTCTTCTGCATCAATGCCAGCATCAAGAGCCAGTTCGAGTTCATGCAACAGGTGTGGGCAAACAACCCGCATTTCAATGGCCTCCGAGGCTGCCGCGATCCGTTGATCGGCGACAACGGCCAGACGAGGGACCCCAGTTCACTCCTCGTGCCAGGCAAGGAACTCGATCACCGCACCGCACCGATGCCGCGCTTTGTAACCGTTCTGGGCGGGGCCTACCTCTTCATGCCCAGCCGACGAGCAATGGCGTATCTGGCACAAAGCCAACCGTGACCAACCGCCTGCGGAGCGCGGCTTCAGGCCGCGGGAACGTGAGCAGGGTAAGGGTGGTTCGTGCACCGCGGGATGGACGGAAACCGAGGGCGGCGGACCTTGGTTATTGAGCTGTGAGAGTTGACGCGAATTCTTGTGCCGGTCAGATCGCGATAATGATCGCCTTCCGCGTCAATGGTTCACTTCCATTTCCTTCCGAGGTTCGGGTTCCACTTCCAAGTTTGGGATTAACCAGCCTCACACTTTTTTGGCCTTGCCCTTCTTGCCCTTCGGCTCGCCCTCGGGTGCAGTCGCCTTCGTTGCGCCTTTCCGCGCCGTCACTTCTGGGGGTTCAGGAATGCGGCCCTGATCGTTGCTCTCTTCGATCCACTTTTCCAACTCCGCACGAAGACGCTTCAGCGCGGCCTGGTGCTCTGGTTTGGTGGAGGCGGTGAGATTGTGCATGGAATGCGGATCAGCCTCCATGTCGAACAACTCCTCCGGCGGCATGGTGGGCGCGAGGTAAAAGTTCTTCTGCCAGTCGGTGAGCTTGCCAGCCGCGCCAAGTTCCTTGATCAAATTCCAGACGGGATAGCTGCGCTCCTTGTAGTCATTGGTCTGAAGAAACGGCCGCTCCGGCATGAAGTTGCGGATGTAGCGATACTTCGCGTCCCGCACCGTGCGGAAGCGGAACATCGTTTCGTCGCACCGGTCACGCGCGCCGAAGACAAGCTGGCGCGGCGGCTCGGACTGTTCGCCGAGGAAGACCTGCCCCTGCATGTTCGCGGGCTTCTTCACGCCCGCGAGCGCCAGCGACGTGGCCGTGAAGTCCAGCGCGCACAGGAGCTGGTCACTCACAGCGCCAGGTTTGAAGTTCATGGGCACGGGCAGACCCTTGGGCCAGCGGAGGAGCAGGGGAATGCTCAAGCCGTCATCATACACGAACTGCTTCCCGCGCACATGCGCCTGTCCGTGGTCGCCCATGAAGAGCACCAGCGTTTTCTCCGCCAGTCCGTCGGCCTCAAGCTGCTTGAGGATCAGCCCGATCTTCCGGTCCACTTCGCTCGCGGCATCGAGATACTCGGCCCAGTCCTTGCGCGCGACCGGATGATCGGGATAGATCGGCGGCAGGTCCACCTTCGCCGGGTCGGCCTTCACGGGCGCGTGGAATTTCCGATGCGTCTCCTGGAAGTTGATCTGTGCATAAAACGGCTGCTTCGTTTTCAACTCCTCCCAGTTCTTCCCGTCGAACGGCTGGCCCGCGTAGGTGAAGTTCCAGTCCGTCTTGCCCGTGCCTTTGAAGCCGAACCCTGCCGGCATCTCGACCAGGTTCGCGGTGAAGTAACCCGCCTCCCGGAAACGGTCCGTCATCACCTTCACACCCGTCGGGAGCTGATACCCGTCGTCTCGATGCGACCGGTGATGATGCGCTCCAATGGTCGTCTGATACATCCCGGTCATGAACGCTGAGCGGCTCGCACTGCACACCGGCGCAGTGGTAAACGCCCGCGTGAACCGCATCCCCTCGCCAGCCAGCCGGTCCAGGTTCGGCGTCCAGACCTCCTTCGTCCCGTAGCATCCCAGGTGCGGGCTGAAATCCTCGGCAATGAGCCAGAGGATGTTGGGCCGTTTCGGTGCCTCGGCCGCGCGGGCGGTGCCGTGCGTCAGCCAGCCAAGCGCACCGATCACCAAGCCGAGCACCGCCCGGAGCCAGCCGCCGTTCCGCAGAGTGTAGGCCTCTTTGAAGAGTGGGTTCATGTGACTCCTTCAGACGAAGGCACGGCCTTCGGGGTTTCCAAGATTAGCGATGGCATTCGGAATGGGTGCAATCTCCGCATGGCTTCCAAATCTCGGTCGCGTTGCCCGCCCATGTCTCTATCAGTCCCGCTGTCCCATCTCGAGTTCAGCACCCCCACTGGCTTCGTTTCGCAATTCTCCCCTCTCTCCTTCACCGGATGAGGTAGGGTTGGCCCGCCCTCCGCAGCCTTGCGAATGGAGGGGGTGAGGGGTGCACCCCAGCATATCCCAATGGCTTCGTTTGGCAGTTCGACCTCTGCGTCCGTCCCGCCTCGGCGGTGCATGGAAATTTGGTTTCACCACCGAGTCGGGACGAATGCAGCGAGGAGATGGGCAAATGGCTTCGTTCGGTAAAATCCGCCATCCGAGGTTCAGTCTCCTCCGTGCTCTCGTCTTCGCCCGTTCCATATTCGTGTTCCTTCGTGTCCATTCGTGGTTTCCCGACTTCCGTGCCTCCCGATTCAAATGGCTTCGTTTGGCAGTTCGACCTCTGCGTCCGTCCCGCCTCTGCGGTGCAGTGAAATTTGGTTTCACCATCCACCCTAGTCCCATTCGTGTTCCTTCGTGTCCATTCGTGGTTTCCCAAGTCCTTTGAAATCTGAAATCTCCAATCTGAGATTCCTCACCCGCACCTTACCTCCCCACCTCCCACACTCTATTTGCGTGGCGCAAATGAACTCCTCGCAAACCGTGAGACGCTTTCCCCCATGCGTGCCAGTCAACGCCAGTCGGTGATCTTCGAAATCGAGCGATGCCAAACCTTGTCGCCCCACACCCAAGGTTGACGCCACCCGAACGCCAGCGCAGAACCTCCCCATGCACTACGACGTCCTCATCGCCGGTGGCGGCATTGGCGGTGCCGTTCTCGCACAACTCCTGGCCCGTGGCGGCAAGCGCGTGGCGGTCCTGGAACGCAGCACTTCCCCGCCCAAGTGGCTCCGTCCCGAAATCCTCTGGCCCGCCACCACCCAGATCCTTCACTCGCTCGCCCCGCCCGCGATGTGGGAACGCACCGCCTTCCTCCCCTTGCAAGGCATCCGCGTCCACGATGGCGAACAGTTTCTGCCCCTCGCCACGGCGGAAACCTTCGCCGCCGCCCAGGTGCAGCCCATGTTCACCAACCCCAACCAAACCCGCGAAGAACTCCTCCACCTCGGAGGCTACGAGCTCCGGCGCGGCGTGGAAGTGACGCAAGTGCTCAAGGAGGGCGGACGTATCACCGGCCTCCGCACCCGCGAACTCGCCACGCACCGCGAGGAAGAATGGCTGGCCGACTGGACCGTTGGTGATGACGGTGTGCGTTCGCTGGTCCGCGAAGCCGCCGGCATCGGACTCTCCACGCGCCTCTTTCCCGTGGAGTTCCTGTGCTGCCAGCTCGACACCTGGACGCCCACGCTGCCGCAGGCCATCGTCCATCTCTGGCCGAACTGGCACCATGCCGGCACCGGGATTCTCGGCTTGGGAGCGGGCTCCTTGCCCGGTGGCATTGGTGTCGGTCTGGTGCTCGTCGAAGGCAAGGCCTTCGATGCCAACCCTCACCTCGCCGCGTCATGGGAACAATTCTGCGCCTCCGATGCCGCCCTGCGTGAAGTGGTCGCCAGCCGTAAGTTTCCCGAAAGCTTCTTTCGTGTCGCCCGGCCGTGGGGCCACGCGGAACGCTACGGCGCACCCGGCGCGCTGCTCATGGGCGACGCCGCGCACTCCGTCAGCCCGGCGGGAGGGCAGGGCGCCAACATGTCCATCGCCGATGCCGTCGTGCTGGCCGAATTGATCCTGAGCAACGCCCCCGACCTCGTCGCCACCTACGAACGCCGCCGCCGTCCGGCCAACGAGCGCTCCATGACCCCGACGCGCGTAGGCGACCACCTCCTCGGCATGCCCGACTGGCTGGTGCCCACCGTCGCGGCCAAAGCCGGCCTCCACCTGCTCGCACGTCACCCCGCCACCGTGGCGAACCTGCTCAAAAATGTCTCCACCCTCTTCGTGGAACGCTCCGAGGCCGACTGAACGCCCCCCGTCTTCCCCCTTTTGCGCACGGAGTCCCGGCTTCAGCCGGCGGAACGCCGCTCAGTCCCAGACGCTCCCCGCGCAGCGTCTTGAAGGGTCAAGTGCCGTTGGCGCTGAAACCCAGTGGTCAGTCGGGCAGGCAACTTTGCCCGAAGCTCAGATGTTCGGACGCTGAATCAGCGTAAACTCCGCGCACCACGCACGCTCTTCACCATTCACAGCCGAAACACCTTCCTCGCATTCTCAAACAGGATCTTCCGCTCCACGGCTTTGTTCGCCGCGTATTTGCGGATGGCGGCGATGGTCCCCGCCCCCTGGCAGCCGGGGCCGCGACCGAGGGTGTCGGCGCAGTCGCTACCGTAGATAACCTTGTCCTGATGCTGCTCCAGGAACCAGCGGGTGTGCTCCTCGTCGCGCAGGAGGGAGTTGA
This sequence comes from uncultured Klebsiella sp., assembly GCA_964578245.1. GTDB lineage: Bacteria > Verrucomicrobiota > Verrucomicrobiia > Limisphaerales > SXTU01 > SXTU01. Next base: position 624 of record CAZOCL010000052.1, on the reverse strand, counting down.
GGCCGGAGCCGGCGGACATGTCGGCGTAGCAGTTGGCGTGGTCGGCGAGATACTGGCTGGTGAGGCCACCCTTGGCGACGGGGCCGACCGGGTAGAGGGATTTCCAGTCGTAGTTGGCATCAATGTTCGCCCAGGTGGTCTGCGCGTGCATGATGAAGGTCGTCTTGGGGAACTTCTTCAGCATCGCGGGCAGGCGCTTGAAGCCGGAATTGTAGGTGCCTTCCTGGAAGTGCATGAGGATCGGCACGCCGTAATCGGCCGCGAGCGCGTAGAGGCGTTCGCTCTCGGGGGAATCGCATTGCACGCCGAATTTTTGCTCGGCGATGAGCTTCGCGCCGAGCTTGAGATACTTCTCGATCTCCCCCTTCGCCTCCGGGAGGTCGGTGACTTCGTTCGCCCCGAAGAGGAATTCGCCCGGGTGGGCCTTGGCGTATTCGACGACGGCTTCGTTGCCAGTGCAGCGGGCCGCCAGGCCGTTGGACTTGCCGTTGTGGGTGGAGGGCCGCTCCACGACCCGTCCAGCGGGCAGGAGGATGGTGGTGGTGACGCCCATCGCGCGCTGATGGGCGAGCATCTGCTGGTCGGTGCGGTCGTGGTAATGCGTGTGCTGGTGGATGTCCACGA
>CAZOCL010000051.1:0-25136 GCA_964578245.1 uncultured Klebsiella sp. | reverse complement strand
GAGAGCGTGGCCATCGCCATGCCATCGGCGACCATGTGGATGATATGGCGGGGCTTTTGTCCGGACTTGACGTTGCCGGGTTCGGCAGCCCGGACCACGGCGGGCGCGGCCAGGGATGTGGCGGCGAGCAGGCCCGAGCGGGTGAAGAAACGGCGGCGGTTCAGAGACATGGTGGAAAGCTAGGCAGGGGCCGTGCGTTTGCCAATGCCGAAGGCACCACAGTCCTAAAGTGGAAGTTGGGGCGCTGCCTGTTTCATCGCCCTAGCAGCTTCGCCAGAAATCCTGTCCGCTGGGGCGGTGCGTAGGCAAAGAGCCGTTGGTGACCTTGCCGACGCACCTCGGTTTGAGGGCCATAACGACCCCAGGAGAAGCCCATTCCAGGAGCAGCGTTGCGCAAGTCAATGAGCTGAAAGCGGTCCGATAGTCGGGCTGCGAACGACTTCAACGCGGTATCTGTCGACGCGGCAGCGGCATGATGTTCAATGACTTGGGGATTATTTCTCCACACCTGAAACAGTCGGTCGTCATGCACGTCATTAACCAAGGACTGGTGGGGCGGCATGTTCATTTTGAACACCTCTGAAAGAAATCCGGCAAGGTCTGCGCTTTGATACAGAATCACCGGTGCGTCATGGCAGGCGAAATACACGGGCGCGGCAGCGGTTGTTTCAGGAGTGATATCGAGCACCCAGAAATTGCCATAGCCATCCGCTGCGATTGGAATGCCATTGGGGAACACCTCCACCTGCTCAAAGCACAGGCTCTCGCCGGTGAAGTCGATTTGATCGAGACACCCCTCAACACCGGAACTATAGGCAAGCAAGGTTCGAAGCTCTTCCGGCAAAGGCAGGCCAACTCGCGTTTGCAATGCGTCGATCGCTGACCCGCTCAGAGGAGGTGAGAGTTTCAGAGCAACCGGTTCTCCGTCCTCATTGACCAACTGCGCCGCTTGGGCGGCCTGAAGGTGTTGGATTGCAGTCATCTGGAAGTTGGCACCCCACCGAGGCGGATCGCATTCTTCTCTGCGCGAAAATGCTATTGGACTCACTTCCCCTTGTCGAGCGAAGGGCGAAGTCCCAGCATCCGCCCATGCTCGACCTGACCCGCGATCCGCATTCCGACCCGCTCAACATCTACCGCTACCGGGACGGAATCTACGCCGTGGACCTGCTCATTGCCGCCGTCGTCCATCTGGATTTCTTCACCTGGCTCGCGGCGCATCCGGCGGACAAGGCCACGATTTGCGCCGAGCTGCAGCTCACCGAACGGCCCGTGGACGTGATGCTGACGCTCTTCACGGCGAACGGATTTGTGCGGTCGCAGGACGGTGTCTTCCACGTCACCGAGGTCGCGCGCGAGCATCTGGTGATGGGGTCGCCGTGGTTCCTCGGCCCCTACTTCGGCTCGCTGAAGGACCGGCCTGTGGCGCTGGACATGCTCAAAGTCCTGCGCACGGACAAGCCCGCGAACTGGGGCAGCTCGAAGTCCGAGAAGGAGTGGAGCAAGGCGATGGAGGACGAAGACTTCGCGCGACGCTTCACAGCGGCGATGGACTGCCGCGGCATCTACCTCGGCCGTGCCGTGGCCCAGGCGCTGAACCCGGGCGGCCGCACGCGGCTGCTGGACATCGCGGGCGGCTCCGGCATCTACGCCTGCGCGATCGCGGCGGGGCACCCCGACGTGCAGGCCACCGTCTTCGAGAAGCCGCCGGTGGATCTCGTCGCGGCGAAGCACGTCCTGGAACGCGGCTACACGGGGAAAGTGTCCGTGCTGCCCGGCGACATGTTCCGCGACCCGTTGCCGCCAGGCTTCGACATGCATCTCTTCTCCAACGTGCTGCACGACTGGGACACGCCCGTGGTAAAGCGGCTGCTGGAGAAGTCCTTCGCCGCGCTGCCGCCGGGCGGGCTGCTCATCATCCACGACATGCATCTGCTGGCCGACAAGTCCGGCCCGCTACCCGTGGCGGAATACTCCGTGATCCTCATGCACTCCACCGAGGGCAAGTGCTACTCTCTGGGAGAGCTGGAGGGGTTGTTTGGCGAGGTGGGTTTCGTAGGGATGCAATACCGGCCGACGACGGCTGACCGGAGCATCGTCACAGCGGTGAAACCGGGGTGAAAGTCTTTGCCATGAGTTCACACCAGACAATTGGTCCAAGCGTGGAAGCGAGGGAGCGACTACGCCCCGGAGCGCGGCCTTCAGGCCGCAGAAACGCGCGTCAGTTCAGGGTGGATCGAGCGTTCCGTGGCGTGCGTGGCCTTCTGCGGCCTGAAGGCCGCGCTCCCCACGCCTTTCTGCTCGTCGCAATGGTCTGGGTCTGCGCCCTCCTCGCGGCTCCCGCCCTGCACGGCGGCGACTGGCCTCAGTGGCGCGGACCAGATGAGAACGGCATCACCACGGAACGGCTTCCCGACAAGCCGCAGTTCGACAACGTCGTGTGGAAGAAAAGCGTCGGCACGGGCTTCTCCTCAGTGTCGGTGGCGGACGGTCGCCTCTACACCATGGGCCATCAAGGGCCCAAGGCCGACGGGACGGAAACCGTGTGGTGTTTCCATGCTGAAACCGGCGCGGAACTTTGGAAGCACGCCTATCCCGCGCCCTTGATTGACCGCTTCTACGAAGGCGGGCCGGGGGGCACGCCGACCGTGCGGCAGGGCCGGGTGTTCACCTACAGCAAGCACGGCCGCCTGCACAGCTACGACGCGAAGACCGGGAAATTGCTCTGGCAGCGGGACATGGTGGCCGAGGCGGGGCTGGACGGACTGCCGGAATGGGGCTTTGCCTGCTCGCCCTATTTCCTCGACGACCAGACGCTGATCATCGAGGCCGGCCCGACCTTCGCACTCGAGGCGGTGACCGGCAAAGTCCTCTGGAAAGGCGATCGCTTCACTCCGGCCTATGGCACGCCCAAGGCGTTTCAGTCGGACGGTCGCAAGCTCCTGACGGTGATGAAGACCGAGGGACTGGTAGTGCTCAACGCGGCCAACGGTAAGACCATCGCGACGACCGAATGGACCACGGCCTTCGACACCACGGCCACGACGCCCATCGTGCAGGGCAACCGGATTTTCATCTCGACCGGGTATGATCGTGGCTGCGCGCTGTTCGAACTGGCCGGCGACCGGCTGAACAAGCTTTACGAGAACAAGCGGATGGCCAACCACATGAACAACAGCGTGCTGCTGGATGGGCACCTCTATGGCTTTGATGGCACCGCACACCGCGGACGCCCGACGGAATTCGTCTGTCTGGAGCTGGCGACCGGCCAGGAGAAGTGGCGCGTCCCGCCCAGTCTGACCCTGGGCTGCGGCTCCGTGATGGCCACGGCGGGGAACACCCTGCTGATCCTCACGGAACGCGGGGAACTGGTGTCCGCTCCGGCCACGCCGACGGGCTTCAAACTGACCACGCGCGCCTCCGTCCTCGGCGGCAAGTGCTGGACGGTTCCGGTGTTGGCCCACGGCCGCATCTATTGCCGCAACTCCCGCGGTGATCTGGTCTGCGTGAAGCCGGTGGAGCGGTAACCGGGGGCCGGTGGCCGCGCCCGCCACTTTGAGGTTGCCTCCGCCCATGGGAATGACTACGAAGCGACATGCCCATCCAATATCGCCATGGAGATGTGATGATTGAGCAGGTGGACGGACTGCCTGCGAAGCGTGAGAAGCTGCCCCACTCGGTGCTGGCGCACGGTGAAGTGACCGGCCATTGCCACCGGATCAAGGAGCACGGCGAGGCGGACTTATACCAGACGCCCACCTCGCTATATCTGCACGTGCGCGGACCGGCTGTTTCGGTGGTCCACGAGGAGCACGCGACCATCACCTTGAGCAGCGGCTATTACCGCGTGTGGCGGCAGCGCGAGTATTCGCCGCAGGAAATCCGCATCGTGCGCGACTAAACCGAGGGCCGGGGTTGTGACTGTCTTGTCTTCCAAGGAGGCGGCGGCGGCGATCCGGGCGGGCCGGGTCAGCAGACCCGTTCGCGTGGAGGGACGGCTGGACCTGACGAAATTGGAGCGCAGTTCCCTGCCGGCGGGCCTGCATTGCTACGAACTGGACGCGAGCGGCTCCCAGCTCACGAGCCTGCCGCATGACCTGCACATTGACGGACGTCTGGTGCTGGACAACTGCCAGTGGCTGGCGACGCTCCCGGACGGTCTCAGCGCCGGGTCCATCAGCCTGCGCAACTGCCCGTCGCTCCGTGCCCTGCCGGAAAATCTCAGCACCTGGTTTCTGGACCTGACTGCCTGCACGCGCTTTGAAACGTGGCCGGAGCAGGGGACGATTCATGGCGGCTCCCTGATCCTGCGCAACTGCGCCGGGATCGCGAGCCTGCCCGCCTGGATTGGACGATTGTCTCAACTCGATCTCGGAGGCTGCGTCCAGCTTCGGGAGATTCCCGACGGGCTCGTGGTCACGGGGTGGGTGGACGTGGGCGGAACGGGAATCGGCGGTTTGCCGCCCAGCCTGTCAGGCGCGCCGCTGCGCTGGCGCGGGGTGCGGGTGGATGAACGCATCGCCTTTCATCCGGAGCAACTGACCGCTCGCGAGGCGCTCGCTGAGAAGAATGCCGAGCGCCGCCGGGTGATGATCGAGCGCATGGGTTACCTGCGCTTCGCCCAGGAGGCGAAGGCACGGAAGCTCGACGAGGACAAGGACGCAGGCGGGGTCCGCCAGTTGCTGTCCATCGAACTGCAGGAGGATGAGCCGCTCGTGGGTCTCGCGTGCCGCTGTCCTTCCACTGGCCGGCAGTATTTCCTCCGCGTCCCTCCCAAGATGAAGACCTGCCATCAGGCGGCGGCCTGGATGGCGGGATTTGATGATCCGTCACTTTACCGTCCCCAAATCGAAACTTGATCCACCACCACCCTGCATGAAACGCGAACTGGTTTACATGGACGCCCACTCCAGCAAGTTCTGGAACATCGAACTCAAGGGCACGGCCTACACCGTCACCTTTGGCCGCATCGGCACCACCGGGCAAAGCTCCACGCGCACCTATCCCAGCGAGGAGGCGGCGCGGAAGGAGATGGACAAGCTCATCCGGGAGAAGCTGGGCAAGGGCTACGTGGACGCCGCCGGTTCCGGCGCGGATGCCACCAGCGCCGCCTCGGACCCCGACGGAGCGATCCCGCTGATCGCCTTCGCCGCCATCAACCGCCGCGAGGATGTCGGGCAGAACGCCAGCACCTTCATCGGCAAACGGGTAGTGGACTTCGACCCCGAAAAGCCCGCGCGCGCGGACGTGGTCTATCGCTTCCGCTCCGACTACGAGAACAACGAGGTGATTCCCCATCTGGAACAATTCCTCGCCTCCGAGGCGGCGGCCAAAAGCGCCGCGGTCATCATTGGCGCGTGGCATGGCGATGACTCGGAAGCTGATTCCTCGGAGGTCATCAAGGTGTTGGTGAAAGGCAAGGCCCGCCTGCCGAATCTCGCCGCGATCTACGTGGGCGACATCACCAGCGAAGAAAACGAAATGAGCTGGATCCACCAGAGCGACCTGTCCCCGCTGCTGGCCGCCTTCCCCAAGCTGCAACTGCTCCGCGCCCGGGGCGGCGATGGCCTGGCACTCTCCAAGCCCCGGCACGAAAATCTGCGCGCGCTCGCCTTGGAAACGGGCGGCATGGCCGTGGAAGTCATCCGCTCCGTTTGCACGTCGCATTTCCCCAACCTCGAATACCTGGAACTCTGGCTGGGCACCGACGAATACGGCGGCGACTCGTCGGTCGCGGATTTGCAGCCGATCCTCTCTGGCCGGCTCTTCCCCAAGCTGCGGTATCTCGGCCTGCGCAACTGCCAGTATGCGGACGATCTCGCCGGCGTGGTGGTCAACAGCCCGCTCCTCCAGCGCATCGAGACGCTCGACCTCTCGCTGGGCGTGCTGACCGACGAGGGCGCGCAGGCGCTGCTCAAGCTGCCGGCCAGCCCCACGCTCAAGAAGCTGAACCTGCACTATAACTACATCAGCGCGGAACTGATCCGGAAGCTGAAGGCCCTGCCGTTGACCGTGGACGCCTCGAAGCCCAGCGACATGGGCGAGGACGAAGAGTGGCGTTTTGTTGCGGTGGGCGAGTAGTTTCAAGTCCGACTGCCAACGGTAAGCCCGTGCCTGCTCTCCTTCACCCTGAACCACGGTCGAAGTCCCGGCTTCAGCCGGTGGAACGGGCGTGCCCTCAGGACGCTGCGCGGTTTGCCCACTGGCTGACGAACGCCTCGCCGCCTGAAGGCGGGACTCCTAGCCTGGGCCTGCTGGGGAATCCCGAGAACCGGCGCATCTGGGACTTCCAGCAGACGCTGCGCGACCTGGGCCAGCCAGAGCCCGCCTGCTTGTCCTACGAGGAGCTGTTGCGGGATCGCACCGCGTTGGAGCGGCTCGAGGTGGACCGGCTGCGCATTGATTCGCCGGGCGAAAATGCGGCGGTCGCCCAAGCCTTGATCGCGCTGGGCGGCGGGCCGGAAGCGGTCGAGCTGGAGTTCGGCGAGATTGGCTTTCAGCGCGAGTATCGTCGGGGATTCTGCCGGGTGCTGGAGTGGGTTCACGAGCGTGGCATCCCCTGTCTTAACGCGCCGGCGGACATCGCTGTGATGTTCGACAAATGGGAATGCCACCGGCGGTTTGTGGAGCACGGCGTGGCGCGGCCGTGTTCGCGGCTGGCCCCGGACAACTTCCCCGCTTGGCGTGAGGAGATGCGCGCCTGCGGCAGCGGGCAAGTGTTCCTCAAGCCTCTGCATGGCTCGTCCGCTTCCGGTGTGGGTGCGCTTCGCTGGACTTCGGATCGCCAGCAGTTGATCGCGCCCCTGCGGGTTGAGTCAGCGCGCGGACGGGCGATCCTCGTCAATAGCCTGGATGTCCGCACTTACACCACCCTCGCCGACATCGAACTGATCCTTGGCCTCCTGTTGCCGGAGGGGATGATCTGCGAGCAGTGGATTCCCAAGCTCACCCTGCCCGGCGGGGCGGTGGACTTGCGGGTGCTGGTGATCGCTGGTGAGGCGCGGCACTGGGTCGTGCGCCAGAGCCGGCATCCGATGACCAACCTGCACCTCGGCAACGCGCGCGGCGATGGCGAGGCGCTGCGCGAACTCATCGGGCCAGAGAAACTGGCGGATGCCTTCGCGCTGGCCGAGCGCGCGGCGGCGTGCTTCCCAGACTCGCTGTATGCCGGCGTGGACATCCTGCTTGACCAACGCCATCGGGCGCTGGTCGGCGAGATCAATGCCTTCGGTGACCTGCTCCCGCGCCTCACGCATCGCGGTGAATCCGCCTACGCGGCCATTGCCCAAGCCTGCCATGCTCAACGCAGTGCTCTTTGACCTGGACGACACGCTCGTGGACCGCACCCGGGCGTTCCGCGCGTGCGTCGGTGATCGCTTTCCAGATCCGGCTGTCCGGGAGGAACTCCTCCGCCTGGATGATCGGGGGCACGGAGACCGCGAAGCGTTGTTCCGCGCCTGGCAGAGGCATGGCGGGACCGCGCTGGATCAACAAACACTGGCCGGCCTGATTATCGAACGCATTGCACCAGATCACGGTCTGCTCCGCGTGCTGCACGCGCTCGCCCGGCGGGTGAAGCTGGGCATCGTCACAAATGGCGGGAGCGAGACCCAGCGGGGCAAATTGCGGGCCGCCGGTCTGGCCGAAGTGTTTCCCGACGACCGAGTCTGGGTGTCGGCGGAAGCGGGCCTGGAGAAACCCGACCCGCGCCTGTTTCTGCTCGCGAGCCGTGCGCTCGGCGAGGCGCCGGCGAACTGTTTGCACATTGGCGACCATGAACGTGACGACCTGGACGGGGCGACTGCCGCTGGGATGCGGGGCCGCCTCGTGGCCCGGGTGCTCGACGCCGGACGGCTTAACTCATTGCTGACTCAGGAGCATCTGGCATGAAGCACCTGATCGGCCACGCCGACCTCCTCTTCATCACGCTCGACACGCTGCGCTACGACGCCGCGCAGCGGATGTGGCAGGAAGGACGGCTCGCGACGCTGGGGCCTTATCTGGGCCCACACGGCTGGGAACGGCGGCACTCGCCGGGCAGTTTCACCTATGCCGCTCATCATGCCTTCTTCGCAGGTTTCCTCCCGACGCCGGCCAGTCCCGGACCACATCCCCGGCTCTTCGCCGCTGAGTTTGCCGGGAGCCAGAGCACCGTGGAGAGCACCTTCACGTTCGCCGAGGCCACGCTGCCGGAGGCGCTGGCGGCACGCGGCTATCACACCATCTGCATCGGCGGCACCGGCTTCTTCAACCAGCAGAACGCGCTGTCCCGCGTGCTGCCGGGGCTTTTCGCCGAAGCGCACTGGCGGCCCGAACTGGGCGTGGCCTGCCGGAACTCGGAGGAGCACCAGATCGCCCAGGCCATCGCGTCGGTGAAGGCCGCCGGCGAACGGCGCGTCTTCCTGTTCATCAACCTCGCGGCCATCCACCAGCCGAACTGGTTCTACGGAGCCGCGAGCGGACCCGACACGGTGACCACCCATGCCGCTGCGCTGGTGGCGACGGACCGGGCGCTGGCCCCGCTCTTTCAGCAACTCAAGCAGCGCGGCCCGACCTTCGCGATTCTCTGCTCGGACCACGGCACGGCTTACGGCGAGGACGGCTATGTCGGCCATCGGCTCGCCCACGAAGTGGTGTGGAATGTGCCTTACGCCGAGTTCATGCTATGAATCTTGTTTGGAGTCCCGGCTTCAGCCGGTGGAGCGTGCGCGCCACCCAGACGCTTCGCTCGCCACCCCGCTGCCTGAAGGCATGGCCTGCGCACGGAGTCCCGACTTTAGCCGGTGCGTCGTCCGGCCATCCAAGACGCTGCGCGCGAAGCGTCTTGAACTGGGCGACGTTCCACCGGCTGAAGCCGGGACTCCGTGCGTGGTTCGAGGACACGGAGAACGGCCACGCATTCATCCCCGTGATGTCAAAAATCGCATGACCCGCTCCCTCTCCCAGCGGATGGCGGAAGGCGGCTACGACGGCTACGCCTACGCGTATCCGCACAAGACCTCCTATCGTCCGCTTGATCCCGCAGTGCCGCTCCAACGGGCGTGGCAGTTTGAGGACCGCCGCAACTTGTTCCTCTACGTGCATCTGCCGTTCTGCGAAATGCGCTGCGGCTTTTGCAACCTGTTCACCACGGTGCAGCCCGGTGCCGGGCTGGTGGCGGAGACGCTGTCGGCAATCCAGCGCCAGTCGGAGGCGGTGGCGGCAGCCATCGCGCCGCAGGGCATCGCCCAGGCGGCGTTCGGCGGCGGAACGCCAAGCTTCCTGAGCGAGCCGGAACTGGAAGGACTGTTCGCTGGCCTCAGCCGTGTCTGGCCTGTGCGTTGGGGGGAAATCCCCGTGTCCTTCGAGGTGTCGCCGGGCACGGTTTCGCGTGAGAAACTCGCCTTGCTCAAGGGGCTGGGCGTGGACCGCATCAGCCTGGGCGTGCAGAGCTTCGTGGCCGAAGATTTGATTTCCCTCAAGCGCCCGCAACCCGCCGGTGAACTGGAGCGGGCGTGCCAGCAGATCAAGGCGGCGGGTTTCCCCGTGTTCAACCTCGACCTCATCTACGGCAACGACGGCCAGCCCGCCCAACGCTGGCAGAGCAGCCTGGACCGTGCGCTCGAATGGCAGCCGGAGGAACTCTATCTCTACCCGCTCTACGTCGGTCGCCTGACCTCGCTGGACCGCAGCGGCAAGCGCCCGGGCGAGCATCGGCGCGACCTGTATCGTCAGGCCCGCGATTTCCTGCTGGCCGCCGGTTACCGCCAGCTCTCGATGCGCCTCTTCCGGCGCGCAGACGTGCGGCGCAGCACCGACTACTGCTGTCAGGAGGACGGCATGGTGGGGCTCGGGCCGGGTGCCCGCTCCTACACCCGTGCGCTGCACTACAGCAGCGAGTATGCGGTCGGCCAGCCCGGCGTGCGCCGCATCATCGAGGACTTCAACGTCCGGGCGACGAGCCGCTATGCCGAGGCCGATTACGGTGTGGAACTCGACCTCGCGGAGCAGCAGGTGCGCTACGTCATCAAGTCGCTCCTGCGCGTGGAAGGCGTTTCCCACGCGGCCTACCAGACGCGCTTCGGCAGCCGGCTCGCGGACGATCTGCCGCACTTGTCCGAACTGGCGGATCTCGGACTGGCCACGGACCGGGACGGGCGGCTGCAATTGAGCGCGGAGGGTCTGGCGTGGTCGGACACGATCGGCCCCTGGCTCTACTCGGACGCCGTCACGGAGCGCATGAACGCCTACGAACTGGCATGAGCACATGGAACATCCTCTATCGTGGATCGCTCTCCAGTTGCAACTACGAGTGCGGCTACTGCCCGTTCGCGAAGACCAGCAACACGCGGGCGGAACTGCAGCAGGATGAGCGGGAGCTGGAGCGCTTTGTGGCCTGGGTCCGGGGGCAGTCGCAGCGCATCGGCATCCTCATCACGCCGTGGGGCGAGGCGCTCGTCCATGCGTATTACCGCCGGGCCATGACCGCCCTCTCGCGGATGCCCCACGTCTATCGCATCGCGATCCAGACCAATCTGAGCGCGCCGCTGGAGGACTTCGCCACGGCGGATCGGGACGCCCTCGCCCTGTGGGCCACCTTTCATCCCTCGCAAACCACCCTCGCGCGATTCGCCGCACGCTGTCGTGAGCTGGATGTGGCGGGCATTCGCTACAGCGTCGGCGTGGTGGGCCTGCGCGAGCACTTCGATGCCATCGAGGAATTACGCCGTGCCCTGCCGCCCAAAGTGTATCTGTGGGTCAATGCCTCCAAGCGCCAGCCGGACTATTACCAACCTCATGAGATTGACCGGCTGCTCGCCGTGGACCCGTATTTCCACTGGAACCTGCACCGGTATGCGAGCGCAGGGCAGCCGTGCCGCGCCGGTGAGACGAGCTTCACCGTGGACGGCCACGGGGACGCGCGCCGCTGCCACTTCGTGCCCGAGGTCATTGGCAACATCTACGACCCCGGCTTCGGCGAGTGTCTGAAGCCGCGTGCCTGCACCGCCGCCACCTGCGGCTGCCACATCGGCTACGTGCACCGTCCCGGCCTGCAACTGGACGAGCTTTATGGTGCGGGGCTGCTGGAGCGCATTCCCGCGCAGTGGCCGCAAGTTGCGCCCGGCTATGCCCGCACCGCTCGGTCCGATGAGCAGGAATTATCCGGAGCGATGATTGCGCGTTGAACCCGAACTCCGAATTTGAACCACGGATAAACACGGATGGACACGGATCGGGAAAGGACTGAGCAGTGGCGTGTCGAGTCCCCGGGAGTGATACCAACAGGGTGGCAAAACGAACGTGAGGATTACTTCGAGGCCGTTCTCCCTCCCCATGGACCTGTGCCGGCGGCTTGCTGCCGCCGACCGTTGGTCGCAGCAGGATGAACCGGCATCAAGCTCTCCACCCGCAACGCGGTGGCTGCAAGCCACCGGCACGGGGTTCAGGGATTCACAGCACGAGGCTTTCGTTCCGGGAATTCTCACCCCGGCCCTCTCCCAGCGGGAGAGGGAGCGCCGCAGCCCGCCGCGGTTGGTAGAGGGGGCAGTGCTTGGGCAGGTTGCGGTCAAAGATGCTACTTCTTCCAGCGGCAGAGGGCAGGGGTTGCCTTCCTCCAGTTCGGTATCCTCACGAATAGCGTCCCCGTCCCCGCCGTCATCCCAGCCACCATGCAACACTCCATGCCCCGCCGCGCCATGCTCAAAACTGCTGCTGCCGCCGTGGCCGGAGCCGCACTGACGACCGCCAGTTCAGTGGCCGCTGCCGAGAGCGGCGGGAAGGTGCTGCGCATCGGCGTCATCTCGGCCACCAATCGCGGCAAGCCGCAGGCGCGGAACGGTCACACCTGGCACTTCGCCCAATACTTCCATCCCACCATTGATCTGGATGCGTTCTGCAAATTCGTTGACCCGGGTTCGGCGGATTTTTTCCGCAAGTATGTCCGCAATCCGCGCTACACCTTTGATCAGCTTCCCTTTCCCGACACCAAGATCACGCATTACTACGACGCCAATCCCAAGGACGCGGCGGACTTCGCCAAGGCGTTTCCCGGCGTGCAGGTCGTGCCGTCGGTGGCGGAAATGGTGGATCAGGTGGATGCCATCTGGCTCGGCGATGCGTCGGGCTATGGCGACGACCACTTCGATCTGGTCGCGCCCGGCCTGCGCAAGGGCCTGCCGACCTTCTGCGACAAACCCATCGGCGAGACGCCGGCCGGGACGCGGAAGATTCTGGAGTTCGCCCGGCAGTGCAAAACGCCGATCATGTCCTCAAGCCTCTTCCGGCACGAGTGGGGCACGGAGGCGGCGCTGCGCATGCGGGACTCCGGCGAGTTCGGCCCCATCGAGTATATGGTCGCCAGTCTGCAGAGCGGCTACACGGACAACGGTTGGATGGTCTATGGCCAGCATCCCGCGTGGATGGTGATGACGCTGATGGGCGCGGGCGTCGAGGCGGTCAGCCTCTACGCACGCGGGAACGCCGGCCATGCGCGGGTCACCTTTGCCGACCGCATGCCGGCGGACATCTGGTATGGCCGGCCCAACGTGCCCTTCATCTACAACCACACGGAGGTTCACTTCTCGAAGCGCAAGTTCGAATACTCGCCTGCCATCGAGGGCGACTTCTGGTATGGCCATCACTACGAGATGTTTCGCATGGCCGCGACGTTCCGGGAGATGGTCAAGACCCGGCGGGAACCGGTGCCGCACCAGGAGATTCTCGAAGTCACCGCGATGATCCACGCGGGGGCGAAGTCCCGTGCGGAGCAAAGCCGTCTGGTGAAGCTGGCGGAGGTGATGTGAGGCGGTTGCGGCTCAGACCAATCCTCGGTATGGGCCCGGAGAAAGGGCGTTGCGTTCGTCCGTGCGCTTTCCCCTCACCCCGGCCCTCTCCCTTGGGGAGAGGGAGAAACGATGGCCGCATCCGGTGAATCCGCGCGCCTGCATGGCTCCGTGACTGGCTGACTGGCCCCCTCTCCTCGGGGGAGAGGGACGGGGTGAGGGGGAAGGGAACGTCCGATCCTCAAACCGCATTTCCACCCGATTTCACACCCCTTGGCTCACTCCGCATGGTAGCCGCGCCACAGCCAGACCAGCGTGTCCGCCAGGGTTTGCTGGAAGACTTTGCCGTCGCAGTGGCCGGTGGCCTGGCTGAAGACGAAACGATGATGGTAGCCCTTGGCCTTGAGGGCTGCGGCGGTGCGCTGGCCGGCCATCACCCAGTTGTGGTGCGTCTCTTCCGCGTCGTTCGGGCGGATGTCCTTCTCGGACACATGCGTGAAGATGCGCAGGGGCTTCTGCTCGCTGGTCTGGATGAGCTTCATGCTGGAGTGATATTCCCAGGCACCGAGCGGGAAATTGGCCTCCTCCGGTGCGTCGTCGTCCTGCTGGTCCACGAAGGTGCCGGAGTAGGCGATGACGCGCCGGAACAAATCCGGCCGGAACCAGGCCATGGTCAAAGCTGCCGCGCCGCCGGAACTGCACCCGATGACGCCGCGACCCCAGGGATTCTCGGTGAAGGCCAGGCGCGGGTAGGCGGCCTTGATATCCGCGTTCTTCAGCACCTCGGGCAGGACTTCATCGTTGATGAACCGCGCGAGGCGGTCGGACATGGTGTCGTATTCCAGGCCGCGCTCGCTCTTCTTGCCGTCGTTGCCGCCGTTTTCCACGGCGATGGCGATGAAGGCCGGGAGGGTCCGCTTCGGGTCCTTGGAGATGGTGAGGTTGTCCAGCGCGTTGCGCACCGAGCCGAGCGGTCCCGGGCCGTCATGGATGATGAGCAGCGGCGCCTTGGTGCCGTCCTTGTAAGCCGCCGGCACATACACCGTGATCTTGCGATCTTTCCGCACGGGCTTCTTCACGGGGTCGAGGGTCTTGTCGGTCCCCGGGAAGATCTTGCTGTTCGCCAGCGGCATGGAGAAGGAGAAGGACTTGCCCTTGGGATTGCCCCGGTCGGTGAGGTCGGGATCGACTTTGTATTCCGGGCCGATGGTGAAATTCCCATCACCTTCCGCGCCTGGGTTTTCTGAATACTTTTCCGCCGCACCAGCGGTGAAAGTGAGCAGGCCAAGGAGGCCGAGGGTGAGCAGTTGACCAGCCGAGCGAGCACGTGTGTTTGGCATAATGAGGACTTGGGCGGAGGCTGGCGGCGCTTGAGTGCGGCGGCAAGCGGAAAGGAATGGGCTATCGCAACTCAGGCGCAACTTGACAGGCGCAACGCCAGAGATGAACCCCTTCGGCCTGCGAGGCACGGGTCGGGGAGCGGGGCGCATCTTGATGCTCCCCCGATCTCGCACCGCCGGGCAAGCGAGGACGCTTGCGGCACGGCCGGCCGGAGGCCGGCGCTACGTAGCGCCGGCGTCCTCGCCGGCTCGGCTTCGGGGGGCAGTATCAAGATGCGCTCGTGCCCAGCTTCGCCCACTTTTTGAGCTTCATCGCCCGCCGCCGCCGCCGCACACTCATTCCCATGCTGACTCTCGAGAAATATACCATCGGCGTGGGCGACCGCTTCGCGCACCAGGCCAAATCCCAGCTCCACGCCTTCCAGCTTGCCGCCGCACAGGGCGTGGCTGTCGTGCCCGTCTGGAACAAGTCCAACCGCGAACACACCTTCATCGGCTCGCACCCGCAGAGCGTCTTCGACGCCGCGCAGGCGGCCGTCAAGGCCCTCGACTGGACCGGCGGCTGGCACGTGGACGCCGACCACATCCGCCTCGAAACCGTGGACAAGTTCCTCGCCTGTTCCGACTTCTTCACCATTGATGTCGCCGACAGCATCGGCAAGCCCGCCGCCCCGGCGGATGTCGCCGCCTTCGTGGACCGGCATCCTGAACTCGTCGGCACCGTGACCATCGCGGGCGTCGGCGCGCCCTTCACCACCACGCGCGCGGATGTCGAGGGCGTCGCGGGCAAGTATCTGCTCGCCGTGCAGGACGCGGGGAAGATCTACCGCCACATCGTCGCGCAGAAGGGCGAGGGCAATATCATCGCCGAAGTCTCCATGGACGAAACCGATGCCCCGCAGACGCCGCCGGAGCTGCTCATCATCCTGGCCGCGCTGGCGGATGAGAAGGTCCGCGCGCAGACCATCGCGCCGAAGTTCACCGGCCGTTTCAACAAGGGCGTGGACTACGTCGGCGACCTCGCGCAGTTCGAGCGCGAGTTCAACGACGACCTCGCCGTCATCGCCCACGCCGTCGCCCGCTACGGCCTGCCCGCGAATCTCAAGCTCAGCGTCCACAGCGGCAGCGACAAGTTCAGCCTCTACCCGATCATCCGCCGCGCCCTCCAGCGCACCGGCGCAGGCGTCCACCTCAAGACCGCGGGCACCACCTGGCTGGAGGAACTCATCGGTCTGGCCGAGGCGGGCGGCGACGGCCTCGCGCTCGCGAAGGAAATCTACGCCTACGCCCTCGCGCACGTGGACGAACTTTGCGCCCCCTACGCCAGCGTCATTGACATCAACCGGGCGCTGCTCCCCGGTTCGGAGGCGGTGAACGCCTGGACTGGCCCGCAGCTCGCCAGCGCCATCCGGCATATCCCCACCCACCCCGGCTTCAACGACAACATCCGCCAGCTCCTGCACGTGTCCTTCAAGCTCGCGGCGAAAGCGGGCACCCGCTACACCGACCTCCTCAAGGCCAACGAAGCCATCGTGGCGAAGAACGTGACGGAGAATCTCTATGACCGGCATCTGAAGCCGCTGTTTGTGGGGTGAAATGAGCGCATGAAAAAGAGTCCAGCAAACTTGCCGCAGTTCTTCATCAAAGCGGCCGCGAAGGGCGACCTCAAGAAGCTCAGATCGCTGTTGGATGCAGAGCAGTCGGTTGATGCCCGCGACACGGTCGGCAGAACCGCCTTAATGCATGCGGCTGAACACGGTCAGACCGAAGCCGTGAAACTTCTGCTCGGAGCGGGCGCGGGCGCGAAAGTATTGGTGAAGGACCGGGACAGCATCTGGAATGGCTGTAGTGCGGTCATCTTCGCCGCACAAAGCGGCAAGCACGAACTGGTGGAGATGCTCATTCAGGCCGGGTCTCCGGTCACGGGAAAAGCGGCAGACGGCACGACGGCGCTGAATCTCGCGGTGCGGAATGGCTCAACGACAACGGTCAAATCCCTGCTGCAAGCGGGTGCGCCTTTGGACAAGGACATCCTCGTGACCTGTTTGTGGGAGGGCAAACCCGAGATGGCAGTGCTGCTCGTCGAGGCCGGGGCTGACCCCAATTCCCGGGATGATCTGGGCCAGCCAGTCTTGCACAAGGCCGCGGAATCGGGCCAGACGGACGTGGTTCGTGCATTGATCCGTGCCAAGGCGAAACTCGACCAGAAGGCCAACGGCACCACGCCGCTGCTGGTGACGATTCACAATGCGCATGAAGAATGCGCGCTGGAGTTGATTCAAGCTGGGGCCGACGCATCCATCACTGGATTAGGAGGCAGAAATGTGCTCATGAACGCCGCCTTGACGGGGCAGACCAGAGTGGTGGAGGCGTTGCTTGCTGCTCGCGCAGACCCAAATGCGAAAGACAAGGAGGGCAAGACCGCATTGATGCTGGCGAACGAGCAGGTAAAGGAGCCGATCGTCAAACTCCTGATCGATGCAGGGAGTGACCTGTCAGGATACAAGGTTCTGGAAAACATCCGCGCGGCCTATAAGGGGGACGTGGCCCTCGTCCGTCAGTTCCTAGCGGAAGGGGTAGATGTCAACGCGGTGTATCAAAACGGGGCGAGCGCTTTGATGTCCGCCGTCAAGGGTGGCCATGCCGAAGTGGTTCGCCTGCTGATCGAATCAGGGGGCAAGGTCCGTGCCAAGACGACGGTGAGAGCTTGGGGGTTGGGCTTTGAAACTGATGCCTTGTCACTGGCAGCCGAGCAGGGAGGCCTGGAAATCGTCCGCCTCTTGATTGGCGCTGGCGTGGAGGTGAACGAGAGCCGGATGTTCGGGCAGAATCCGCTAAAACTGGCTTCTCAAAATGGGCACGAAGCGGTAGTTCTCGAACTCCTGCGCGCTGGCTTTTCCACCCGGGGAAAGGCCGGACTGGAGGCGCTCGAAGCAGCACTCTGGAAGAAGTCCGAGGCCTGCGCCCTAGCCCTCTTAAATGCCGGCATAAGGCCATCTGGCAAACACGCCGCCAAGTTGCTGGTCTCAGCTGCAGAGCACGGCTTAGCCCGCGTCGTGAAGGCGATGCTGGATGCCGGTGTGGATCCGAAGGCACGAAACGAATACGACGAAACCGCGCTTCAGGTCGCACGCCGGGCCGGCCACAAGGACGTGCTGGCATTGCTCCAGGAGTCGCCCAGCCCGCAGGACAGTCCGGCATTGGAATTCGTCGAAGCGGCGGAACGAGGGGATCTGAAAACGGTGCGCCGGTTGATGCTGGAGGGAGTCGAACTGGAGGCTCGCGATGCCAAGGGTGCCACTGCGCTGATCCGGGCGTCGGCCGGCGGGCACCTGTGGGTGATGAAATCATTGATTGCCGCCGGTGCCGACCCCAATGCCTCCACACAGCCCGTGAAGCGGGACAAGAAAAAATGGTTCCACCACATGGACCTGACATCGGAGACGCCGTTGTCGTGCGCTGTTGCAGCAGGAAACCTTGCGGCTGTGGAGATGTTGCTGGCAGCGGGAGCCGACTTACGGAAGACGGAATGTGGTCACCTTGCCTGCATGATATTGCAGAAGGGGACAAAAGCGGGTGCCGCGCTGGTGGAACGTCTGCTCGATGCGGGTATGGACCCGGATGCACGCTGGCCGGAGATAAATGTTTGCGCTCTGGAAATCGCGGCCCAGGAAGGGCACACCAGTCTCGTTTCGAAGCTGATCCGTGCCGGCGCGCGGCTCACGGATCGCTGGGCGAGGGACCGGACGATTACCGGTGCCATCTCGAAGAAGAGGCCCGCCCTTGCCCGGCAATTGATTGAGGAGGCAGTAGCACCTGCGCTCAAGGGAGCTATCAGCGCCGAATCTCTGGTCAGCGCTGCCACGGAGGGATTCGATGACGTCATCGGCGCATTGCTGGACCGAGGCAGCAAGGTGGATGCCCGCACCAACTTTTATTTTGAGCTTGGAATCGGTTCGAGAGATGGGTCGGCAGAGAAAATTACGGCCCTCATGGCCGCTGCCCGTCACGGCAGGATTTCAACCGTGGAATACCTTCTACGCCGGAAAGCTGACCCCAAAGTCAAAGATGCGTTCGGACAAACAGCACTCGACTGGGCTCGTGATGCTGACGACTCCAAGGTGCAACAGAAAATATGCCACCTCCTGGAAAATGCCGTTGAAGCCAAGCGGCATTAAGGACTGAGGTTCTCGTGAGAGAAGGGACGCGATTTGGCCCACTCACTGATTAACTTTTGGCACTGCTGGCTGGCACATTGGCCGCCGCACATCAGGACATCCTCAAGGAAAGGCATGCAGAGAGGGGCTCAGATTGTCTCCGCACTGAGGAGACAATTTGGCTTTCCCCTCACTTCCCCGCCGGCACCCACCGCACGGCATCCGCGATGACGTGGCCGTCGGTGCCGGTGTTGGAAATCGTGAGGCTGCCGGTCTTGCCGGCCGCGAACTTGCCGCTCGCGATCTTTACCCAGCCGCCCTTTTCGCGCTGGTTGACCTTGACGGTTTCCTTGCCCGAGGCGCTGATGATTTCCACCGGCACGTTTGTGGCGCGGTTCCGGTTTTGCGTCCAGTGGAGATAGACGTCGTAGGCGCCGTCGGCCGGGAGGTCGGGGGTGTAGGTGATGGTCTTGGTGCCCTTTTCGGTGTCGCCGTCGTGGAGATAGTTGCCGGCGGTGGAAGTGATCCATTTGCCGGTCGCCTTGGCCGCCGTCTGCTCGACCTGGATGCCGCCTTTCGGTCCGGGATCGGCGGCAAGGACTGGCGGGCCGTCCCAGGCAAGGACTTGTTTGTCGGCGAGGAGGCGTTCGCGCAGCTTGGCGTAGTCCACTTTTTGCACGGACGTCTTCGCACCAATGGCCATGGCGGCGGCGGTCGCGGCGGACTGGCCAAGAATCATGAAGACCGGCTCCATGCGGATGGAGCCATAGGCGATGTGCGAGGCGGAGAGGCAGACGGTGACGAAGAGGTTCGCGCACTGGCTCTCCTTCGGCACGAGGCTGCGGTAGCTCACGGGATACGGGCGCGGCACACCGGTCTGCACGTCGCCTTCGTTGCGCACCACACCGTCAATGACGACCCGCTGGCAGTTGTGCGAATCCATCGTGTAGCTCGCGAGGCCGACGGAATCCTCGACCGTCTTGCGGCTGGTGCACTCGGCCTCGGTCATCACGTAGTCGGAAATCATCCGGCGTCCCTCGCGCACGTAGAGTTCGTGCGGCCAGCCGCCGGTCTCGGGGAACTCGCCCGCTGCCAGGCCGAAGGCCGCCG
The DNA here is from genome assembly GCA_964578245.1 of uncultured Klebsiella sp. Lineage (GTDB taxonomy): Bacteria > Verrucomicrobiota > Verrucomicrobiia > Limisphaerales > SXTU01 > SXTU01. Next base: position 5,768 of record CAZOCL010000051.1, on the reverse strand, counting down.
TCTTGGTGCGGATGGCTTCAGGCACCGCAGGATCGTGCTGGCAGAACCACATGAGGCCCTGCTGGTAGTTTACGTGGTCCTGGAAAATCTTCTCGCGCGTGGCGTAGTCGGCCTCGGGCCAGGCGTAGTTCGCGCCGATGTGGTCGGTGGAGAAGCCGCCGTTGTTGTTGCAGTCGCCGTTGTGCAGCGGGACGGGCTGCAACGGCGTGGCCTTCAAATAGCGTTCGAGCAGCGCGTAGCGATTGCGGTCGTAGCCGGCGGGTTTCGGAAACGGCGTGCGGTCGGCCGCGCTCGCCAGCCACATGCGGAAGTTGTAGGCCTGCACTTTCTTGTCACCCTCGCCGGCCTTGCCCGGCGGCTCGGCGGAGATGGTCGGGAGCAGGCCGCTGGCGGGATTGCCCGGCTCGCGGTAGGGATCAATGGGCACGGCGAAGTTGTGGGTCTTGCGGAACTGCACGCCGTTGATCGCCTCGCCATAGGTCGCATTGCCTTCGCGGCCGACGTGGAAGGAGACACCCGCTGCGGCCATGAGGTCGCCCTCGTAAGTGGCATCAATGAACACTTTCGCGCGCACCGTATTGCCGTTTTCGAGGCGGATGGACTGGATGCGCGTGCCTTCTTTCACGACGTCCTTCAAGCGGTGTTCGTAATAGATGGTTACGCCGGCCTCTTTCAGCAAGCCGACGAAGACCTCTTCAGCCTTGGACGGCTTGAAGCCGGAAGTCTGGCCGATCCGGGCATACACCTCGTTGGCGAAGCCGCCGATGGCTCCGCGCTTGCCGATGTCCGTGGCGGTCAGCCCGCCCGAGGTCATCCCGCCGACGTGACGGCGCATCACGACGAGCACGGCCTTCTTCCCCATGCGTGCCGATTGCACCGCCGCGGAGACGCCGCCGGGCGTCCCGCCATAGACGCAGATGTCCGCCTCGATCACCTGGGGCGGGTTGGCCGGCGGGACGGGGTAGTAATAGCGCAGGCCGGGTGACGGCGTTTCGGGACCGGCCGCAAACACACCGGTGGCGCAAAGAACGGAAAGGAGTGGGGCGAACAGTTTCATGAGATTGCGGTTAAGTGGGCGCTGCTAAATCGGGTCAGTCGGCGGCTCCGCCCTGCCATGGGCGGGCGGCGCTGCACGGAACAGATATTGTCAGGTCAGCGGACGGGCAATGCAAATTGGCAGACGGCGTCGGGAATGTCGCGGGTGCGGCTTGGCATTGCCTGAATGTGTGTGGCCTTTCCAGGTGCGCCAGATGTTGCACGAGCCTCCCGAAGAACCGCATACTCCGTCCCACAATGTTGACTGACTGGCACTTGGTTTCCGTGGGCGGGTGCGCCCGGCGGACACCTGCTTACTTGCTCCCGGCATGATTCACGAACGCCATACGTGCCGGGCCTGCGGCTCGCGGAACCTCGCGCTCATTGTGGACCTGGGCCGCACTGCGCTGGCCAATGACTTCCTCGAACCGGCCGAGGTGAAGGCCTACGGCACGTTCCTGCCACTGCGGCTGCGGCTTTGTCAGGATTGCTCGCTGGTCCAGCTTGCGGAGGTGGTGGACCCCGGCGTGCTCTACTCGCGCTACGCCTACGTCACTTCCACCTCGCGGACGATGCAGGCGCATCTCGAAGCGCAGTGCAAACATCTCGTCGAGACCAGCGGCTTCACCACGCCGCCGCGCGTGATGGAGATCGCGAGCAACACCGGGCCTTATCTCCAGAAGTTTCAGGCGCGCGGCTGCACGGTGCTGGGGGTGGAGCCGGCACGGAACATTGCCGAGCTGGCCGAGCGCGACGGCGTGCCGACATGGACGGACTTCTTCAACGCGCACAACGCCCGCGAGATCCGGGCCGAGTGGGGCACGGCGGACCTGGTCTGCGGACGGCATGTCTTCGCTCACATTGATGACTGGCAGGACATGGTCGCGGCCCTGGATGCGGTGACGCACGAGCGTTCGCTGATTGCGCTGGAGGTGCCCTACCTTGTGGACTTCTTCGAGAAGTTCGAGTTCGACACGGTGTATCACGAGCACCTGTCCTACGTGTCGGTGCGGTCGGTCGAGGCGCTGCTCGTGGACTCGCCGTTCCGGCTGCACCGCGTGGACCATTACCCGATCCATGGCGGCTCGGTGCTGCTGCAAATCCGCAGCCGCGCGGACCCCGCGCCGGTGCACGAAAGCGTGGCGCGCTTCATCGGGCGCGAGCGGCATCTGGACCTGCACGAGGCGGCTGCCTGGAAGCCGTTTGTGCGGCGCGTGCAGCACATCCAGACCCAGTTGCCCACGCTGCTCCGGCAGATCCGGGCGCGCGGCCAGCGGGTGATCGGCTACGGGGCCTCCGCGAAAGGCAACACGCTGCTCAACACCTGCGGTCTTAATGCCTCGGACCTGGACTACATCATCGACAACACGCCGTTCAAGCAGGGGAAGGTTGCACCGGGGTCATGGATACCGGTGCGTCCGCCGGAGACGCTGCTCAAGGACCGGCCCGACTACGCGCTGCTGCTGGCGTGGAACTTTGCCGACGAAATCATTGCGCGCGAAACGGAGTATCAGCGTGGTGGCGGGCGGTTCATCATTCCCATCCCGGAGCCCCGGGTGGTAGAGTTTCCCCGCTGATGAACTACGATTTCAAAGTTGGTTTCTGGCGCAAACGCGCGGTCAAGGCCGCCCTGGACCGCCGTGATGACAGCCAGACCTGGAACGGCGTCTCCCTGCGCAAGTTCCCGTCCGACTGCCTCGCGATGCAGAAGCTGCTATGCCGCTGCCGGCCGCAGGTGCTCGTCGAACTGGGCACCCAATACGGCGGCAGCGCACTGTTCTTCTCCTCATTTGCTCACCTCGCCGGCCTCGAAGCCATCGTGTCCGTGGACATTGGCGAGCTGGAGCGGCCCAAGATACCCATTGCCACCTACCTCACGGGCGATACCGGAGCACCGGAGATCATCGCCAAGGTCAAGGAACTGGTCGGCAACCGCACCTGTTCGGTCATCGTGGATGCGAACCATCACGCTGAGTTCGTGGACAAGGAACTGGTCCACTACGCCCCGATGGTAAGCCCCGGCCAGGCGCTGATCATGGAGGACACGCTGGTGGACGTGCTGAACTTCCGGAAGTTTCGTGAGCACGGCGGGCCGTTGCGCTCCATCCAGAAATACATGCCCCAGCATCCTGAGCTGGAGCTGACCACGGACATCGAGCCTTACCTGACGACGAATTTCTTCGGGTATTGGGTGAAGAAGAAATAGCGGGTTCAAGTTCCAAGCTCCAAGTTCCGATTCAACGAGCTTGATGGCTTGATGGCCTTGCGAGGGGCCGCATGGTGCTGCGGTCTGCATCGCCCTCCGGACGGATCTTGACACTGTCTCGACCTCGCCCCGACGGGCAAGCGAGGACGCTTGCGACACGGCCGGCCGGAGGCCGGCGCTACATAGCGAGCGCACCCGGCAGCCGTGTCGCCAGCGTTCGCGCCGGCTCGGCTTCGGGGGTAGTGTCGAGCTGCGCCTGGATGACTGGCTCACGGCTTTACTTCGATTGCCGCCGTTTCTATGCTGGCAGGGCTTGCACACACGATGATTCGTCCCCGTCAGCGGTCGCACTGGTCTGCCGGGGGTTTTATGGCCCTCTGCCTCCTCCTTTCGGCCCTGTCCATCCGGGCCGCGACCTTCTGCATCAATTACTCCGCAACCCCGGACGTGGCCGCGTTACGGGACTTTGACTTCTCCATCCTCAGTCCTGCCGCCCGGGTGGACGTGGCGGAACTGAAACGGGCCGGTCACACCCCCTATGCGTATCTGAGCGTGGTGGAAGTGGCCAAGGACGCGGCCTACCGTAATGAGGTCGCCGCGCGAAAGATCCCGTTGCTGGGCAAGAATGACATCTGGCAGGGCGACCTTGCGGATGTCTCGCAGCCGGCATGGGTGGACTTCGTGGTGAACACGCTCGCGGCCCGTGCGGCTCAGCAGGGCTTCGGCGGCTTCTTCCTCGACACGGCGGACAGCGTGGAACTGCTGGAGAAGAAATATCCCCAGCGGGGCACGGCGTTCCGGGACGGTTTGCTGCTGCTGATCAAACAGCTCAAGGCGAAGTTTCCGCAGCACAAGATCATCCTGAATCGCGGCTTCCCGATGCTCGCCCGGCTCACGGGCAGCGTGGATGGCGTGCTGGTGGAATCGGTCTTCCAGAAATACGACTTCGCCGCCAAGCGATATGTCCCCGAAGCGAAGGAAGGCACGGAGTGGCTGCTGAACATTCTCCGGACGATCCACAAGGCGGGCCTGCCGGTGTATGTGGTGGATTACGTGGACCCGGCGGACCAGAAGCTGGCGGAGGCCACGGCGTGGCGCATCGCGGCGGAGGGGTTTGTGCCGTTCATCAGCACGGTGGAGCTGGACGGCAAGTTCCTTGCGCCGGTCCCGGCCAGACGTGCCGCACCATCCGCCTCCAAGTCGGAACTGACTGCCCCGGCGGTGAAATCCGGGGGCGTCACCAGCTTTGAAATCCAGCCGCCCCGGACGGTGCCCTCCTTGCCACCCGCACTGCCATCCGTTGGCTTGATGCCGCAAACCGTTGCGCAAACGCCACCCGTCACGGTGCCCGCGACGCCGATGCTCCCGGGTGAAGTGCCCCGCTACATCCTCACGCTCTTCGGCAATCAGGCGCGGGACGTCGAGGAACTGGTGCGCTGGCCGATCGACACCAGCGTCGCCCAGGTCGGCCAGATGCCGCTGGAATGGCTGGGCTATGAGATGGATTACCTAAACCTCAACACGCAGCCGTTGCCCGAGAATCTGGACCCCAAGTATGCGGCCATCATGCTGGACCGTTTCGTCGAGCTGGCGCGCGCGCGGGAGGGCGTGCTGGTGGACTGGCTCATCACCCAGAAGAACCGGGGGCGGAAGATCATCTTCTTCGGGGCACTGCCCTTCACTGACGAGGCGGCGCAATCCCGTTTGCTTGCCGCGTTTCAAATCAGCGGCACGGGCCAGGCGGTGCGGGGCATCACGGAACTGCAGACCCGGGTGCTCTCGCCACGCATGAACTACGAAGCCCCGGTGCCGCTCACTCCGCGGGGCTTCACCGATGTGCGGGCACCGGTGGACGCCGAGGTGCTGTTCTCCGCCACGGGCAAGGGTCCTGACGGGATCCAGGTGCAGTTCGACCCGGTGTTCATCGCCCCGTGGGGCGGTTTCTTGCTGGATTCCTACACCCTGTTCCGCCGCCCCTCGGAGGAGCAGTTGTGGATGGTGGATCCGTTTTACTTTTTCCAAGCCGCGCTGGGCCAGGCGATCCTGCCGGTGCCCGACACCACGACGCGTGACGGCGTGCGGATCTTCTACTCGCACATTGACGGCGATGGTTTCCGCCACCGGTCCAGCGTGGAGCCGGGGCGGCGTTCGGGCGAAATCGTCATGGACCGCATCGTGAAGCCGTATCCCTTCCCGTTCACGATCTCCTTCATCGAGGCGGAGATTCGCGGGCTGGTGGTGGACCAGCAGCCAGGCGACGCCGAGCTGCTCACGCGACAGGCACGGGCGGCGCTCGCCTTGCCGAAGGTCGAGGCCGCCTCGCACGCCTACACGCATCCCTTCTTCTGGGACGCCCGGGACCGCACGGTGAAGGAATACGCCCGCATGAACCTCCTGCTGGCGGAGCCGCTCAACCAGACCGGCGTTGATCTGCGGCGGGAGATCGAAGGTTCCGTGCGCTACATCGAGCGTGAGCTGTGCCCGCCGGGCAAGCCGGTCAAGCTCTTCCTCTGGTCCGGCAACTGCC
>CAZOCL010000050.1:0-25639 GCA_964578245.1 uncultured Klebsiella sp. | reverse complement strand
CGGCGCTTTGCCGAGCGCGGCGTGCGCTTCATCCAGGTCACGCACAGCGACGGTGACGTGCAATGGGACCAGCACGGCAGCCTCCGCAAAGGGCACACGAAGAATGCCGCCGAAGTGGACCGCCCCATCGCCGGCCTGTTGAAAGACTTGAAAGCCCGCGGCCTGCTCCGTGACACGCTCGTCCTCTGGGGTGGCGAGTTTGGCCGCACCCCCGCCGCGCAAGGCGGACGCGACGGTCGCGACCACAACCCCGAGGGCTTCACCATGTGGATGGCTGGTGGCGGCGTGAAGCCCGGCATCGCCTACGGCGCAACCGATGACTACGGCTGGTTTGCCGCCGAGAACAAGATTCACATCCACGACCTGCACGCCACGCTCCTCGCGCTGCTGGGCATGGACCACGAGCACCTCACCTACCGTCATGCGGGCCGCGACTTCCGGCTGACGGACGTCGAAGGGCATGTGGTGAGGGACATCTTCGCGTGAGCCGGGCCTGCCGAGCTGCCGTCACTTGGGCGCTGCTGCTGCTTGCCGCGCCGTGGTTGGCCGCCGAGGAGCCGCGCAAGCTCACGCTCGAAAACGCTTCCTCCTTCTGGTCGTTCAAAGCGGTGCAGTCCCCGCCGGTGCCGACGGTGAAGCATTCCGCGTGGCCGATCGCCTCCGTGGACCGCTTCGTCCTCGCCAAGCTGGAGGAGCAGCAGCTCAAGCCCGTGGCGGATGCGGACCCGCGTGTGCTCATCCGCCGCCTGCACCTGGATCTCACCGGCCTGCCACCGACAGCGGCGGAGGTCGAGGCGTTTGTCCAGGCCTGCGCTTCGTCCGCCAACCGGCCAGCCGCCATCGCCAGTCTCACCGACCGTCTGCTCGCTTCGCCGCACTTCGGCGAACGCTGGGGCCGGCACTGGCTGGACCTGGCGCGCTATGCCGAATCCAACGGCAAGGACCGCAACATGACCTGGCACCATGCGTGGCGCTACCGGGACTGGGTCATTGGCGCTTTCAACCGTGATCTGCCCTTCGACCAGTTCATCCGTGACCAGATCGCGGGCGATCTGATCCCGGCAAGCGGGGCCGAGCGCGATGCGCGTTTGGTCGCCACGGGTTTCCTCGCGCTCGGGGCCAAGGCGTTTGAGGAGCGGAAGCGCGAGCTGTTCCGCATGGACGTGATTGATGAGCAGATCGAGGTGATCGGGCGGGCGATTCTGGGTCTGTCAGTCGCCTGCGCGCGTTGTCATGACCACAAGTTCGACCCGGTGCCGACGCGCGATTACTATGCGTTGGCCGGCATCTTCCGCAGCACCGAGCCGCTTTACGGCCGAGGCCCAATGGGGATCAAGTGCCTGCACGATTCCGAGCTGCAACCCGTCGGCCCTGAGGCCGCCGCGCTGGGCCCCAAGGCCGCCGCGCATGAGCAGGAACTCGCCACAAACGTCCAGCAGCGCAACGACGCGCGCTCCGGCCGCTACCGCGTGGTGCGCAACGTGGCTGACGCCAAGGCGCAGCTCAAGAAGCCCGGGGCCGACACCACCAAGCTCGAGGGCGAGATCGCGAAGATGGAGGAGGTCATCAAGGACTGGGAGGCCAAGATCACGGTGCTCGAAGCCACCGTCCTCAATCTGGAGACGAACTATCCGCCCCAGCCAGCGCTGGCCATGGCGGCGCGTGAGGCGACGAAGGCGGAGGACGTGCGGATTCACATCCGGGGCACCATTGAGAATCTGGGCGACGTGGTGCCGCGCGGCCTGCCGCAGGCGATTCGAGTGCCGGGCCTTCCCGCCATCACTCCCGGCGAGAGCGGCCGGCGGCAGTTGGCGGACTGGCTGGTGCATCCGGCCAACCCGCTCACGGCGCGCGTGGCGGTGAACCGCGTCTGGCTGCATCTCTTCGGGCGAGGTCTGGTGACGACGCCGGATGACTTCGGACTCAACGGGACGCGGCCCTCGCATCCTGAGTTGCTCGACCATCTCGCCGCACAATTCGTGGCGGACGGATGGTCCACCAAGAAGTTGATCCGCTCGCTGGTCTTGAGCCGGGTTTATCAGCTTGGGAGCACGGTGGACGCTGCATATCAGGAGCGTGATCCCGAGAACGTCTTCCTCTGGCGCCGGCGTCCGCGCGCACTGGAGGCCGAGGTTTTGCACGACGCGGTGCTCGCGGTCAGCGGCCAGCTCGATCCGCAGCCGCGCGCTGGCTCGATGGTCGCGGAACTTCCGCTCTTCAAGGCGCACGAGTTGTTCTCCTTCAAGCCGGCGCTGGTCGAGACGCAGATGGTGCATCGTCACCGCGCCGTTTACCTGCCGGTCGTGCGCGGCGTGCTGCCGGAGGTGTTGAAGCTGTTTGATTTCGCCGAGCCCAGCAGCACTCTGGGCGCACGCGATGAGACGGTGGTGCCCGCGCAGGCTTCCTTCCTCTTGAACAGTCCGTGGGTGCTGGCCCATGCGCGCCAGCTTGCGGTGACGGTGCTGGCCGGAACCTCGGCGGACGAGGCGGAGCCGCTGGACCGGCTCTTTCGCCGCGCCCTCTCCCGTCCGCCGACGCCCGCCGAGCGCGAGCGCTTTCTTGAGTATCTCAACCGGCCCGAAATCCGATTGACGAAGACACCGACCCCGGTCACGGACGAGGCCATGCGCCTGGAAAAATGGACCTCGCTCGCCCAGGTGGTGCTGGCCAGCACTGAATTCCGCTTCTCCTTTTGAGCTGATGAATCCCGTCGTTCCCCCCATCCGCACTTCCCGCCGCCAATGGCTCCAGACGCTGGGCGGCGGCTTCGGCAGCGTCGCGCTGGCTGGACTGTGTGCCGAGGAAGCGGCCTACCAGAGCCCGCTCGCCCCGCGCGCGTCGCACTTCGCCGCGCGGGCCAAGCGCATCATCTTCATGTGCATGCGGGGCGGACCGTCCCACCTCGAGACCTTCGATTACAAGCCGCAGCTCAACGCGGACAACCTCAAACCGGGCCGGAACCCCAAGGGCAAGCTCTTTGGCAGCCAGTGGAAGTTCACGCAGCACGGCCGCAGCGGGCTATGGATGTCGTCGCTCTTTCCGCACCTTGCCACGCAGGCCGACCGGTTGTGCATGGTTCATTCGATGCACACGGACAACGAGAATCACCCGCAGGCGCTGGAGCAGTTGCACACCGGGAGCTTCCAGTTCATCCGCCCCTCCCTCGGTTCGTGGGTCGCCTACGGCCTCGGCACGGAGAACCGCAACCTGCCGGGCTTCGTCGCGCTGAATCCGCTCTCCGCGCTGGGCGGCAGCCGCTATTACAGCAGCGCGTTCTTGCCGGCCTCGTTCGCCGCGACGCGCATTGGCGATTCGGGCAAGCCCATCGCCCGGGCCACGGTGGGCAATCTCGCCAGCCCCCGCCTGGCCCCGGAAGGCCAGCGGCGGCAATTGGACCTCCTGCAGACGATGAACCAGGAAACCGCCCGGCAGCAGGCGCACGACGGCCGGCTGGAGGGCGTCATCGAATCCTTTGAACTCGCGTTCCGCATGCAGAGCGAGCTGCCTCAGGTCCTGGACTTGTCCGGCGAGAGCAAGGCGACCCGGGAGCTATACGGCATCGGCGACGGCCTGCCGACGGACGACTTCGGACGGCAATGCCTGCTGGCACGCCGCATGGCCGAGGCCGGCGTGCGGTTCATCGAGCTGACTCATGAAGACTGGGATCATCACGGGTTCGTCTCCACGCTCATGCCCAAGGCTTGCACGCAGATTGACAAGCCCATGACGGGCCTGCTCACGGACCTCGACCGTCGCGGCCTGCTGGAAGATACGCTCGTGGTCTGGACCGGCGAGTTCGGCCGCACGCCTGACGATCCCACGCAGGATGGCCGGGGCCACAACAACAAGGGCTTCACGCTTTGGATGGCCGGCGCGGGCACCCGGGGCGGCCTGGCCTACGGGAAGACCGATGAGCACGGCTACGAGGCGGTGGAAAACAAGGTCCACCTGCACGACCTCCACGCCACGCTCCTCCACTGCCTCGGCCTCGACCACGAACGCCTCACCTTCCGCCACGCCGGCCGGGACTTCCGGCTGACGGATGTGCATGGGGATGTGGTGAAGGGGATTTTCGCGTGATCCGACAGCCGCGAGGAATGGGCACCGCAGAGGCAGGAAGCTGTTCCGGGCTATTCTCTGTGTCGGTCCCGCCTCTGCGGTGAAACTCCAGTGCCTTTGAATTCTGGCTAGACAGGCTAGAATTTGCGGACAATCGTGTCCGCATGAAGAGCACCTGGCAATTGCAGGAGGCCAAGAACCAGTTGAGCCTCGTGGTCGAAGACGCGCTGACCAAAGGCCCTCAGACCATCACTCGCCACGGCGAGCCGGTGGTGGTCGTGATGGCGGTGAAGGATTTCAAGCAGACCCGCAAGCCGCGAAAGAAGCTGTCTGAGTTTCTCGCGGACTCGCCGTTGAAAGGCTCAGGCATCAACCTTGAACGTGTCCGTGATTTTCCTCGCGAGGTGAAGCTGTGAGCTGGTTGCTGGACACCAACGTCATTTCCGAACCCCATCAGAAGACGCCGAGTCGCAAGGTGATGGAATGGCTCGACGCGCAGCCAGAGGCAGAAATGTTCGTGTGCGCCATCACGCTTGGCGAACTGCAAAGCGGAGCCGCGCGGCTGCCGGAAGGCCCCAAGCGCCGTCGTCTGCTCAACTGGCTCAACAATGACCTGCGGCAGCGGTTTGCCGGGCGCATCTTGCCGGTGGACGAGCGCGTCATCATCGCCTGGGGCAACTTGCAGGCGGCCAACTGGCAGCAACCCTTGCCGACGGTTGACAGCCTGATTGCCGCGACTGCATTGGCCCATGGACTCACGCTCGCCACGCGCAACACACAGGACATGGCGCGGACGGGAGTGAGTTTGTTTAATCCTTGGGAGGAGTAGCCGTTCGCGCTACCAGTGCATCACAAACCCGCCGTCCACGTTGAGGGTCTGGCCAGTGACTTGGGCGGTGCGGTCGGAGGAGAGGAAGATGACCATGTTTGCAATGTCCTCCGGCGTCTGCCAGCGGCTCAGCGGGACGAGGGCGCGGACTTTGTCGCCGGCCCATTCTTCGTAGGTGCGGCGTTTGTCGTGCGGCTGCTGGTCGTGCCAGGCGCGCCAGACGGATTCGTTCAGCGGGGTTTTCACCATGCCGGGGCAGACGGTGTTCACGCGGATGCCATGCGGCGCGAGGTCCTTGGCCAGGCATTGGGCGAAGTTGATGTTCGCCGCCTTCGACGCGCTGTAGGGCGGGTCGGTCTGCGAGCCGGTCTGCCCGGCCACGGACGCGAGGAAGACGAGCGTGCCGCGCTTGCGCTCGATGAGGCGCGGGGCGACGACGTGCGCGAGATTCACCATGCCCATCATGTTCACCTCGAAGACGCGCGGCCAGTCGGCGGGCGTGAGGTTGGTGAAGGGGAAGCCGAACTTGCCGGAACCGATGGCGGCGGCGTGCACGATGTGCTCGATAGGGCCAAGCTGCGTCTCGGTCGCGTGGAGCGCGGCCTCGATGGTCTCGCGCCGCGTCACGTCCACGACGCAGCCGAGTGCGGGGACCTGGTGCGCGGCGGAGAGTTCGCGCGCGACGTCACCGACCTTGGGCGACACATCCCACAGCGCGACCTTGCAGCCTTCGCTGGCAAAGAGTTCCGCGATGGCGCGACCGATGCCGCTGGCTCCGCCGGTGACGACAGCGACGTGGTCCGTGAGGTTGAGTTGCATCGCCGCGAGTGTGGCGATTCTGAGGGGCGGTTCAACCTCAACCCAAAGCAGGGAATCTAGAACCCACGGATGGACACAGAGGGGAGCCGAGTGACGCGAATTGCGCGAATTATCACGAATTGAGAGGAAAATAATTCGCGTGAATTCGCGCAATTCGCGTCAACTTCTTCTGCCTGTCTCTTGACTGAGAGCTTTGCTTCAACTGAACAGCGCCGTGAGGGGGCGGCCTTCTTCGAGCAGGTTGTAGGGGCGGCCTTGGGCGTCCATGGCTTCGAGATTCTCAATGCCCATCGCGTGATAGACCGTCTTCGCGATGTCCTCGGGGCCGATGGGCATCCCGGCGGGATACTCCCCGCGCGCGTCGGTCTTGCCATAGACCTGCCCACCACGGATGCCGCCGCCGGCCATCACCACGCTCATGCAGGCGGTCCAGTGATCGCGTCCGGCCGCGACTTTTCCACGCGTGCGCGGGTCGCCGATCTTGGGCTTGCGGCCCATCTCACTGGTCACGAGGAGCAGCGTCGAATCGAGCAGGCCGCGCTGGTGCAGGTCTTCGACCAGCGCCGAGAAGCCGCGGTCGAATGACGGCAGCAGGTCCTCCTTGAGGCAGGCGAAGTTGTTCCCGTGCGTGTCCCAGCCGCCGCCGCTCAGGCACTTCTTGGCTACGGCTTCGTCATCCTCCGCCCAGAACACCGTTACGAAGGGCACGCCTGCCTCCACCAGTCGTCGGGCCATGACCAGGCTCGTGCCGTTGATGGTCTGGCCGTAGCGCTCCAAGGTCGCGGGCTTTTCCGTTGCGATGTCAAACGCCCCCGCCGCCGCGCTGGAGGCGAGCAGTGAGAAGGCCTTCTCCTGCTGGCGGACGTAATTGTTCACGATGGCCTCGTGGTCCAGCTCGCGACGAGCCGCGTTGATGGCGTCGAGCAGCGCGCGCCGGTTGCCCATGCGATCGGCGGTGATGCTGGCGTCCATGGTGAGCGTGGGCGCGGTGAAGCGTAGCGGCTGCTCACGGCTGCCAGCGACGAAGAACGGATCGAACTCCATGCCCAGCCGGCCGGCGAACTGCCCGGGCCGCGTGTAGGGCGCACGACTCGGCTTGAAGGGCAGGGTGATGACCTGCGGGAGCTTCGGGTGCTGTGGCAGGCGCGAGCCAATCACGCAGCCCATGTGCGGCCAGTCGGTCGGGTAGGGGCGGCGGTCATTGCCCTCGCGCTTGAACGTTTCGTCCGGTGCATGCCCGGTGAGGTTGTAGTAGTAGCCCGCATGGTGGTCGCCGGTGGCGCGACCGTAGTCCGTGAGGCCGTTGACGATGGCGAGGTGATGCCCCTGCTTCGCCGTCATCGGCAGATGTTCGCAAATCTGAACCTCGGGCGCGGAGGTGCGGATGGGCTTGAACTCGCCGCGATACTCGGTCGGGGCCTCGGGCTTCATGTCCCACATGTCGATGTGGGAGGACCCGCCGCACAGGAAGAACAGGATCGTGGATTTAGCCGGATGCTTGCGCGGCGTGGCGATGGAGGAGCCGAACGCCGCCGAACCAAAACTCAACCCCGCCAGCCCCGTGGTGGAGGCCGTGATGAACGAGCGCCGGCTCATCGCGGGCGAAAACAGCGGGAGGTTCATGTTCGCAGCATCTGACGCGCGCCGCCGGTCAGGCTTTCAAGCAGAGTCAGCCATGCGCGCCTGAATCACGATTCATCGGCCGGCGTCGCATTCTTATGAAATCCTCCGTCGAGCGGACCGACCGCAATTACTGGATGGCCATGGGGATTTTCGCCGTCTGCACGCTGCTCCTCATTGGCATCAACCGGCGGCCGGTCGGGGGCGATTATGAACTCCGTTTCTGGCTCGGCTACCTGGCCTCGGACCGGCCGGAGCGGAAGGAGCTGGCCACCGCTGCGCTTCGGGAGATGAGTGAGACGGCGGTGCCCCAGCTCCTGCGCATGGTCGCGTCTGGCGACACCAACTTGCAGGCCCAGGCGGTGCTGGGCTTCGTCGCGCTGGACGGACACGCCCGGCCCGCGATTCCGCGACTGGGGCAATTGTTGTGGAACGAGACCAGTTCGCTGGCGGCGGCGCGTTCCCTGGCCGGCATCGGCCGGGCTTCGTTCCCGGTCCTCACCAATGCGCTGCATGCGCCCGTCCGTTATGTCCGGAGCAACGCCGCCCGTGGCATTGGCCTCCTTCGCACAGAGGCGCGTCCGGCGGTTCCCATGCTGGTCAACGTGCTGGACGACGGGGATGAAGCGCTCCGCTGGGCTGCTTCCCGGGCGTTGGGGCACATTGCTGCGGAACCGGCGCAAGCTGTCCCAGCCCTCCTCACCCGCCTGGATGACCAGAGCATCGAGGTCCGCAAGATGGCGATCATCTCCCTAGGCAAGTTTCATGAACACGCCCGGGCGGCGATCCCGGCCCTGCGCCGGAAGGCGCTGCATGGCAGCACCGCGGAGATCCGCAACGCCGCCCTGTTTGCCCTCAAGGAAGTTGATCCTGGTGTGGTCGTGACCCGGGATTTGAATTGAGCCCGTTCACCGAAGCCGGTGCGTTGCACACGCCGCAGGGCAGGGGAACGCACTGCACTGCTGTTCGTCGTCCCGAACGCCACGCGGTCCTCCTCGTGCGTCCCTCACCAGACCGAATACCGGAAATAGCGGCCCCCTCCGGGACCAAACGTGTGGGAGCGCTCGGTGGCCGTGTCCACCGGGGCATTGGTCACGACGTTCCAGTTAAACAGGTTTGTGGATTCCTCCAGCACGGCCCCACCCACGGCCAGCGGCCAGGTGACGCGGAGCGAGCCGTTGGTGGACCGCACGTTCAGCGTCGGAGCCGCACCGAGAATGCGCACGGTGGCCGGCGCGGAGAACCGCCGGTTGTTCAACGGGTCTATGGCCCGCGCGAACAGATGGTAGAGTCCCGGCTGGGCATTCGTCCACGTGCAGGCGTAGGGCGGGGCGAACAGGGTGGCGAGCTTGTTCGTGCCTTCGTAGAATTCAACTGCGTAGATCGTGTCGGCATCGGTGGCGCTTGCGGTGAGCACCAGATTGGTCGGGCTGACAATCCAGGAGTTGCTGGGGGGCGTGACGAGACTCACGACGGGGAGCGAGGCAGCGGAGGCGTTGATCCAGAGGTTGACCACGGCGGTGGCCGAGTTGGTTTTGCCGTCGTTCACCACGAAGCAGAACAAGTCCGTTCCGGTCACGTTGTTCGAGGGCGTATAAGTCAGGTTGGGCGGCGTGCCACTCAAGGTGCCCTTGGTTGGTGGCACCGTCACGAGGTAGGTGAGCGCATCGGCGTCCGCATCTAAGCCGGCGAGGGTGACGCTCTGGGTGGCATTCATCGTCACCGCGAGGCTCTGCGCGAAGGCCAGTGGCCGGCGGTTCGGCGGCGGCACGGGTGACTCATCGTCGACGATGGTGACGCTCGCGGTGCCCGGCGAGCCGATCGTTGCCGTGCCCGTGGGATTCGACAGGGTGAGAGTGAAGGTCTTGTCTGGCTCGGCGAGCGCGTTGTCGATGAGGGTCACGGAGAAGGCTTGGGGCGTCGCGTCGCCGGCGGCCCAGGCTACGGTGCCATTGGTGGCCGTGAAGTAGGCGGGTGCCAGGGCAGAGCCGTTCGCCGTGGCGATGCTGGCGCTGACTGCGCCGTTGGTCCCATTCACGCGCAACACGGTAAGCGTGACGGTTCCGGCGGATTCGCCGACGGAGTAGTTCGCACTGGCGAACTGCAACTGGCCCGGGCCGGGCGGCGGCGCGGCCCCGGAGCTTTCCAACGCGCCGAGGTCCGGGGCAGCGCCCAGCGTGGCGCGCACCGAGAAGTTCTGCGGTGCGAGGTATTGCTGCGTCACGTCGTTTGCGGGCAACACCGCCGGAGCGAGCGGGCCGGCGGCATCCAGCGCGTTCGCGCCAGTGAGGAGGCGGTAATCCTTGCTGGCCATTTCCGCGAAGCCGGGGTTGTTCGCGCCGTTCACGTCGCCGACGATGAGATTCGCGGTGCCGATGAGCTGGCCGGTCCATGCGTGGTTCGGGCTTTCCTTGCGCCAGTTAGGGCTAATCCAGTTCTTGCCCAGCACCACGTCGCCGCCACCGAGGCTGTTGCTGCCGCCGGTGGTGAAGTGCATCGCGTCGTAGATGTTGTTCTGCAGCGCGGTGTCGGTGAAGAAGATGTTGTTCCGGCAATCCACGGTTTCGTAAGTGCGATTGGTTCCGGCGTAGGTTTGGTCGGGCATGAGGAACAGCGCCACAGCTTCATGATGGTTGACGATGGTGTTGTGGTAAAAGTGCAGCGTGCCGCGATGCTGCGCGGCATAGAAGTTAGGCCCGTTGAAGGCACCCCAGAAGACCATGCTCATGCTGCTGGCGTAGGGCTGGATGGTGATGAGGTTGCCATAAACATAGGAATCACGGTAGTCCGGCTGCACGTCAATGTGCCCGCTGCCGCCTTGTGCATCGGCGAGGTTCAGGACATTGGACTGCTCGGTCATGTCGAACTCGTTGTAACGGATGATCTGGCCCGAGGAGCGGTCCTTGATGGCGACACCATGCGCGCCGGGGCGCAGGCGGCCGAAGCGGTTGTATTGGTAAATCACGCCGGCGGATTCGGTGTAGCAGTGGTGATGGTGGTAGCCATTGCTCCCGTCGAGGGGCGAACCCGGATTGTTCGGGTCGGCGATGTAAGGGTGGGAATTATCGTGGAAATAGTTCCGCTCTATCAGCAGGCGGGCCGAACTCTGCGCCGCGAGGTTCTTGGAATTGGCGAACAGCCCGTTGCCGCAGTTGCTGATTTCGCAGCCGCGAATAGTGAAGTCGTGCGCCCACTCGATGTAGATGCCGCAGCCGAACGTATCATAGCCACGCACCGCCCCGCTCTGGTCCGTGTAGGTAATGCTGTTGTCCGCCGTGTAGAGCGCGTTGCGGATGTCGAGCGTTTCCAGGTCCACGAAGCTCACATGATCCACGCCGTAGACGTAGCCAGTCTTGCGCGGGCTTACGACGATGATGCCAAGGTCGGAGAAGACCGGACTGCGCCAGTCAATCGACGGGTCTTCCACCGCGTCCTTGCCGTCCAGGATGGGGAGCGCGCCGGTCACCGGGTCCGGGATGCCGCGAATGACAATGTGCGCATTGGCGGTGCCGCTGGCGGAGATTTGAATCTTCTCCTTATAGCCCCCGGGCTTGGCATGGATGTTCACGATGTCGCCGGGCTGGAGCGTGGCCCACGGGACTTCGCGCAGCAGCGTGCGCGGCTGGCCAGGGCCGACTTCGTAGGTCGTGCCGGCGCCCCGCGCTCGTTCTGTCAGCAGGAACTGCAACGCCAGCAGCGCGATCAGGGCGCACCGGGACAGCCCGGTTTGTCTATCCGGTTCAGTCTTCATGGGGAGGTTGATCGGACCGCGTTATTGCTCGACCGAGCGATAGTATCGGCCAGGCGGCAGGTTGAGCGGCAGGTCACGGAAGAGCTGGCTGCCGGGGCTGTTGGTCCAGACGGGCGTCCATAGCCGCAGATCGTCCGAGATTTCGATCACCGTGATGCTGCCGAACCGCGTGGAGAGTGGCAGCACCATCTCACCGGATGGCAGCCGGGTGACTGGCGCGAACTCGGGTTCGGCGATGGCGGGGACAATCATCGGTTCGAAGGCGCCGGCGATCGGAGCGTTCGTGCCATCGAAGGAGGCGACGCCTGCGAACGGTGCCAGGGCACCCGTCGGTGTCACGTCGTAGCTGAGCGTGCGCGATGTCTGGTCCGTGAACAGCCCCCAGCGGACGCGTCCGCTGGCCGCGTCATACACGCCGGCATGGCTGATGTTCGTCACGGTCCAGCCGGCGGGCGGGATTTCTTCAACGGCGTGGCAGGCATCACTGGTGCCGGGGTTGAGGATGACGGTGACGGTGGCAGGGGCGCCTACGGCAAGCTTCGGCGGGAGGAAACGCCAGCAGCCTTTGCCGGTGGGGACGAAGCCGGTGGCAGTGGTGATTCTCGGCATCGCCGACGGTTGCCCGGCGGGAATCCATGCCAGTGGCAGCTTCGCGCTGGCGTTGACCGAGTAGGCGCCGCCACGTTGCACGAGGAAGCCCGCCCGCGTGACAAAGGAAACTTCAATCGGGTTGGGCCCCGTCGGCCACGCGCTGCCATCCTGCCAGGCCGACGCATAAGCCGCGAGCTCGGGGGTGTTGAGCTGAAGGTCGGCGTTGAGGTCCGCCGGGTGGGCTTGCGCCTGGTTCAAAATGCCTTCGCCGCCGATGCCCGAAATGACGTTGTCCTTGCTGGCGATGCCGACGAAGTTCTTCGGACCGGTCTCCGAAATCGGCGGAGTCAGTTCGTAGGTCAAGGTCCGCGCTGCGGCGTCGGCAAAGGGCCCGAACTGCACTTGCCCGGTTGCCGGGTCAAGTTGTCCGCCATGGCTGATGGCACCGAGCGCCCAGCCCCCGGGCGGCGTGTCGTTGACTGCGTAAGCCGAGCCGCTGGCCGGGCTGGCCTGGAGCGTCACGGTGAGCCGCGTGCCGGGCACGTAGCCCGAGGGCAGGTCGCGCGTGACGAAGCTCTCAGTGGAAGTCGTCGGTGGCGCGGGACGCAGCAGGAGATACACGCGCAACTGGTTCGAGAGCGGTGGCGTGCCGTTGTCCGTGACTTGCACGACGGCGACCATCGGCGTCTCGGCAGTGACGACCGGTGGCGTGCCGGTCAACGCTGCGCTGTGCTCGCCAATCTGGGTGAACGACACCCATGCGGGGCCGGAGACGAGGTTGAACGTCAACGTGTTCACCGGCGTGTCAGAATCCGTCGCCGTGTAAATTTCTGACAACGACGCCGGATTGGTGAGCATCAGCAGCGAGCGGCCGAAGAGCACCGGCGCGGTGTTGCCTTCGTTGACGATGACGTAGAAGACATTTGTCGCGCTGCGGGGCGGCGTGCCGTTGTCCGTGACCTTGGTGCGGAATCGATTGGTGCTGGAACCTTGGGTGGCCGATGGCGTCCAGCGCACGATGCCGTCGCTGTCGATGGTTGCGCCATCGGGCTTGGTGAGGAGCTCGTAGGTGAGCAGTTGCGCGGGCAGGTCGATGTCCGTCGCCGTGTTCGTGATGACCGTCTCGGTCAATTTCAGCGCGGTCACCACCGTGGGCCGGGGCAGAACGGGCGTGTGGTTCTCGGAGCTCACCGGTTCGTTCACAATCACGTAGAAGCTGTTCGTGGCGCTCCTGGCGGGCGAGCCGTTGTCGGTGACCTTGGCTTGGAAATAGTTTGTGCCGGCGGTGGCTGGCGTCCAGCGAACGATTCCGTTGGCGTCAATGGTCGCACCGCTGGGACTCACGAGCAGTTGATAGGTCAACGTCTGTGGCGGCTGGTCGGCATCCGTGGCGGTGTTCACGTAAACCAGCGGGGCGAGCTTGAGGATCGACACGACTCCGGGCGGCGGCAGGACGGGCGGATGATTCTCTGGAGCGGCGGGCTCGTTCACGACGACATAGAAGCTGTTGGTGGCGCTCCTGGCGGGCGAGCCGTTGTCGGTGACTTTGGTTTGGAAGAAGTTCGGGCCCGCACTCGACGGAGTCCAGCGCACAATGCCGTTCGCATCAATGCTAGCGCCGCTGGGGCCCGCGAGCAGTTGGTAGGTGAGCGTCTGCGCCGGCACATCAATGTCCGTGGCGGTGTTGGTGAAAACCAGGACGTTCGTTCGCAGGATCGTCACGACGGTGGGCATCGGCAGGACCGGCGGATGATTCTCGGGCCCGGCGGGTTCTTTCACGATCACATAGAAGCTGT
Organism: uncultured Klebsiella sp.; assembly: GCA_964578245.1. Classification (GTDB taxonomy): domain Bacteria; phylum Verrucomicrobiota; class Verrucomicrobiia; order Limisphaerales; family SXTU01; genus SXTU01. The sequence goes on along the minus strand of CAZOCL010000050.1, from coordinate 12,174 downwards.
TTGTCGCACTCCGGGCGGGCGTGCCGCTGTCGGTGACTTTCGCTTGGAAGAAGTTCGTGCTCGCGGCTGTCGGCGTCCATCGGACGATGCCGTTGGCGTCAATGGTCGCGCCGCCGGGGCTGGCGAGCAGTTGGTAGGTGAGCGTTTGCGCCGGCACATCGATGTCCGTGGCGGTGTTAGCCAGGACCAGTGTGGCGGGCCGCACCAGGGTCACGACGGTGTTGGCGGGCAGGACTGGCGCATGGTTTTCTGGGCCAGCCACCGGCTCATTCACGATGACATAGAAGCTGTTCGTGGCGCTCCTGGCCGGGGAGCCGTTATCCGTGACCTTCATCTGGAAGTAATTCGTGCCCGCCGTCGGCGGAGTCCAGCGGACGATGCCATTGGCATCAATGGTCGCCCCACTGGGACCCACGAGCAGCTGGTAGGTGAGTGCCTGTGCGGGCACATCAATGTCGATGGCGGTGTTGGTGTAGACCAGCTCGGTGAGCTTCTGGATGGTGATGACGGAAGCGCCGGGCAGGACGGGAGGATGGTTCTCCGTCGTGGGGGGGATGTCGTCGTCGAGGATGTTGACGACGGCGCTCGCCCGGCCAAGCGTGGCCCCGCCAGCCGGCGCGAAGAGCGAGACGTAGAAGCTCTCGTTGGTTTCCGGCACCGAGTCGTTGAGGATGGTGATGACGATGTCTTTCGGGGCGGTGTCGCCATCGGCCCACGTCAGCGAGTTCGTGGCGGCGATGTAGTCCTGGCCGGCGGTGGCGGTGCCGTCGGCGGTGCGGTAGTAAGCACTGACGGTGCCGTTCGCGCCATCCGTGCGCGTGGCGACCAAGGTTACGGTCCCCGCGGACTCCCCGGCACTGTAAATGGATTGAGCAAGCTGAATCACGCCGGGGCTGGGCACCGCCGTGTCGTCATCGGTGATGGTCACCGTAACGGTGGCCGGCACCCCGAGGGTAGCCCCGCCGGTCGTGGTGAAGAAGGTAACGGTGAAGGTCTCATCCGGTTCGACCGCCGAGTCATTGAGGATCGGGATTACGATGTTCTTGGGCGCGGTGTCGAAGCTGCCCCAATTCACCGCGTTGGTGGTGGCGGTGTAGTCCTGCCCGGCGGTGGCGGTGCCATCGGTGGTGCGGTAGTAGGCGGTGACATTGCTGGTGGAGCCGCCGGTGCGAGTGGCCACCAGCGTCACGGTGCCAGCGGCCTCGCCGACGAAGTAATTGGATTGCGCGAACTGAATCACACCGGGACCAGGTGGCGGGGTGTCGTCGTCAGTGATGGTGACCGTCGCGGTGGCTTGTGCGCCAAGAGTAACTCCGCCGGAGGTGGTAAAGAAGGTGACCGTGAACGTTTCGGCCGGTTCGACTGCGGAATCATTCAGGATGGTGATTACGACATTCTTCGGGGTGGCGTCGCCGTCGGCCCAGCTTACTGAATTCGTTGCGGCCGCATAATCCAGCCCGGCGATGGCGGTGCCATTGGCAGTGCGGTAGTAACCGCTCACCGTGCCGTTCGCACCGTCGGTGCGCGTGGCGACCAGGGTCACGGTGCCAGCAGCCTCGCCAACCGAGTAATTGGACTGGGCGAACTGAATGACCCCTGCGCTGGGCGGCGGGGTGTCGTCGTCGGTGATGGTGACCGTGGCGGTGGCTTGTGCACCAAGGCTGGCTCCGCCGAAGGTGGTGAAGAAGGAGACGGTGAAGGACTCAGTTGGTTCTGCGAACACGTCGTTCACGATCGTGATTACAACATTCTTCGGAGCGGTGTCGCCGTCAGCCCACGTCACGACGTTGGTGGTGGCGGCATAATCCTGGCCCGCGACGGCGGTGCCGTTGGCCGTGCGGTAGTAGCCGTTGACACTGCCGCTCGAACCATCGGTGCGCGTAGCCACCAGGGTCACAGTGCCGGCCGCCTCGCCGACGGAGTAATTCGACTGGGCGAACTGGATGACGCCCGGGCTGGGCGGCGGGGTGTCGTCATCGGTGATGGTCACAGTGGCGGTGGCTTGTGCACCAAGCGTGGCCCCCCCGAACGTGGTGAAGAAGGAGACGGTGAAGGACTCAGTTGGTTCTGCGAACAAGTCGTTCAGGATCGTGATTACAACATTCTTCGGAGCGGTGTCGCCATCGGGCCACGTCACGACGTTGGTGGTGGCGGTGTAATCTTGACCCGCGATTGCAGTGCCGTTGGCGGTGCGGCAGTAGCCGTTGACACTGCCGCTCGAACCATCAGTGCGCGTAGCCACCAGAGTCACAGTGCCGGCCGACTCGCCGACGGAGTAATTCGACTGGGCGAACTGGATCACGCCCGGGCTGGGCGGCGGGGTGTCATCATCCGTGATGGTCACGGTGGTGGTGGCTTGTGCACCCAGCGTCGCGCCGCCAAAGGTGGTGAAGAAAGTTACGGTGAAGGTCTCGGTTGGTTCCACGACCGCGTCATTGAGGATTGAGATCACCACATTCTTTGGAGCGGAGTCCCCGTTCGCCCACGTCACCAGATTGGTCGTTCCGGTGTAGTCTTGGCCGGCCGTAGCGGTGCCATTGGCGGTGCGATAGTAGCCGTTGACGCTGCCGTCCGAACCACCCGTGCGGGTTGCGACGAGCGTCACGGTGCCCGCCGTCTCGCCGACGGAGTAATTCGACTGGGCAAATTGGATCACACCCGGGCTGGGCGGCGGGGTGTCGTCATCGGTGATCGTCACCGTGGCAGTGCTCATCGCACCAAGAGTGGAGCCGGCGCTGTTGGTGAAGAAGGCGACCGTGAAGGTTTCGTTCGGCTCGACCACCGCGTCGTTGAGGATGGTGATCACGATGTTCTTGTTCGCAGCGTCGCCGTCCGCCCAGCTCACGGCATTCGTGGCCGGCGCGTAGTCCTGACCGGCGAGGGCGGTGCCGTCGGCCGTGCGATAATACGCGGAAGCCGAACCGGTGCTGCCGCCCGTCCGCGTGGCCACCAGCGTCACCGTCCCGGCCGACTCAGCCACGGAGTAAGTGGACTGCGCAAACTGGATCACCCCGCTGCTGATGGGCGGGGGCGGGTTGGTGATGGTGTAGGTGAACGTGGTGATAGGGCCCACGTTGGCGATGGAACTGGCGGGGCCCACCTTGAGCACAATCGTTTTGCTCTTGGGCACGCCATCGTGAATGACCTTGAGCGGAATCATCTGCGGCGTCGGCACTTGGCCGCCGGTGAACGTCATCGGTCCGCCCGTCATCTTGTAATCCACGCCGTATTCCGCCGAGCTGCTTTGATCAATCCAGTAATAGATGGCTTGATTCGCCGGCCAGGAGTTCGAACCAGCCGGCAATGTCAATGTCACAGGGATGTTCACCATGCCCGCCGTGTCGTCGCTCGTCATGCCGCTGGAGCCGAAGCCGACCTGGGGCATCTGTCCGGGAATGTTCACGAACAGGTGCATCAAGTTGAAATCGTCCACTGCCACATAGGGGCTGGGGGCAAAGTAATTCACGCCATAGGCGGGATTGCCCGGCGTGGCAGTGACATTGAGCGGCACGCCATCGGGGACGACCGCGGACCAGAAGCCCGGACTCGCGCTCACGTTTTGTGCGCCAGCCGTCACGGTCAGGCTGCCGTCCGTGGCCGGGTCGTAGCCGCGACCGGCCACGTAGATGCCGCCGGAGATGGTGTGGTTGGTGCGGACGCGGGTGAAATTGACGTTGGTGATGCTGGCGGAGGAGACCGTGACTGCGCCATTGGCCACGGAGCAGGTGAAGGCGAATCCCTTGTAAAGCACGTTGAGATTATAGGTGCTGGTGCCGATGGGCGGGACCTGGACCGCGAACTTGCCGTCGGCCGCCGTCTCGCTGGATCCCGCGAAGTTGCTGGCACCGTAGTTCACCACGCCGGGCTTGAAGTTGTTCACCACGGCACCGGCCAGCGGATTGCCATTTTCGTCCTTCACCAGGCCGCTGATGATCAGGCGGGCGGTCGTCCCGCCGGTGACCGTCACAGAGGCTGAGCCGATGGTCGTGTGGCCTTTCATGTCGGTCACGGTGCAGCGGACCAGATAGGTTCCGTTGCGTGTCCAGGTGTGGCTGCCCTGCGTGGACAGGCGCGCGTCTGGATTGGTGTTCCCGGCCGCATTGCCGCCGAGGGCGTCGGCGTCATCGAACTCCCAGTAGTAGGCCAGCGTGTCGCCGTCGGCGTCCGTCGCCGTGGCGGTGAAGGTCTGCGCCACGCCGGCAGCGACCGAGACAGAGGCGGGCGAAATCGAGACCACCGGGGCCACGTTCCCAGGGAAGGGACCGTAGTTCACGACCACGTCGAGCGATTCGGGGACCGTGCCGCCCTTCATCACCGGCGTGATGTGGAGGTTCGCTTCCGCGTCGGTGTAGGTGCGGCCGAGGGCGAGCTGGGCGTCATACATCGTGGCATAAGCCGTGTTGGAGACGCCTGTAACATTGGCCAGACCGCGGCTGCCGGGCGTCATGTCGAGCATCGTGGTGTGACCGCTGGAGGCCATGACGGACTCGCCGCCGATGCGGACTTCGAGGCCGTTTGAAGACCAGATGGATTCGGCGTTGGTGATGGACTGGCGGTAGCTGAACCAGTAGGTGCGGTTGCTGTCCCGGACGATGCGCAGCGCGTAATTCTTCCCGGCCTCCAGGACCGGCTGATCGAAGGCGAAGATGCGGTAGGTGCCCGAGCCCATGGGGTTGATGATGCTGCCGTCCGGCAACCAGCCCATGAGATTCTTCCAATACGGATTGGCATCGCGGTCCTGTGGTAACGGAATCGGAGTGGTGTTCTTCCACCCCATGAGGTCATAAACATCACCATAGGCATCCGTGAAGAACGTCCCGCTCTTCACCGGGGCGTAATACGAGGCGCGGGAGATGCCGTTGGCGTGCTGGAGGCCGAAGTTGTGACACAGTTCGTGCGCGAGCGCCTTGGCCGTGTTGCCGAAGATGCCTTTGCCAAACGACCGGCCCGACGAGAGCGTGCCTTGGCCGGGGATGAAACCGGAAAGGATGATGTCCAGGTCGTAGTTGTCCGTGTCATAGAGTGCTGCCTGGCCAATGGCCTGCCCGGCAAGGCGGGCCTTGGCGCGGGCATCATCCGCCAGCGAGCCGGGCTCGCCCCATTGCGTGAATTTGGTCAGCCCGCTGTTGCCATACATCGCGTTGTAGGTGGTGTAGCTCACGCCCATGTTGATCTCCGGCAGCACCGTGAACTCCAGGGTGGTCTTACCGTAGGACTGTCGGGCAAAGAAGGCGCTGAGTTCCGCCGTCGCAGTGCCGTTGGTCACGCTGCTCCAGCCCGACAGGTAGCCATTGGGTCCGGGGGTGTCTGAGGGTCCGGCCTGGTCCGTAAACCGGATGGGGATGATCAGCACCTTCTTGTGGCCCGTGCTCCAGGTCGCGGCCGGGCTGGCGGCGGGCAGGCTGGGGGCAGCGAGGGCGACCCCTGTCAATAGGGCAAGCAGGGCCAGACGACGCAGTTCAATGAGGGGACGAAACGAGGTGTGCATGGGAGTCTGCATGGAAGTGCGCTGCTGGCTGCGGGAGGAATGACTTGCCGATCCATCACCACTGCCACCCAAGACACTGCAAGATGGCGAACGGTGTTGGTTTGTCATGGCTTTGTATTTACAAGGTCGTGACTTTGGCGGCTAGACGGGTGTTTACTGTAGGTATTCCCGAAGGGGAAGTTGTAACCCCTTGTCGCTCTAAGCTTGCGCAGAGGGCAGGGTGTAGGGTGAATTCCCCCACTGCATGAAAAAGAGCGCCAAAGCCAAGCCGCCGGTCGCCACCATCTCCCCTGCACCCAAGCCCGTCCCCAACAGTTCCGGCATCAAAATCACCGCCCTTGAGACGGTCATCCCGGATGACATCATGCCGGGCTTGCTGCTGCTGCGCATCCATACGGACGCCGGGGTGATCGGGCACGGGGAAACCTACTACGCTCCGCAGGCCGTCGCCGCCATGATCCACGACTGGATGGGGCGACGGCTGCTCGGTGCGGACCCGCTGTCCATCGAGAACCACTGGCGGTTCCTCTACGAGCGGGCGAGTGCGTTTGGCTCACGCGGGACCGAGTTGCGGGCCATCAGCGCGATTGACCTGGCACTGTGGGACATCCTCGGCCAGGTCTGTGGTCGGCCCGTATGGCAATTGCTCGGCGGCAAGGCCCGGGACAAAGTGCGCGTTTACAACAGCTCCGGCGGCCCGACCTACGGACGCCGCATCGGTGCGGGTCGTGATCAGGGCTGGCCCGGCCACGGCGACGTGGGCAAGCCCGGTCCGCTCGAGGACAACTGGTCCTCCAACTACGCCGCCGGCGATCTCGCCGAGGAACTCGTGTCCGAAGGGTATTGCGCGATGAAGTTCTGGACCTTCGACCGCGCGTTCCACGAGCACGGCGGGAACTTCCTCCCGTGGTCCGCCGTGAAGGCGTGCGTGAAGCCGATGGAAGAAGTCCGCAAACGCGTGGGCAACAAGATTGAAATCCTCCTCGACGGCCACGGCTTCTTCCAGCTCCCCGCCGCGCTGCGCATTGCCGAGGCCATGCGCGACCTCCGCCCGCTGTGGCTCGAGGACGTGATGCGCGTGGACAACGCCGACACCCTCGCCGACTTCCGTGACAAGGCGCGCCTGCCCATCGCCGTGAGCGAGATGCTCACGAGTCGCGACGACTACCGCCTCGTGCTGGAGCGCCGCGCGGGGGACTACGTGATGATCGACCCGACGTGGGTGGGCGGCATCAGCGAGACGCGGCGGCTGGCCGAGTATGCCCAGACCTACAACATTCCCGCGACCATGCACGACTGCACCGGCCCGCTGACGCTCTTCGCCGGCCTGCACGTCGCCACCGCCGTGCCGAACGTCACTTTCCAGGAATCCGTCCGCGCCCACATCCGCACCTTCTACAGTTCGCTCATCGAGACGAACGTGGTGATCGAGCAAGGCTTCGCCCTGCCGCCGGAAGGCCCGGGCCTGGGCACCAAGCTCAAGCCGGAGTTGTTCGATGCGAAGCGCGAGACGTATCGCGTGACGCGGGTTTGAGCGCACCTCCAAGGTCACCGGCTGGAGGCCCGCCTCCCCGGTGCCTGCCGCCAGGCGCATTCGCACACTGCCCTGGAGCGCGGTCCTGAGGTCCGCGCTCCGCCGTCAAATCGAGGGCCAGTGTCAGGATGCGCCCTTGGTCAGCAACAGCGAAATTTCGACGTGCAATTTCGGAATGCACTGCTAAAACCAAAATCATGGCAGGTCGATTCCGATTCGTTTTTCGCCTTCTTCAACTCGCCTGCCTCAGCGCGGCCATCCTCTGCCCGGGGGCCGCGCGGGCAGCGGAGGAGGAATTCATCGTCATCAAAGGGCACCGCGCGCATCCCACGCGGCTGCTGGCAAAATACAAGCAAGCCATTGGCGCGAACCGGCTGGTTCCGGCCGCAGCCGGGAATCTGCTGGTGGAACATGAGATCAAGCTCGTGCCCGGACTGGTGGTGCTGGATGAGCCGAACGCCGCCGGCCGGGTGGCCGCGGCAGTGCAACCGGCGTTCGACCCCAAGGCGAAGGCGGCGCTGCTTGCGGAGCGCATCAAGCAGCTCAAAGACTCAGGCCAGTTTGAATACGTCGAGCCGGACTACCTGATCTATCTGGACGCCACCCCGACGGACGCTGCGTTCGTGGATGGAACGCTCTGGGGCCTGCGAAACATCGGCCAGAGCGGCGGCGCGGCCGGCGCGGACATCGGCGCCGTCCAGGCATGGAACCTCACGACCGGCTCGCCGAGCGTGATTGTGGCGGTGATTGACACAGGCATTCGCTACACGCACCGCGACCTGGCTCCCAACATGTGGCGCAACCCGGGCGAGATCCCTGGCAACGGCATCGATGATGATGGCGACGGTTACGTGGACAATGTCTTCGGCATCAACGCCATCACCGGGTCCGGTGATCCGCTGGACGACAACGGCCACGGGACGCATGTCGCCGGCACCATCGGAGCGGTGGCGAACGATGCCAACGGACATGTGGGCGTGGCATGGAACGTGAAGCTGATGGCGTGCAAGTTTCTCGGCGGTGCCAACGGGGGAAAGACTTCAGATGCCATCAAGTGCATTGATTTCGCCGTCAGCAAGGGAGCCCGCATTTTGAACAACAGTTGGGGCGGGGGCGGGCCGACGCAGGCCTTGTTCGAGGCGATTGCCCGGGCGCGGGACCGGGGAGTGTTGTTCGTGGCGGCGGCCGGCAACGGCGGCGACGACGGGGTCGCTGACAACAATGACGCGCTGCCGCACTACCCCAGCAGTTATGCCGTGGACAACATCATTTCCGTGGCCGCCCTGGACCGGCGCGATCAGTTGACGAGCTTCTCCAATTATGGGCTGGGCAGCGTTCACCTGGGCGCCCCCGGGCTCGAGATTTATTCCTGCTGGATCGGATCGGACACGGATTACAAATCCATCGCGGGCACCAGCATGGCGACGCCCCACGTCACCGGCGTGGCCGCGCTCGTTCTGGCGCAGTATCCCGGGATGTCTGTCAGCGATCTGCGCCGCGCCCTGCTGAGCACCGTGGTGCCCGTGCCGGCCTTGCAAGGCAGGACGACCACCGGGGGACGGGTCAACGCTTTCAACGCCCTCAGTTCGCTGGCCGATGGAAACCTCGAAATCTCCGTGCAGCCTGTCGCGGGCAGCACCCTGATCAGCGGGGCGGTGGCTCCCATCGTCGTCTCCGTTTCGGATGGGGTCGGGGTCAGCAACGCGACGGTCACGGCCGCCATCGCCGGGTCCACCAACCTGATCTTCAACAACGCCGGCAGCGCGCCGGACACCGCGCCCGATGCCAGCTACAGCGCGGCGTTGTCGGTGCCGCCCTTCACCAACAGCGTGGTCATCAGTCTGTCCGTCAGCGCCCCCGGCAAGACCACGACGAACTTCACGGTTCAATACGCCATCGCCGTCCCGCCGGCGAACAACGACTTCGAGAAACGAAGCGTCCTGACTGGCACGAACCTCACGGCCAGCGGTTCAACCCTGAACGCCAACAAGCAGGCGGGCGAGCCCGCCCATGCGGGCAATGCCGGCGGCCGGTCGGTCTGGTGGACCTGGACAGCGCCTGCCAATGGACGCCTGCAAGTCAGCACCACCGGCAGCGCCTTTGACACGCTGCTGGCCGTTTACACCGGCAGCGCGATCAATGCGCTCACGCTGGCGGCTCAAAACGACAACGCCACGGTCAGCGGCGTGAACAGCCTCGTTGCTTTCAGCGTGACCGCCGGGACGGCGTATCAAATCGCGCTGGACGGGTTTGCGGCGGCTCGCGGTGACTATCAAGTGCAGTTGGATTTTTCCGCCGGGGTTTCCGCGCCCGCCAACGACTTGTTCAGTTCGGCCACGACCCTGAGCGGTGCCAGCATCTCGGTCAGCGGCAACTCTGCCACTGCCAGCAAAGAGGCGGCCGAACCCGCCCACGCGGGCAATGCCGGAGGGGCATCGGTCTGGTTCAACTGGACGGCTCCGGGCCCCGGCACCGTAACCCTCACCACCACCGGAAGCAGCTTTGACACCGTGCTGGCCGTCTATACTGGCGGAGCCGTGAGCGCGCTCACCGAAGTGGCCAGCAACGATGACGACGCCAATGGCGGGAACACCAGCCGGATTCAGTTTGCCGCCACCGCTGGCCAAACCTACCGGTTTGCGCTGGATGGCTACAGCGGAGCCTCCGGCGCGTTCAGCCTGCAACTGGCCTTGACCGCCGCCTCAACCGCTCCGGTCAACGACTTCCTCCAGAATGGGATTGCACTGAGCGGGAATTCGACGACCAGCCTCGGTTCGAACGTGGGAGCCACCAAGACCGCCGGTGAGCCGAGCCATGCCGGCAATTCCGGGGGCGGCTCGGTCTGGTGGGTCTGGACCGCGCCTTCCAGCGGGGTGACCACGATCACGACGGCCGGCAGCACCTTCGACACCCTGCTGGCGGTTTACACCGGCACCTCCATCAGTGCTTTGACCACGGTCGCCAGCAACGACGACAGCGCCTCGGGAGGCGCCACCAGCCAGGTCATCTTCAACGCCTCCGCTGGAACCACCTATCGCATCGCCGTGGACGGGTATCGTGACCTGTTTGGAACCGTCGCCTCGGGAACGATCAGCCTGGCCCTGACCCTCGACACCGGCACCCGCCCGGCCAACGATAATTTCGCCAGCCGCATCGTGCTGTCCGGCACCTCTGTCTCGACCAGCGGCTCGAGCATCGGAGCCACGCGCGAGGGCGCCGAGCCGACCCATGCCGGCAACGTCGGTGGCCGGTCCGTCTGGTGGACCTGGGCTGCGCCCTTCAGCGGCTACGTCGAGCTTTCCACGGCGGGCAGCTCGTTCGACACCCTCCTCGGGGTGTATTCGGGCACGGCGGTCTCGGCGCTGGTTGTTGTGGGCGGCAATGACGAGGATGCCAACGGGGGCAGCACCAGCCGGCTCGTGTTTTACGCGGTTGCCGGGACCAGCTATCAGATTGCCGTGGACGGCCATGACGCGGCTTCTGGCAACATCGCGCTCAGTCTGAATCTGCTCGCCACATCCGAGGTGGTTTTTTCCACCGGGTTTTCGTTTTCCGCCGGCTACAACACCGCGCTGGGTCTGGCGGGACAAAATGGCTGGGTGGGCGGCGGGACCGGGCAGGACGGCGTGGTCACCAATTTCTTTCCCGGCCTCGGGCAGCAGGGCTACGTCGGCTTTGCGCCCACCACCGCGGGCAATGCCGGAGCCAGTGTCTGGCAGCCGCTGAACATCGCGTCGAACCAGAACGAGATTGTCCGCTTCACCGTCCTGATGGGCATCGTGGATTCAACCAATGGAAAATATGATTACTTCCGCTGGTCCATCTACAATACGAACAACACCCGGCTGTTCTCCCTCGAGTTTGACAACGCGGACTTGTCCATTTCCAGCTTCTCGCAAAACGGGACCGCCCTGGTGCCCACGGGCCGGACCTTCAGCAACACGAACATCTATGAGCTGGAAATCCTGATGAACTTTGGCCGGAATGAGTGGAGTGCCTATCTGGACGGAGTGCCGGTCGTCACCGCTCAGCCCATGGGTAATCCCGGCACGCCGCTGGACTTTGGCTCCGCGCGGGCGGTTTGGCTGGTGGCGGACCCGGCGACCCCGGGGAACAATTTCATGCTGTTCGACAACTATGCGGTGGAGGTCATCACCGCGCTCGTGCCGCCGGAGTTCACGACACTGCCGCAGAGCCAGACCGTGACCGAGGGGGCGACGGTGACGTTTGCGACCGGCGGGACGGGGACGAGCCCGTTCGTTTTCCAGTGGTATCGCGACGGCACCAATATCGCCGGCGCCACCAACGCGACGCTCTCGCTGCCCAATGTGCAAACCAACCAATCCGGCCGGTATTGGGTGGTGGTGACCAACGTGGCCGGCAGCGCCATCAGCCAGGAAGCCACGCTGCTGGTCCGACCCGTTCCGCTGGTGCCGCCGAATGACAACTTCGCCGGCCGGATACTGGTCACTGGCAGCAGCAACCTCCTGTCGGGGGTGAATGTGAACGCAACCAAGGAGGCCGGCGAACCGGCGCACGCGGCCAACCCTGGCGGCCGGTCGGTATGGTGGTCATGGACCTCCCCCGTGACCGGCCAGTTCATCGTGTCCACGGCGGGCAGCGATTTCGACACTTTGCTGGCTGTTTACACGGGATCCACTATTGCCGGGCTCACCGCAGTCGCGAGCAGTGATGACACCCAAAGCCAGACCCGGAGCGCCGCCGTGGTGCTGGATGCGGTGGCCGGAACGGCCTATCAAATCGCCGTGGACGGCTTCAACGGTGATACCGGCACCATCCGACTGTTGGTGCGGCCCACCACGCCGCTGGCATTTGCCCAGCCGAGCAAACCGCCCGGCGGTGCCTTTCAGGCCGGGTTCGCGGCCGAGCCGGGCGTCCGCTTTCTGATCCAGGCCTCCACGAACTTCCTGAACTGGAGCACCATTGCCACGGTGGTGGGGCAGGATGGCGCGCTGACGTATCTTGACGGGCAGGCCACCAACGCCCCCGCGCGCTTTTATCGGGCCATCCGGGAGCCTTAGCCGTTTCGCCTTATCCGGGTCCCATAGAATTCCCTTTCACCCGCCGCCGTCGGACACACACTGATGCGCGTGCGTCGTCCCTCGAAAGTCTGCCTGACTGGCCTGCTGGT
>CAZOCL010000049.1:0-26847 GCA_964578245.1 uncultured Klebsiella sp. | reverse complement strand
GCCAACACGCCGCCCCCTGCGCCGAAGCAGTAAGCCAGGCTTCATCTTTCTGACGACATTTTTCTTACCTGATCCCCTTTTGAAACGCACTTTCCTGCCCAAGCCCACTTACGTCATGCCTCGCTCCATCTTTCAAACTGGCCGGCTTGGATTCTCCCTGTCGTTCCTGCTCGCCGCTGCCGTGCAAGCCGCCACGCCCGACGGCGAACTGCTCCTCGCCAGCCTGAACTGCACCGCCTGCCACACCGCCGGACCGGCCATGTCGGCACGCCTCGCCCCGAACCAGGCCCCACGCCTGGGCAAGGACGGCGCGCAGGTCACGCCGCAATGGGTGCGCGCCTGGCTCACCGACCCGCAGGCCGCCAAGCCCGGCACCACGATGCCCGACGCGCTGCATTCGCTCCCGCCAGCGGAGCGGGGCGAAGCTATCGATTCGCTTACGCACTTTGTCATCTCGCTTCAACCCACCACGGCCGCGAAGCCCGCCGCCTACAGCACCAGTGCGGTCAATGCCGGCCGTGAACTTTTCCACACCGTCGGTTGCGTCGCCTGCCACGCGCCGCAGGACGCGCCGGTGCACTCGAAGGAGAAGGTCAATCTCGCCGCCCTCGCTCCCGGTTCCGCCCCGCTGGGTGACCTCGCGCGCAAGTTCACGGTGAACGACCTCGCCGCGTTCCTCCGCGATCCCGTGAAGTCCCGCCAGTCCGGCCGGATGCCCTCGCTGCGGCTGACCGAGGGCGAGTCTCGCGCGATCGCCACCTACCTGCTGCGCACCCAGGTTCCCATCGGCCTGACCGTGAAACTGTCCGGGCTTACCTACGAGTATTTCGATCAGGGCTTCACCAAGCTCGCGGACCTGGAGAAGGCATCACAGCCCAAGGCCACCGGCGTCGCTGATGTGCCCACGCTCAAAGTGTCGCCCAAGAAAGGCGCTTTCGGCCTGCGCTTCCGGGGTGTGATCACCATTCCCAAGGAAGGCGAATACACCTTCTACACCGAGTCCGATGACGGCTCGCGCCTCTACGTCAATGAGAAGCGCATCGTGGACAACGACGGCGTCCATCCTGAGCAAAGCCGCGATGGCAAGGTCACGCTCAAGGCTGGCGAGCATGCCTTCGGCTTGGACTATTTCGATGGCGGTGGGGGTGTGGAACTGAAGGTGCAGTGGAAAGGTCCAGGCATCGGCAAGCAAGAGATCCCCGCGTCCGTCTTTTCGCACGACGGCCAGCCGATGCGTCCGGTCGGCGACGCGCTGTTCGCCGTGGATACGACGAAGGCCGCGCGCGGCAAGGCGCTGTTCGCGAGCCTCGGTTGCGCCGGTTGCCACCAGACCGGCCCGGAGCGTGTCGCGTCAACACTGAAGGCCCCGGCCTTCAGTCTGCTCAAGGAGTTGAACGGCGGCTGTCTGGCCAGCGCACCGACGAAGACCGCGCCCAAGTTTCAGTTTAGCGATGCCGAGCGGACGGCGCTCCGCACGACCCTCGCGAACAAGGACGCGTTGAGCACTGCACTGGAGCCCAAGGCAAAACTGGAACGCACGCTTGCGCAGTTGAACTGCGTGGCCTGTCATCAACGCGATGGCAAGGGCGGGCCAACGGCCGGCCGTGGCGAGTATTTCAGCCCGGCCATCGAAGCTGACCTCGGTGACGAGGGCCGCATCCCGCCGCACTTGACCGGCGTGGGCAACAAGCTGCGCCCGGACTGGCTGGAGCGCACGCTCTGGAAGGCGGGCGCGGTCCGCCCCTACATGGCCACGCGCATGCCGCAGTTTGGCGAAGCAAATGTGAAGCATCTGGTCGCGGACTTCGCCACGGTGGATCCCCTTGTGAGCGCGACGCCCGCACCGGCGGACGACGCTACTCTCGCAAAACAGGGTCACAAGCTTGCCGGCACCGGCGGGCTGAGTTGCATCGCCTGCCACAACTTCGCGGGCAAGCCCTCGCTCGGGGTGCCGGCGCTGGACCTCACCACGATCTCAGAACGGCTCACTTGGGACTGGTTCCGCCGTTACCTCCTCAACCCTCAGGTGCTCCGACCGGGCACGCGGATGCCGCCCTTCTGGCCGGACGGAAAGGCCGCCAACCGCGACATCCTCGGTGGCGACACCGAGAAGCAGGTCGCCGCGCTCTGGACGTTCCTCGCCAAGGGCAAGCAGGCCGAGCTGCCGCCGGGCCTCATCACCGGCAAGCTGGAACTGGTCGCGACCAACGAAGCGCTGATCTACCGCAACTTCATCGAAGGCGCGGGCTCGCGTGCCATTGGCGTGGGCCTGCCGGAAAAGGTGAACTTCGCCTTCGACGCGAACGAGTTGCGGCTCGCGCTAATCTGGCAGGGCCCGTTCATTGACGCCGCCCGGCATCGCACTGGCCGTGGCGTTGGCTACGAACCACCGCTAGGTTACAACGTGGTGAAGTGGACGCCCGGCCCGCAGTTCGCGCTGCTCGACAGCCCGGGTGCAAGCTGGCCCGTCGAAACCGGCCGGACCACGAACGGACAGTTCCGCGGCTACACCATTGATGCCCAGCAGCGCCCGGCCTTCCGCTACACCTTTGGTGACGTTGCCGTAGAGGACTTCACCGCCGCGCTGCCCGGCGAGGCGGACACCGGGCTGCGGCGCATACTCACCTTGAGCACGACGAAGGCGGTGACCGGCCTGCAGTTCCGCGCTGCAGTGGGAACGAAGATCGAGGATAAGGGCAACGGCACGTTCCTCGTGGACGGCAAGGTCCGCGCGAAGCTCACCGGCGGCCAGACCTTCATTCGCGAGAGCGGCGGGAAGCAGGAGTTGCTCGTTGCGGTGGAGTTCAAGAATGGCGCAGCAAAGCTGGTCGAGGAACTGGCTTGGTAAGAAGTGAACGTTCCTCCAACCAATACCCCGACACTTACGATGCAAACGAAACTTTCCCTGACCCAACTGCTCACGGCTCTCCTGCTGGGGCTGACGTTAAACCTCCCCGCCGCCGATAAAAAGGGGCCGACACCCGGCACCGCTGAACGCGAGGCGGAGTTCTACCGGATGGTCACGCTGCCCACCCCGCCGGGCGTGCAGTTCGAGGCTGGAGCGTTGCTCTTCCTAGGGCCGGACAAGCTCGCCTGCTCCACGCGCATCGGTGACATCTGGATTGCGGAGGGCCTGCAAGGGGATGCGCCGCAGCCGAAGTGGAAGCGGTTTGCCAGCGGGCTGCATGAGGTCCTCGGCCTGGCCGCGCGCGATGGGTGGATCTACGCGACCCAGCGCGGTGAAATCTCCCGGCTCAAGGACACGAACGGAGACGGCCGTGCCGACATCGTCGAGACCGTCACGGACATGTGGGGCATCAACGGCGACTACCACGAGTATGCGTTTGGCTCGAAGTTCGACCGCGACGGGAACATTTGGGTCGTGCTCTGCCTCACCGGCTCATTCAACAGCAGCAATCCCTACCGCGGCTGGTGCGTGCGCGTCTCGGCGGATGGCAAGGTGACGCCGGCCAACTCGGGCATCCGTTCGCCCGGCGGCATCGGCTTCAACGCCCTGGGCGAAGTCTTCTACACTGACAACCAAGGGCCGTGGAACGGTGCATGCAAGCTGCACTGGCTCAAGCCCGGGGCGTTCATCGGCCATCCGGGCGGCAACCGGTGGTTTGATGAACCGACCACGAAGGATGCGATCCTCAAGGCCGGGCTCAAGAAGCCCCTCGAGCCGAACAGCGGCGGGCGGCTCTACGACGAGGCGAAGCGCATTCCGGAACTGCTGCCGCCGGCGGTGTATTTTCCGTATCCGAAGATGGGCCAGAGCGCGGCGGGCATCGCATGTGACCTGGGTGGCGGCAAGTTCGGCCCGTTCAAGGAACAGCTCTTCGTCGGCGACCAGACGCACTCGACCGTGATGCGCGTGTTTCTGGAAAAGACCGCCGACGGAAAGAACTATCAGGGCGCGTGCTTTCCGTTCCGCGCCGGGTTTGGCTCTGGCGCGCTGGCACTGGAGTTTGCCAGTGACTCGTCGCTGTTTGTGCTCGGCACCGACCGGGGCTGGGGTTCGCGTGGTGGCAAGCCCTTCGCGCTGGAGCGGCTGGTGTGGACCGGCAAGACACCGTTCGAAATCCACGAGATGCGTGCCAAACCGGATGGCTTTGAACTGACCTTCACCGAACCGGTGGATGTCGCCACGGGGGGTGACGCGGCGAGCTACACGATGGAGGACTACATCTACATCTACCAAAGCGCCTACGGCAGTCCGGAAGTGGACAAGGGCACGCCCAAAGTCGTCTCGGCCAAGGTGGCGACCGATGGCCGGAGCGTGCGGCTCAAGATCGAGGGGCTGGTGGAGGGGCATGTGCATGAACTGCATGCCGCAGGCGTGAAATCAGCGCAGGGCAAACCGCTCATGCACGATGCCGCTTATTACACGCTGAACCAGATTCCCCGACCCTGAGGAGGAGCGCGGCATTTATGCCGCTTCACCGTCTGAACGCGGCACGACTTCTGAACGATAAAATGAACGCAGCGCGTTGAAGCGGCGTGAACGCCGCGCGCCACTGATTCACATCACCACCAGTGACTTCGCCCGTTTGCGCATCTCGTCAATGAGGGCGACGGCGACGGGCGGGAGATTCGGGTGCCGCAGGACGGCCACCGTGATGGGCTTCACCTCGGGCAGTGGGAGCACGCGCAGGCGTTTGTCGTGCGCCTTGCCCGGGATGGCCAGGGTCAACCCTATGCCAAAGCCATTCGCAGCGTAGGTCTCCACCAGTTCGAGGGAGTTCACTTCCATGCCCGGCGGCCACACGACGCCCCGTTTGGCGAGGTAGTCCTGGAAGTGCTTGGTGATCGTCTCGTTGAGCGGCGGGCTGATCAAGGTCTGGTCCATGCGATCGCGCTTCAGCAGTTCCTCCACGCTCGTCACTTTCATGGTCTTGGGCACGAGCAGGACGATCGGCACCTGCAGGAGCGGCTCGGACTGCACGCCGAGCGGTGGGGTGCCATCGAGCACCGTGACGGCCAGATCCACTTCCTGGTCGGCGAGCCATTGCTCGATCTGCGGCTGCACGCCTTCGCGCAGGAGCACCTTGAGCTTGGGGAACCTGGGCCGGAGCGTCTGGAGCATCTCGGGCAGGTGATCGCGCAGGATGATGGTGGCGGCGGCGAGGCGGACGACCTGGGTGGCTCCGCCCCGGACCTTCTCTTCAACGCCTTCCAGGCCATCGAAGAACGGTTTGATGTAGCCGAACAACTCCTCGCCCGCATGCGTGAGCGCAAAGGGACGACGCTGGAAGAGGGGCCCGCCAAGGTAATCCTCGAGCGCGAGAATCTGCCCGCTGATGGCCGGCTGCTGGATGCCGTAAGGCATGTTGCGGGCGGCAGCGCTGACGCCCTGATGCTTGGCGACGTAGTAGAACAGCTCGAGGTGATGGATGTTCAGCATGGCGTGGAAGAGTTGCCGGGAGTGGAAACCAACTTTGCCGCCGGTGCAAGTCTGTGCAGGGCATGGGAGGGGGCGGGTTGCCACCCGGAGCGCGGGCGTCCTCGCCCGCTTTGCGCGTGTGACCGCCGTAACGGGGCGACCGTGCCTTGCGCACGCATGCGCAAGGCGGCCCGGCGGTCGCGCTCCGGGCCGGTGTCCGAATGGGCGTGACCACCCGGTCAACGGCTGCCATGTTCCGCCATCAATGTGGCGGGCGCGCTTGGATGTATTTTGTGAGCAGGGGATTCACGTTCTCCTGGTCGTGCTGCTGGTCTTCGGGCCGCTGGCGCTGGGTGGCACCCATGCGGAGTTCTTCGCCGTAATGGCCGGGCTGGGGGCTGCCGCGCTGCTGCTTTGGCTGGTGCGCATCTGGGCAAAGCCGGAGCTTTCCCTGCTCTGGCCGCCGGTGGCCTGGGCGGTCGTGGCCTTCCTGCTTTACGCCGCGTTACGTGGTCACGAGGCGTTGGTGGCCTACCCGGCCCAGGGAGAGCTGTTGCAACTGGCCCTCTACGGCTCCGTCTTCTTCGTCACGCTCAACAATCTCAATCGCCAGCACTCCGCCAACTGGATTGCGGGTGCCCTCATCACCGTGGCCACGTTCGCGGCGATGTATGCGCTCTACCAGTTCCTGACCAAGTCCAGCCAGGTCTGGCACTTCGCCCGTCCGGAGTCGTATGCCGGACGCGGCTCTGGCACTTACATCTGTCCCAACCACCTGGCTGGCCTGCTGGAGATCGCCCTGCCGCTTGCGCTGGCGTATCTGCTCGCGGGCCGGCTCGGCCACCTGGCGCGAATTCTGGCCGGCTATGCGGTCCTGGTCATGATTGCCGGACTGGTAAGCACGGAATCGCGTGGCGGCTGGGCAGCCGCGGCACTGTCCCTGCTGGTCTTGCTCGTGGTCATGCTGCGTCAACGAGGGCAGCGGCTGCCCGCATTGATCGTGCTGGTGGCCCTGACGATTGGAGCGGTGTGGCTGGTCTCCGAGGTGAGGATCACCTCCTTGCGCGTGCAAAAGGCCCTGAATCCGGACCAGCTTGATGACCCGCGCTTCAACATCTGGCCAGCGGCCGTCTCCATCTGGCGGGCCAACTTCTGGTGGGGGGCCGGGCCGGCGCAATTCGATCAATTGTTTCGCCTCCATCGGGATGGCCGCATCCAGATCCGCGCAGGCCACGCGCACAACGACTACCTGGACACCCTTGCCGATTACGGCACGGTCGGGGCGACATTGGTGGGAGCGGCGTTCCTGCTCCTCTACATCGGTGTGTTTCGCTCCTGGAAGCACGTCCAGCGGGAAGGCGACGACTTCCGGGCGCGCCAGAGCAATCGCATGGCCTTCGTGCTGGGCGGCTCCGTGGCGGTGCTTTCGCTCCTGCTGCATTCCGTGGTGGATTTCAACTTCCACATCCCGGCGAATGCGACGGCCGCGGTCGTGCTCATGGCTTTGCTGGCGGCGCATTTCCGCCATGCCACTGACGATCACTGGGCCCGGGCCGGGGTGGCCGTGCGCGCCGTCTTGACGGTCCTCGGCCTGCTGGTGGCGGTCTGGCTCTGGCACGGTGCCTTCCGCCGGGCTCATGCGCAGACGCTGGTGACGCAGTCGGCAACCGCGCCGGACGCGGTCGCCCAACTGTCAATGCTCCGTCAGGCGCATGTGCTGGAACCCTCCAATGCGGAGACTTGCTTCGTCCTCGGTGAAGTGAACCGTGTGCTGGCCACGGAGCGTCCCGGCAACTACCGCGAACTGGCGACGGAGGCGAAGCTGTGGTTTGAACGCGCCTGGGTGGCGAATCCTTATCATGGCGATTCACACCTGCGCTACGGCATGTGCCTGGATCTGCTCGGGGAACACGCGCAGGCCACCCGCCATTTTCTCCGGGCCAGGGAGCTGGATCCGAAGGGCGGATCCACCCTGGCTTACGTTGCATGGCACTACGCGCAGACGGACGACTGGGCCAAGGTCAAGGAGTTCACCCAGCGCTCCATGGAGGCGCAGCCACGAGACAACCGCATGGCCGAGCTGTTTTACGAAACGGCCGTCGAACGGCTGGCGGAGCAGCAGCGGCGGTGAGAGGTGGGGAGGGGAGTGATGGAGTGGTGGAGTATTGGAGTTGTGAAAAAGTTTGGTGGCGATTAATAGCCCACAGGGGCGATGCAGTGGCAACCCGGCTTCGCTTCAACGCGGAGACGCAGAGATCGCGGAGGGCTGCCCCCAAGGCCATCCAGTCTTCGGTGCCCCGCGTAGCGGCTCTCCGTAACTTTGCGTCCTTTGCGCCTCTGCGTTAAACAAGGCCGATTGAGGCCAATTGATGCCTTCTGGGTTGGAGCCAGCACTCCGCCACTCCATTGCTTCTCCGCCGCCCTCACCGACCGCTGAGCATCGCGTAACCCCGGCGCAACAGCGCTTCCGTGTCCGACCAGCCCAGGCAGGCGTCCGTGATCGACACGCCATAGCGCAACTGCTTCAGATCGTCCGTCAACGGCTGGCTGCCTTCTTCCAAGTTGCTCTCCAACATCACGCCGATCACGGACTCGCTGCCGGCCACGCGCTGTTCGATGATGTGCTGCCACACGGTTTGCTGGCGCGTGTGCTTCTTGCCGGAATTCGCGTGACTGCAATCCACGATGAGCGCGCCGGGCAGGCCGGTGTCACGGAGCTGATGCACCGCGTCGGCAATGCTCCGTTCATCGTAGTTCGGCGCGTGCTTGCCGCCGCGCAGGACAACATGGCCCCACTTGTTGCCCGTGGTCTGGATGATGCAGGTCCGCCCGTCGGGGTCGATGCCCAGGAAGCTGTGCGGGTGCCGTGCCGCCTTCATGGCGTTGACGGCGGTTTCCAGGCTGCCGTCGGTGCCGTTCTTGAAGCCCACGGGCATGGACAGGCCGCTGGCCATTTCGCGATGCGTCTGCGATTCCGTGGTCCGTGCCCCTACCGCCGCCCAGCTCACCAAGTCGGCGAGATACTGCGGGACGACGGGATCGAGAAACTCCGTCCCGGCGGGCATGCCCAGGGCCACGATGTCCAGCAGCAGCTTGCGCCCGACCTTCAGGCCCGCCTCGATGTCGCACGAACCGTCCAGGTGGGGATCGTTGATCAGACCCTTCCAGCCGAGAATGGTGCGGGGCTTCTCGAAATAAACGCGCATGACGATTTCCATGCGGTCAGCGAACTCCACCCGCAGCGGGGCGAGGTGCCGGGCGTAGTCCACTGCGGCCACCGGGTCGTGGATCGAGCACGGGCCCACCACCACCAGCAGCCGATGATCTTTCCGGTCCAGGATGTTCTGCACGGCGTGCCGGCCGGCGATGACGGTGTGGGCGACCTCCGGGGTGAGCGGAAGGGAATCGGCCAGTTGGCGCGGCGTGATAATCGGCCGGGTGGCCTGGATGTGCCAGTTGTGCGTGCTCTGCATGACAATAGTTCCCGGCGCGGGCAGCACCCGGTGACGGGACTGCATGGCGACAGGGGCGGGAACTGTGCCGGAACCGCCCATCCCCTCGCAAGTTCCTTGTCGCGCCTCCGGACGCTGCTTATGTTTGCGGGGCAACCGGCTACTCGCTCGCATGGACAACCAACCTACTCCGCCACGCAGCTTCACGCTCACCCGGCTCCCGTGGATTGTGGCCGCGGGCACGCTCGGCCTCTACCTGGCCACGCTGGCTGCGTGGGTCACCTTGCCCGCGCTCGGGCTGACCGGGCAGGTGCTCGGGTGGGACTGGTGGAATCCCAAGATCGGGCGCCCGCTCTATCATCTGCTGACGCTGCCGGTGAAGGCCTTCCCCGCCGGGGCACAGCTCCTGGCGCTGAACGCCTTTGCTGCGGTGTGCTCCGCACTCACCCTTGCGCTGCTGGCCCGTAGTGTCGCTCTGCTGCCACAGGACCGGACCCGTGACCAGCGCGCACGTCAGCGCGAGGGCTCCGGCTTGCTCGCCATCCCGGCCAACTGGCTCCCGCCGCTCCTCGCCGTGCTGGCGTGCGGCCTTGAACTCAGCTTCTGGGAGCACGCGACCGCCGCCACGGGCGAAGCACTGGATCTCCTCCTTTTCGCTGCGGCGATCTGGTGCCTGCTGGAATTCCGCGTCGCCCGCGAGGACAAATGGCTGGGCCGTTTCGCCCTCGCGTGCGGACTGGGCTTCGCCAACAACTGGGCGATGGTCGGGTTTGCGCCTTTTCTGCTCACTGCCCTGATCTGGGTGAAGGGCCGTGAGTTTTTCAACCTGCGCTTCCTTGGCGGGCTGGCGGCCTGGGGCGGGGCGGGGCTGCTGCTCTATTTCTACAATCCGCTGACCGCCTCGCCTGAGTTTGGCTTCGGCTTCACGGATTATTTTGTCGCCGAGCTGGGCGCGCAGAAAAACAACCTCCTGTTCTATCCCAAAGGACGTGTGCTCATGCTCGCTTGCGCCACACTCCTGCCGCTCGCGCTCATCGGAATCCGCTGGCCCTCTGGCTTCGGCGATGTGAGCGCCGCCGGAAGCTTTGTTTCCAACCTGCTCTTCCGAGTCATGCACGCCGTGTTCCTGGCGGCCTGCATCTTCATGACATTCGACCTCGCCTTCAGCCCGCGTGAGCTGGGCTATGGGCAGGCGATGCTGCCGTTTTATTACTTGGGGGCGCTCGTGATCGGATACTGCGCGGGCTACTTCCTGCTCCTTTGCGGGGCGAAGGAGGAGAAAGCCTGGCACAAGCCCGGATCGGTGGGCACGGCCCTGAACTACGCCATGCTCGGGATTCTCTGGCTAGGTCTCGTGGCGCTGCCGGGCTGGCTGGTGGTGAACAAGCTGCCCTCCCTGCGCGCGCAGAACGGACCGGCGGTCCGGGAATTCGCCGCACAACTGGCCGCCGGCCTGCCTGCGCAGGGCGCGCTGGCCGTGAGCGAGAATCCGGTTCACCTCCTGCTCCTGGCCGCACATCTGCACGGCCGGCCCGCACCGCATCTCCTGCTGGACACGCGCATGCTCCAGCTCACCCGCTACCACCGTCAACTGGCCCGCCGCCATCCGGGCCGCTGGCCAGATCCGGGCGCGACGGCCGACACCCAGATCATTCCTCCAATTGCCGTCGCCACCTTCCTGGGCATGCAGTCGAGCAGCAACCATGTGTTCGTGCTGCATCCTCCCCATGCCGCGATGTATCTGGAGAATCTCTATCCAGAACCCGTTGGGCTGGTGAACGAGCTCAAGCTCTACGGCACCAATGACATTGTGCCGCCGCCGGTCACCCCGGCCACACGCACCCAGATGACCGATTGGTGGAAGCAGAACATCCGGCTCGACAAGGCCGGCGGTGCGGCGGATGACGGGCGGACTTCTTCGGACGGTCGGATGTTGCTGGCTTTGACTTCGGCCGCAGCGAACGACCAGGGGGTGTTGTTCCAGCGCTCGGGCGCGACCACGAACGCGCAGTTGTTCTTCCAGATTGCCGCCCAGTTGAACCCCACCAACCTCGTTGCGACCTTGAACCGCGACTACAACGAGTCGCTCCGCACCGGACGGGCGTATGGCGGCGACCCGGTCAAGATCGCGCAGGAACTCCTTGCTGACCACCAGAGCTGGCCGGTGATTCTGGCCCGCAATGGGATGCCGGACGAGCCGAACTTCTGCCTCGCGCTGGGCCAGGCCTACCGCCAGGGCGGCATGCCCCGACAGGCAATCATTGAATTCAACCGCGTCACCGAACTCGCGCCGACCAATCACCTTGGCTTTTTGTTGCTGGCCGACACCTTCATCAGTCTTCGCTTGCCGGACCGCGCCAAAGCCACACTGGACGCGGCTCGCACCCGGCCCGCGCTGGCCACCGGCCTGGCGGCCAGTGCCGCCGCCGTCCTCCGGATCAACGCGCTTTACCTGGCACAAACAGGCAAGTCCGCCGAGGCGGAGCAGGCTTTTCAAGACGCGCTGAAGAAGTATCCCGGTGACTTGCAGCTCTTCGATTCGCTGGTTGAAATGTATCTGGCATCGGCCCGCTTCACTAATGCTCTCGCCTTGACCGAACAGGAACTCAAGGTGGCTCCAGATTACCCGCGTGCCCTGGTGAACAAGGGCGGGTTGTTCATCCAGTTGAAGCAATTCGAGGCCGCGCTGGCACCCTTGAACAAGCTCATCGAACTCCATCCGTCACACCCCGGTGCGCACTTGAACCGCGCCCTGGCACTGATGAACTTGAACCGCTTCGACGACGCCGAAAAGGACTACCGGAAGTTCGTGGAACTCGCCCCGAACGCCCACAGCGGTCATTTCGGCCTCGGTGAAATTGCGTGGCAACGCAAGCAGAAGGGGGACGCGCGGAAGCATTTCGAAACCGGGCTCAAGTTCGCCCCGGCCAACGCGCCGGAAACGAAGGTCGTCCAGCAACGGTTGCAGGAGCTTCAAGGCGGAACCAAATGAACGCTCCTTCCACAGCGGGCCAGGCGTCCCGCCTGCCGCACCGGTCTTCTCGCCCGCAAACCGCAGAGGAGGAAATCCAAATGTCACCCAGCCGGGACGCCTGCCCCACCGCAGACTGACTCATGCGTGTCGCCCACGTCATCACGCGATTGATCGTCGGCGGGGCGCAGGAGAACACCATCGCCAGCGTGCTGGGGCTGCGCGCCAAGCCGGGTGTGGATGTCAGTCTTATCTCCGGTCCCACCACTGGCCCCGAAGGCAGTCTGGAACCGCGCGTCGCAGGCATTCCCGGTCTGCTCACGATTGTCCCCGAACTCATCCGCCCGGTCTCGCCGTGGCACGACTGGCTGGCCCTGCGCAAGCTCACGCAACTGTTTCGTAAACAGCAGCCCGACATCGTCCACACGCACAGCGGGAAAGCGGGCGTATTGGGCCGTCTAGCAGCGCACGCGGCGCGCGTGCCGGTCATTGTGCATACCATTCACGGGCCGTCCTTCGGGCCATTCCAAGGCGCGCTGGCCAACTTTGTCTTCCGAGCTGCCGAGCGTCGTGCGGGACGTGTGACCACGCACTTCGTCTCCGTGGCCAACGCGATGACAGAGCAATACCTCGCCGCTGGCATCGGCAAACGGGAGCAATACACCCGCATCTTCAGCGGCATTGACCTGGAGCCATTTCTCAACGCGAAGAACGATCTGGCGCTGCGCGCGAAGCTCGGGATTGGTCCGGAGGACTTCGTGATTGGCAAGGTGGCGCGGCTGTTTGAGCACAAGGGGCATTTTGATTTGCTGGCGGCGGCTTCGAGTTTGGCGGAACGTTTTTCAAACCTGAAACTGTTGTTGGTCGGCGATGGCAATCTCAGGCCGGTTTTGGAGGCAGCGCCTAGACTCAGCCCCGGTTTGGGACGGCTGGAAGGACGGATTATTTTCACCGGCCTTGTCCGCCCTGAGGAAGTTGCCGGCTATCTCGGCATCATGGATGCCGTCGCACATCTGTCGCGTCGCGAAGGCCTGGCCCGGGTGCTGCCCCAGGCGCTGGCGGCCGGGAAACCCATCGTCGCCTACGATTGTGACGGAGCGCGCGAAGTCTGTCTGGACAATGAGACCGGGTTCCTCGTGAAGCCCGGCAATCTCGAAGCGGTAGCCCACGCTCTCGGCGATCTGATCACGAAGCCGGTGCTCTGCGAACGCTTCGGTTCGCGCGGGCGTGAACTGGTGAAGGAACTGTTCCCCGTCCAGCGCATGGTGGACGACCTCTTCACGCTCTACACCCGCCTGATGGCTGGGGCGGAAAGATCAGGAAAGCCCGGAGGAGCGGCCAAATGAACACGGGGTCAGTTGCCATCCTGGTCGTTCGCCCAAACTACCGTTGCCTCTTCTCCCTCTCCCCCATCGGGGGAGTGGGCCGGGGTGAGGGGGCAAATCGCGCAGCAGACCGAGGCAGGTTGGAAGTCAGGCCCCCGTCCGATCGAAATGAATCCGTTGCGTTGTCTCCCACCTCTGCCCGCCCCCTCACCCTAACCCTCTCCCCCAATGGGGGAGAGGGGACTTGTCATTCGACTCCGCTGGTTCTCGAAGCCGCCGTGGGCACCGCCTGTTCCGCCTTCCGCATTCCGCGTTCCGCATTCCCATGACCTTCCCCACCAGCGCCTACCTGCTCGCCTTTCTTGGCGGCGCGCTCGCGACCTTCGCGACGCTGCCGCTCTGGCGGGCGTGGTGTGTGCGCACGGGTCTCGTGGACGATCCCGGGCACCGCAAGATCCACGACACCCCCATCCCGCTGGCCGGTGGCTTCGCGGTGCTGACGGGGCTGCTCGCGCCGCTCTTGCTCGGCGCTCTGGCCTTGCAACTCGGGCTGCTGCCGGCGGGCGCGGTGGAGAAGATCGGCTACGGCTTCGAGAAGCGCGGCCTCCAGCTCGCGGCGATCCTCGTCGGCGCGCTCGGCATGGTCCTGCTCGGCTGGCTGGATGACAAACACGAGCTGCGCGCCGGTCCCAAGTTCGCCACGCAGCTCGGCATCGCCCTGCTCGTCGCGCTGGCGGGCGTGCGGATCAAGCTGTTTCCCGAAAGCCCGCTGTCGCCCGTGCTGAGCCATGGCGTGACGGTGCTGTGGATTCTCACCGTCATCAGCGCGGTCAACATCATGGACAACATGAACGGCCTCTGCTCCGGGCTCGGGACCATCGGCGCGACGGCCTTCGCGGCCATTGCCGCCATGCAGGGGCAATACCTGGTCGCGTCGCTGGCGTTGCTGGCGGCGGGCGCGCTCGCCGGCTTCCTGCCCCACAACTATCCGAAGGCGAGTGCTTTCCTTGGCGATTCCGGCAGTCATCTCGCCGGTTTCCTGCTCGCCGTGCTGGCGATTCTCCCCCACTTCTACACCGCGCAAAACCCGCGTCCGCTGGCCGTGCTGGCTCCGCTGCTCGTGCTCGCAGTTCCTCTGGGCGACATGGTGTGCGTGATGTTCATCCGCTGGCGGCTGGGCAAGCCGGTCTGGGTAGGCGATACCAACCACCTCTCGCATCGCCTTGTGCGGCGCGGCCTCAGCAAGCCGCAGGCCGTGGCGGTCATCTGGGGGTTGCACGCGGCGGCGGGAGCGGCAGCGGTGTGGCTGGGGGCGGGAGGCAGTGTTCAGTAACCAGTGTTCAGTATTCAGTTAGTGTCCGAATAGGGGTGGCCCACTGAACACTGAACACTGGTTACTGAATACTGGTTCCCCTCACTTCGCCCACCCGGCTGCCTGGCAGACGCGCATCAGCACATAAGCCACCGTCGCCGTCGCGGGCAGCGTCAGCACCCACGCCCAGATGATCCGCTCGACGACACTCCACTGGATGGCGTTGAGGCGCTTGGCCGCGCCCACGCCCATGATGCTGGTCGTGATCGCGTGCGTGGTGGAGACGGGCATGCCCAGGTGCGCGGCGACCGCCAGCACGGAGGCCGCGGTGGTCTCGGCAGCGAAGCCGTGGATGGGCTGGAGCTTCACCATCTTATGGCCGAGCGTCTTGATGATGCGCCAGCCACCCGCGGCGGTGCCGGCGGCCATCGTCAGCGCGCACGCAATCTTGATCCAGGCCGGGATGTGATCGTTTTTCGGGCCGAGATCCTCGATTCTCAGGAAGCTCAGCCACTCCGGCACTCCGGAGAGGTCTCCGGCCTTCGTGCCGGCGACCAGCGCGAGGGCGATGATGCCCATGGTCTTCTGCGCGTCGTTCTGGCCGTGGCTCAGGCCCATGTAGCCGGCGCTGAAGATTTGAAGCTTACCGAAGGTGTTACTTACCGTGCGAGGGCGCCAGCGCAAGCAAAACAGGTAAAGCCCGCTCATGATGAGGAAGCCGAAGACCAGCCCTGCCAGCGGCGACAAGACCATGGGTAGGACGACCTTGTAGAGCAGGCCGCTGCCCTCATACCAGTGCGCGGTGGCGGCCGGCGGCTTGGACCAGATCAAGGCGCTCCAATCGCCATGCGCCGAGGCGATCGTCGCCCCCACGAGCCCGCCCACCAGCGCGTGGCTGGAACTGGACGGCAGGCCGAACCACCACGTCAGCAGGTTCCAGAAGATGGCGCCGAGGAGTGCGCAAATGATCGTGTGCGAAGTGACGAACTTGGCCTCCACCAGACCGGAGGAAACCGTCTTGGCCACGGCGGTGCCGAGGAAGAGTGCGCCAAACAAGTTCGTCGTGGCCGCCAGCACGATGGCCTGCCGGGGCGTCAGCACCTTGGTGGAAACGACCGTGGCGATGGAGTTGGCCGTGTCGTGAAACCCGTTGATGTATTCAAAAATCAACGCCACCAGCACGACGGTCAGGACGAGGGTCATGCGCGGGGTCAGGAGTTTTTGAGGACAATGTGGGTGACCACGTTGCCGGCGTCACGGCAGCGGTCGATGATCTTCTCCAGCAGTTCGTAAAGGTCCTTGAGCAGGATGGTTTTGTGCGCCGGGTGCTTGCCTTGATACACGTCCCGCAGCAGTTCGAGCACGGCCTTGTCCGCGTCGCCTTCGAGCTGTTGCAGCCGGTCGTTGAGCGACTTGACCTGCTCCAGGTCCGGGCGGCGAAGGCCGCGCACCATCGTCACCAATGTCTCGACCGCCAGCTCGATGAGCGCGGTCTGGCGGGAGAAATCCATTCCCACCACCATGTCCGGTGCGAGCAGCATGCGCTCGCCGAACTTCTCCACGGTCTTGGGGATTTTGTAGAGCGCATTGGAGAGCGCCTCGATGTCCTCGCGTTCCAGCGAGGTGACAAAAGTAGTGGTGAGCGCGTGGCTGATTTCCTGGGTGATCTTCTTGTCCGCGCGGCGTGAGGCGGCAAATTCCTCGATGCTGCCCGGCCCGGTGGATTTACTCATCTTCACCATCGCCTGGACGCTGTGCCGCGCCTCCTCGGCGCTCGCTTCCAGCAGGGCAAAAAAACGGTCTTCCTTACCAAATAGTCGGGCGAGTGAAAACATACGCGCGGAGTTGTCACAAAACTGTCACCGTTCCGCACGCACTTTCTGCGCCGCAAGAACGGAAATAACCGTTTGCATCCCGCCGGACGTGTGATACAAACCCCGCTCCCGTTCGGGCGGTCCGGACGGAAAACGCTTTCAGAAGATATGTCACAGCATCGCAGTCTCCGCGCTTCCAGCACCCTTGGGGCCAAGCGCAACGTGTTGAAGCGCTACGAGCGCGTCGAAATCCTCAAGAAGGCCGGCTCCTGGAAAGAGGGCGACCGCGTCACCGGTCTGCGCAAGACCAAGCCCCCGGTCTGACCGGCTGGCTCCGCGTCCCGCCCCCTGCTGAACTCTTTCACGGGAAGCCGTCCGCCCTCAGGTGCGACGGCTTTCTTCGCTTGTGCAAGTTCGCCTCCAAAAATTTATCGCCGAAGCCGGTGTGGCCTCCCGCCGCGCCAGCGAGCGGCTGATTGTCAATGGCCTCGTCGAGGTCAATGGCAAGGTCGTGAAGGAACTCGGCACCAAGGTGGACCCGCTCCACGACCTGGTGAAGGTCGAGGGCCGCTCGATCCGGACCCGGCCCAAGATCTACGTCGCGCTGCACAAGCCCCGGGGCGTGCTCTGCACCCGCAGCGACGAGATGGACCGTCATATCGTGACCGAACTGCTCCCGAAGGAGTGGTCTCACCTGCACCCTGTCGGTCGCCTGGACCGTGACAGCGAAGGGTTGCTCTTCATGACGAACGACGGCGACTTCACCCTTCGCCTCACGCACCCGCGCTTCGGCGTGCGCAAGATTTACCGCGCCATCGTCGAAGGCCGCGTCGAAGAAGAGATGCTGAAGCGCTTCACGCAGGGCATTGAGGACGAGGGCGAAATGCTGCGCGCCGAACGCACCCGACTCGTGGATGCGAATGGCTCGCACAGCATCGTCGAACTCGAACTCGCCGAAGGCAAGAACCGCGAAGTGCGCCGCCTCTTCGAGACGCAAGGCCTGGTTGTCGAGCGCCTGCTGCGCACCCAGATCGGCCCGATCCGGCTGGGTGAACTCCCGGACGGCAAATGGCGCGCGCTGACCGAGGCCGAAGTAAAGTCGCTCCTCAAGCTGTCGCCCGCGCCGGTGGCCGACGGTGCGGTCAATTCCCCGCAAGATCAAAGCACGCCATCTCCACGGCGTTCCGCACCAGCAGCTTACCGCCGGCGATAGCCGGGTGGTTCCAGGTCTTGCCCTTGATTGCGGGGAGACGGGCAAGTTCCACATGGCGGTCTGGGAGCGCCTGCACGAGCGCGATGTCCCCATCGCCACACAGTATGATCAGGTGTCCGTTCACCAGCAGCACCTGGCCGTAGCCGTAGCGTCCATCCTTCCAGCGCCGCTCGCCCGTCTCCGCGTCGAGGCAGACGAGGATGTCTTCGTCCAGGCCGTAGAGATGGCCGTTGTGCAGCACGGAACTGGTGAACTTGTTTTTGAGAAACTTGTTCCGCCACAGTTCCTTCACGGCGAAGCCGTTGTCGGCCCGGTTCAATTCCAGCCCCACGGCACCGGTGCCATAGCCCGCACTGAGCACGAGCCGGTTCGTGCCGGTGAGGATCGGCTGGGCAATCGTGTTGTCGAACTCCACGCGCCACGGGAAGCGCCACAGCGCCTTGCCATCCACGGGCGAGACGCCGAGCAGGTGGCCGGCGCTGTGGACCAGCATCTGCCGTTGGCCCGCGAGCGTCACGAGCATCGGTGAGGAGTAGGCCGCCTTGTCCTCCAGGGCCTTCCAGATCACCGAGCCGGAAACTTTGTCGTAAGCGATGAGCATCCGGCCGTTGCGGCCCTGCGGTTCGCCCGCGAGCACGATGACTTTCTCATCCACGATGAGCGGTGCCGCACTGAGGGCGAAGTAGAGGTTCGTGCAACTGTTCTCCGCGATGAGGTCATGCTGCCAGAGCAGCTTGCCGGTCGCGGCATCGAGGCAGCGGAATTGCCCCGTGCCGCCCAGCGAATACAGCCGTCCCGCGTGCCAGGTCGGCGTGGCGCGCGGCCCCTCGCCGCCCATCCACTCGTGAAAATGAGCCGGGTAGGTGTGCGCCCAGGCCTCACGCCCGGTCTGGACTTCGTAAGCCGTCACGGCCTCCTGCTCGCGCCGTTGCTCGATGGTGTAAGCCAGCCCCTCCGCCACCACGAAGGACGCGTAGCCCGCGCCGACCGGCTGTTTCCACATCAGCTTCGGCGGCGACGTTGCCCAATCGAGGTTGATTGGTCGCTCCGTGTAATGGCCGTCGCGTTGGGGGCCACGGAAGTCTGTCCAGTAGGGCGGCGCGTTCAGCTTCTGGTCAGGAACCGCAGGCCGGGCAGCGGGAGCAACTCCCGTGGCCGCCCGCGCCTGCTCCAGCCGCGAGTAGTCCGTCACCTGCCATGTGGGGACCGGGATGGGCCGGCCCTGCATCTCGAAGCGCATGCCGGTGAAACGGTGCAGCACGAAGCCCAGCGCCGCGAGATACACGATGCCGAAGAGCAAAATCCCCACCGTGCCCAACGCGATCTTCCCGGCCTTCAGCCCGCTGCGCCAGAGCAGCCACATCCCGGCCGGAGGAAACAGCAGCGTGGCCAGCCGGAGACGACGGGCAGCGGACGGGGCAGGGGAAGCAGCGGGTGGTTCAGGATTCATGGCAGCGCGGACGCAAGATAGCGGGCCGGCACGGCCAGTCCACGTCGAAGCGGCGGGGCCGCGGCACTACGTAGCGCCGGCCTCCGGCCGGCCGTATCGCAAGCGTCCCGCTTGCCCCGACTCACGGACGACAGGGACACTGTGCGCAGCGCCAACGCCCTCCTCCCCGCAGTTTTCCGTTTCTTCCGCACGGGAAACTTGTCATTCCTTCGCGCCGTTTGGTGCGGGACGAAACCATGAATGCTCGAAAAGTGTCGCTCTGGGTGGCGGGTCTGCTGGTGGCCGTAGGCCTGGCCTGCGTGGAATTGCGCCGGCAACGCCTGCCCTCCAGTGACCTGCAACACGCGGACACCTTCTGGCGGCTGATCTACACCGTCGAGTTCCACTCCGACAAGCCCGGGGCACGGCTCCGCATCGCCATCCCATTTGACACGCCGCACAGCCGGGCCTTCCGGCAGGACATGTTCTATCCCGGCCTGCGAACGGAGCGCCTTCGCCCCACGCCCATGGAGGCGCGCGAAGTTGGCCTCGTGGCCCCGCAGCCGGGGGACCAGCGGTTCACCGTGCGCTACGACCTGCACCTCAGCCCGGAGAAGCGGTTCCGCGTGCGCGAGCCCAATGCGAACCTGACGGCGGACCAGCGTGCCGCCCTCCTGCGCTCCGAGACCGGCATCCAGGTCGAGGACCCGGCGGTCACGGACACCCTGGCAGCACTGCGCAAGAACCTGCCGCTTGGCACCAGCCTGGCAAACGCGCTCCATGATTACTGTCACCGCGAACTCACCCCCGCCGACGCCGGTGCGGCCGAGGATGCGGCCACCACACTCCGCCGCAAATCCGCCACGTCGTTAGGACGTGCCCGCGCACTGGTGGCCCTGTGTCGGGCGGCAAAACTTCCGGCCCGCGTGATCGCCGGACTGGAGATCAAGACGGACGTCACGCTGGCGCGGCGCAACTGGGTGGAGGTGCTGGTGGGCAGCCGCTGGGAACCGTTCGATCCCGAGAACGGCTACGCGCACGAACTGCCGCACAACTACCTCGCCACCCGGCGCGACGGGGGCGACCTCATTCGCGCCAGCGGTGTCCAGAGCCTGCATGAAACCATCACGCTCCTGCGCCTGCCCACGCCGCTCAGCGCGGCCAGCGCCAAGCACCATGGTCCGCTGGCGGTGCTGGACCTGAGCCGGCTGCCGCTGGAGATGCACGAGGTGCTGTGCCTCGTGCTGCTGCTGCCCATCGGCGCGCTGGTGACGGCCCTGTTCCGCACGGTCATCGGCATCACCACGTTCGGCACGTTCACCCCGACGCTGCTGGCGCTGAGCTTTGTGTTTGCGGACTGGCATACCGGCTTGTTTGTCTTCGTCGGCGTGGTGGCCCTGGGATTGGTGAGCCGGTCCATGCTCGACCGGCTGAAGCTGCTCATGGTGCCGCGCCTGAGCGTCGTGCTGACCTATGTGGTGCTGATGATCGTCTTCGCGGTGTCGCTGCTGGAATACTTCCACCTCACGCCCAGCGCGCAGGCCGTGTTGCTGCCCATGGTCATTGTCACGATGACGATTGAGCGCTTCTACATCACCAGCGAGGAAGACGGCACGGGCACGGCGCTGCGGCTGCTGGGCGGGACGCTCGTCGTCGGCTTCTGCTGTTATCTGGTGCTGCGCTGGGCCGCGGTCGGGGAACTGCTGCTGCGCTTCCCGGAGCTGCACTTCTTCACCATCGCCGTGCTGATTCTCATCGGGCGCTATACGGGCTATCGGCTCACGGAACTGCGGCGGTTCCGCGACCTTGCCACCCCCGCACCCAAAGGCCCCGCGTGAACTTCCTCCGAAACTGGGCCTGGCCCGGCGAACTGCGGGCGCGTGGCGTGCTGGGCCTCAACGCGCGCAACAGCGACTTCGTGCTCCAGTGCAATCCCCGCTCGCACTACCCGCGCGTGGATGACAAGCGGCTGACCAAGGGCATCTGCGAAACGCACGGCATCCCCGTGCCCAAGACCTTTGCGGTGATCGAATGTCACGGCGACATCCAGCGCTTCGCCGAGATGACCCGGGAACATCGCGAGTTTGTCATCAAGCCCGCGAGCGGTTCCGAGGGCCGCGGCATCATTGTCGTGGCGGAACACGACGGGAAAACCTTTGTGACGGCGGGTGAGGAGAAACTTCCGCTGGCCGATGTGGAGTATCACCTGTCCAGCACGTTGTCGGGCCTCTACTCGCTTGGCGGCCAGCTCGACTCGGTGATTCTGGAGCAGCGCATCATCCGGCATGCCGTCTTTGAACAGGTCGCGGTGCGTGGCACGCCGGACATCCGCGTGGTGCTCTACCGCAGCGTGCCCGTGATGGCCATGGTCCGCCTGCCGACGGTCGCTTCCCGGGGACGTGCGAATCTGCATCAAGGCGCGGTCGCAGCGGCGGTCAATCTGGTCACGGGCACCACCTTCGGTGGCGTGTGCCAGGACCGGGTGATTGCCACGCACCCGGACACAGGCGCGGCGATTGCGGGGCTGCAGATTCCGTTTTGGGACCGGCTGCTGACCGCCGCCACCCGGCTCGCGGACGCGCTCGAAATGGGCTACATCGGCGTGGATTTCGTCCTGGATGCCAACGTGGGCCCGGTGGTGCTCGAGGCCAATGCCCGTCCCGGCCTGGCCATCCAGATCGCGAACCGTTCCGGCCTGCGACCCCGGCTGGATTTCATCAACGCGCAGTCGCCGGACGCGCTTGGGCCGGACCGCCGCATGGCTCTGGTGCCAGAGATCGTGAAGCTGGGTTGAGCCCGAGGCTTGGACCCGAACTCTGAACCAGGCGAACCCCGACGGCGAGGAGCGCGGCCTTCAGGCCGCAGAAACGGGAGCACGCCCGGGGTGGTTCGCGCGCACTTTTCCCGTCGCAGCTTTCTGCGACGTAACCACCGCGCTCCGCTCGCTGCCGGTGCGATTCCAGCGTTCGAGCGCACCTTGACAGACGCGCCGCCGGGGATGAACCCCCTCGCCCCGCGAGGCACGAGCGGGGAGAGGGATGGGGAGAGGGGCGCTCCAACAGTCTTCCGACGTTGTTTGACTCGACGCACCTCCTCTCCCCGGCCCTCTCCTCCATTCCATGGAGGAGAGGGAGACCGGAACGCGTCGCAGTCGGATGGTGCGGGTGTCAAGATGCACCTCCGGCGCTCTCTGTTTTGGAATTCGGGTTGAATCGCTTCGGCCCATCGTTACGTTTCCGCTTATGCGCAGTTTGTCCTTCCTCCCCGCGGTGTCAGCCTTGTGGCTGGCCGTCCTGATGCTGCCTGCGGCGGAACCTGCCGACGGCGCGAATCCCAAGTCCGGCAAGGCCAAGGACGACAAGACACCCCACGGGGTCTCAACCACCGACACGCCCGAGACGGCGCGCAAGCGACTCGTGGTGGCACCCGGCCTGAAGGTGGACCTCTGGGCTGCCGAGCCGCTGATCCAGGACGTCGTCAACTTCAGCTTCGACGAGCAGGGCCGCGCCTATGTGGTCGAGACGGGCCGCCGCCGCACGAGTGTCTTCGACATCCGCAGCTACCGCGACTGGGTGGACGCGGACCTTTCCTTCCGCACGCCGTGGGAGCGCGCCGAGTTCCTCAAGCAAAACGTCTCGCAGGACAACGCCACATTCATGCGCCAGATGAGCACGTCCAAGACCGGCGGCTTCGCGGACTTCAACAAGGATGGCCGGCTCGACTGGCGCGATCTGGAAGTGGAATCCGAGCGCATCAAACTCGTGTGGGACTCGACCGGCAGCGGCATCGCGGACAAATCGGAAGTCTTCGCCGACGGCTTCAACACGAGCATCAGCGGCGTGGCGGCCGGCGTGCTCGCACGGCGGGGGGAAGTCTATTTCACCAGCATCCCCGACGTGTGGCGGTTCAAGAGTTCCGAGTTTGGGGTTTCGAGTTCCGGGCCGTCGCCGGGTGATGCCTTTGGCAAACACAACCCGAAACTTCGAACTCCAAACTCGAAACTGGCTACCGGCTTCGGTGTCCACATCGCCTACGGCGGCCATGATATGCATGGGCTTAAGTTCGGTCCGGACGGCAAGCTCTACTGGACCATCGCCGACCGCGGGTCCGCCCTCACCAATCTCTCGCGCACGCTGAACCCCGACCTCGACTACCTGCTGAAGTTTCTACCGGACACCGGCGCGGTCTTCCGCAGCAACCCGGACGGCACGGAACTGGAAGTCGTCGCCATCGGCCTGCGCAACCCGCAGGAACTGGCCTTCGACGACTTCGGCAATCTCTTCACCGGGGACAACAACGCCGATGGCGGCGACAAGGCCCGTTGGGTCCACATTGTCGAAGGCGCGGACTACGGCTGGCGCTACGGCTGGCAGCACTTGCCCAAGCTCGGCGCGTGGAACAGCGAGATGCTCTGGGGCCTCGCGCCCTCGAACACCGCGCTGTCCTACCCACCGCCCGTCGCGCACATCGGCCATGGCCCGGCGGGCATCGCGCACTATCCCGGCACCGGCCTGCCGGACACGTTCCGCGACTGCTTCTTCTACGCGGACTTCCCCGGCGGAATCCGCTACTTCCGCCTGGAGCCGAGCGGCGCGAGCTTCAAGGTCGCGAACGCCGGCAAGTGGCTCGAAAGCAACTCGCCCGATGAGCGCGAGGGCAAGCTGCTCTGGAACCTCTACCCCACCGACATCGAGTTCGGCCCCGACGGCGGCGCGTATGTGCTGGACTGGGTGGCGGGCTGGGAGAAGACGGGGAAGGGACGGATCTGGCGGGTGCATGATCCGGCCGTGGATGCATCGGCGGCAGTGCGGGAGACGAAAGCGATACTTGCTGCTGGCGGAGGAGTTTTTGGGCGAGGGACTCATTTTCGCAGAGGCAGCTCATTGGGAACCACGATCACCCTCGAAGGGACAGGCGCCGACCGCAAAACCAAATACAACGTCTTTCCACCAAACGATAAGCCGCGAACAGCCGGCGTCGGCGACCGAACCATAAAAGAGCTGTTTGCACTGATGCTGCACGCGGACAGGCGCGTCCGCGAAGAAGCCAGAGACGAACTTGTCGCGCGCCAAGGATGGGATATTGATGCCCTAGGAGCTGTGGATCGAGACGGGTCAGCGCCACCGCCTGCTACGATTATCAGAGGCTTCGTAGAGTTGGCGGAGAACACAACTAACGCCCTAGCTGCGGTCTCTGCTATCAAAAGTCTCAAACAGATGTCGTTTGGTTGGCCTGAGTTATCCAAACTGACGAATTCTCATATCTTGCCCGAAGTCCGGGCGGCGCGCGCTGTGGACAAGACCGAAAGCGATTTGATCACCTGCTTCGTTGACCCCGATCCACGCGTTCTCCTCGCTGCTCTGCAAGCCGCCAGCCGACGCGCTGACGGCTCTTGGGATGCTTTAGGATCAGCAGTAGTTGAGGTGTTGCGTAAGAACGCTGATCAAGATGCCACACTCCGCCATGCGGCCGTCTATGCGCTTGTCCGCATTGGCAACGTCAAAGCATTGCTCACCTGGGTGCATGACAGTTCCCCCAGCGTGCGCCTCGGCGTCTGCCTCGCCCTGCGCCGGCTGATGCATCCTGACATCGCGCAGTTCCTCGATGACCCCGACCCGCGCATCGTCCTCGAAGCCGCCCGCGCCATCAGTGACCTCCCCATAGAACCTGCGCTGCCCAAGCTGGCCGCCCTCCTCTCCACCGGTAGCAGCCGACGTGAGGAGGCTCCATCTAACTCGAAACTTGGCGCTCAGAACGCGGTCCAAAAACAAAGTCAGAGCCTCCTCACGTCGGCTGCTACCCAGGATTGGATTCTCCGCCGCGCGCTCAATGCGAACTTCCGCCTGGGCCAGACTACGAACGCCCTTGCGCTCGCCGCTTTCGCCGCCCGCAGTGAAGCGCCGGACGCCCTCCGCGTCGAAGCCCTGGAAATGCTTGCCGACTGGCCGCAGCCTAGCGGTCGCGACAAGATCACCGGCCTGTGGCGTCCGCTCACTCCGCGCGATGCCAAGACCGCCGCCGATGCGCTCCGGCCTGCCGCGACCGTCTTGCTCGCCGCGAACGGCACCACCGTCCCCATCGCCGCGCTGGCGACCATCGAGAAACTCACGCTCACCGATTTCTCGCCCGCGCTGCTCGCCTTGGTGAAGAACGCCAGCGCCCCGGCCGACGTCCGGGCCGCTGCCTTGCGCACGCTCGGTCATTCCGCATTCCGCACTCCCCACTCCGCACTGTTCGATGCTGCCCTGAAACTGGCACTCACGGACCCGGCCGAAGCGGTGCGTAAAGAAGCCTCCCGCCTCTCCGCCGTCGGTGGTGGCGCTGATGCCATCGTCCGCCTCGCGACCACGCTTCAAACCGGCACGCTCGGCGAGCGCCAGTCCGCACTGCAATCGCTCGCCGGCCTCAAGGGCAAGGAAGCCGATGATGCGCTGCGCAAGGCGCTCACGCAGTTGCTCGAAGGCAAGCTGCCGAAGGAACTTCACCTCGACGTGCTTGAAGCCGCCGCCAAGCGCACGTCGCCTTCCATCAAGGAGAAGCTCGCGCAATTTGAGGCCAGGCGTGATTCGAAGGATCATCTGGCCAGATGGCGCGAAGCCCTCAGCGGTGGTGACGCCCAGGCGGGCCGGACCCTGTTCTACGAGCGGCAGGAAGCCGCCTGCGCCCGGTGCCACAAGGTCGCAGGGGAGGGCGGCGATGTCGGGCCGGACCTCGCGGGACTGGTTGCCAAGAAAGGCCGGGAGTATGCGCTGGAGAGCATCGTGCTGCCGAACCGCGTCATCGCGCAGGGCTTCGAGTCGTTGCTGGTGGTGATGAAGAATGGCCAGAGCTTCGCCGGCCTCGTGAAGGGCGAGACGGGCGAGGAACTCACGCTGAACTCGCCCGAGGACGGCATCCTCAAACTGAAGAAGGCTGACATCGTCAAGCGCACGCCCGCGCTCTCGCCGATGCCGGAGACGCTGGTCGAGGTGCTGACCAAGCGGGAGATTCGGGACCTCGTCGAGTTCCTCTCCACGGCGAAGTGAAACTTCACCCGCCAGCCAGCGGCCTGCTCGGTCAGAGCAACGTCTTGGTCGCAACGCCACGACGCAAGCGGCGCGCGACGTTCACGTCGCTTCAACGTCCGAACGCCCCACGGCAAAGGAACACCAAAGACCATCGCACGCTGAAGCGGCATAAATGCCGCGCGCCGGCAGCTTCAATCCCCTCTCCCCCAGTGGGGGAGAGGGAGAAGACGGTGTTGTGCTCAGGGGCGAGCC
The DNA here is from genome assembly GCA_964578245.1 of uncultured Klebsiella sp. GTDB lineage: Bacteria > Verrucomicrobiota > Verrucomicrobiia > Limisphaerales > SXTU01 > SXTU01. The sequence goes on along the minus strand of CAZOCL010000049.1, from coordinate 689 downwards.
TCGACATTCATCGCGAGGCCGCAAAGCGCCAGACCTGCCAGTCATTGACTTAATCATGGTTCACGTCCACCCCATCACCACCCTCGATCACCCGGCGCTGCAGCCTTACCTCACCATGCGGCTGCAGGAGACGCACCGGCAGCAAGGCATCTTTGTGGCCGAAGGCGAGAAGGTGGTCCGGCGGCTCCTCAAGAGTGAGTTGGGCGTCGTGTCCTTGCTCGTGCATGATCCGTGGCTGGAGAAGCTCCAGCCGTGGCTCGCCCCGCGCACCGAGGAGATCCATGCATTCGTCGCACCCAAGGCCGAGCTGGAGAAGCTCGTGGGCTACCCGATGTATCAGGGCTTGCTGGCCATCGGACGCATCCCGCCCGCCGCGACCCTGGCCGATGCGTTGAACCGCAACCCTTCGCCCCGCCTCTTCGTGGCGGTGGACGGCCTGGGCAACGCGGAGAACCTGGGTGGCCTCGTGCGGAACTGCGCGGCCTTCGGCGGACAGGCGTTGCTGGTGGGCGAGACGTGCAGCAGCCCGTGGCTGCGCCGCGCAGTGCGGGCGTCCATGGGAACGATCTACGACCTGACGGTGGTGGACACGGACTCGCTCGCCACCACGCTGCAAAATCTGCGGCTCGCCGGCGTGCGCTGCGTGGCGGCGCACCTGCACACGGACCGGCGCACCCTGGCGCAGGCGG
>CAZOCL010000048.1:0-26909 GCA_964578245.1 uncultured Klebsiella sp. | reverse complement strand
TTCTCGCCGCGCTTGCCGAAATACTTGCGGATGTATTTCTCCACCGACGCGAGCACCTGCTCATCGCCCATGCCCGAGCGGGCCGCGAAGGGCGTGACCTTGATGAAGATGCCCACCAGGCAGACGCCCTGCATGCGCTGCTGAAGGTCGGGATCGGTCGCGATCTGCCGCGCGATCTTTACGGTGTCCAGATAGAAGACCCGCAGCTTCTTGTTGCGGATGATCTTCTGGCCGTAGGCGGGAATCGCGCTCCACACATCCAGTGGCTCCAGCTTGTCGCTCTGGATGAAGATGCTGCCATTCGGGGCAATACCCGCGAGCGGGTTGCCGAGGTTGAAGGCGTTCACGTCGTTGAGCGGGATGAACTCGACGTGCTCCAGCTCGCTGTGCGTGCGGATGTGCGCGTTCGCGACCGTAAGGTAATACGTCGTCGGCAGCCCCTTCTTCTCCGAGCCGTATTTCGGGTAAGCCTGGACGTGGAGGTTGAACAGCTCGCCTACGAACGACGCGATCAGTTTGTTCGTCGTCACTGAGCCGAACCCGCCGACCGAGTGGCCGCGCATCGAGAACGCGCCGGTGGGGCGCAAATCGGGGTCTTCCGCACCGGGCAGCTCAAGCTTGTGCTTCACGCCGACGCACGAGAACTCCATCGGCTTCTCCGAGAGCATGTTCTTGAGGATCGAGTTGAAGTGGCAGCCGCGCACGTCGCGTGAGCCCAGGCCGGCGACGCAGGCGTAAATCTTCGGGATGCGCGTGATGGCGGGATACTTGAACTCGCCGAACGACCCGTAGCTCAGGCCGGTGAAGGCGTCGGAGAACGCCGCGCGGATGCCCTGCACGAGCGGGTTTGACTGCGCGAGCGGGTTGTCCATGCGCTCGACGACCGTCACGGCCTTCACATTTTTGAGCGCGGCGACGAGCTGTGTGGCCGGGAAGGGCGCGAAACAGGTGACGTGAATGCCGCCGACTTTCGCTCCGGTGGTGGCGCGGATGTAGTCAATCGCCGCTTGCGCCGTCTCCATCATGCCGCCCATGCCGACGACCGCATATTCGGCGTCTTCCATGCGGTAGCAGTCAATCATGTTGTAGCGACGGCCCGTGTTCGCGTAGAAGGTGTCCATCGCCTCCTGCACGGCGGCGGGGACGAGGTCATACACGTTGCGCTGGGCGACCTTGCCCTTCATGTAGGAGTCCTGGTTCTGCACCACGCCGGACATGATGGGGTTGTTCGGGTCCATCATGCACCGCAGCTTCAGCGTGGGATCGCCGATGTAATCCTTCATGAACTCCAGCTCCGGGAGCTTCACGTTCTCAATCGTGTGCGTGGTGAGGAAGCCGTCCTGCACGTTCATGAACGGCGTCTCGCAGTTCTCCGCCGCGCGGCGCGCAATCAGCGTGAGGTCGCCCGCTTCCTGCGCATTGCGCCCGAAGAGGATGCCCCAGCCGCAGTCGGCGCAGCTCATCACGTCGTCGTGGCCCGCGTGGACGTTGAGCGAGTGGCTCGTGAGCGCGCGTGCGCCGATGTTGAACACGGCGGGGAGGCGCTTGCCGGAAATGGTGTAGAGCACTTCCTTCATCAGCACCAGGCCCTGGCCCGAGGTGAAGTTCGTCACGCGTCCGCCAGCGAGCGCATAGCCCTCGCAGGTGGAGGCCGCCGAGTGCTCGGATTCCGGCTGCACGAACGTGAGGACATCGCCCCAGAGGTTCTTTTTGCCATTGGAGACTTCGGTTTGATACCCGGTCCCCATCGTGGTCGAGGAGGTGATCGGGTAGGCGCAGGCGCCGTTCGTGATGTTGGTCTCCACCCACACTACGCAGCCGGCTCCGTCCGACGTGGTTGGTATCCCGGGGTAGGGAAACTGCTTTTGTGCGTCGCTCATATCAGTGCTGAGTCAAAAGACTGCGCGACGGGAATGGATTTTCCGCGCGCTGTTGACGTGAAGGTGGATTTCAGTGATTGACGGCGCAAGCCAAAAAACGGTTGCGGTCGCTTTATTAATCCGATTTCGAAGCCGATGCGCACCAACGGCAAGGAGCGCGGTGCTGAACCGCAGCAAGCCTCGCTTGAAACAGAACACTGGAACACCAGTGGCGTGCCTGCTCATCAACAGCCTGAAGGTCGCTGGAGAACCGGTTCAGCGCTTCTTCTCCACCGCCAGAACTGCGCGGAGTTTGTCAAACTCCTGGCCGATGGCTTTCAAGGTGAGCAGCGCGTTGTCCCAATCGGCGGCAATTGCCTGATGCTCAAGTTCGGCGCAGATCCGTCCGAGCGGCTTCGCCCCGAGATTCTTCGCACTGCCCTTTAACGAGTGAGCGGCGATCTTCAGTGCCTCGACGTCCCGGTGGTCCAAGGAGACCTGCATCGCCTGCAACCGGTCCGGCGCGTCCTCCATGAAGAGGTCAATCAACTCCACGACGGGGTCCGGCTGGCCGGGTTCGCTCAGGTCACGCAGCGTGGCCAGCACGGAGAAGTCCAGAGTGGCCTCGTCCACTGGCGGCTGCGTGCCTGCGGTGGCCGGTTCCGGTGTGCCGGCTTCGGCGGCACTGGCCGCGGTGTTTACCCGCTCCAAAGCGGCGTTCAACTCAGGCAGATGCACGGGTTTGGTGATGAAATCATCCATGCCGGCGGCGAAGCAATGTTCCGCGTCGCCGCGCCCGGCATCGGCGGTCATGGCGAGGATGCGCACGCGTGGGCGGTTGTCCTGCGCCTCCCACTCGCGGATGCGCTGCGTCGCCGTGTAGCCGTCCATCACCGGCATGTGGCAGTCCATTAGGACTACATCGTAGGGCTTGGATTGCACGGCCGCGACCGCCTGCTCGCCATTCAGCACAGTGTCGGGCTCGTAGCCCAGCTTCTTGAGCTGGAGCAAGGCCACGCGCTGGTTCACCGAGTTATCTTCGACCAGCAGAATGCGGAGCGGGCGGGTTTCGCCGGGCGGCACCTTGCTGCGGTGTAGGAAGGCCGTCTCGGACGGACTGGGCAGCGAGAGGGTGCGGTCGTCATGCGTGAGCACGCGCAGGAGGCACTCCTCCAGCCGGGACAGGCGCACGGGCTTGAGCAGACTGCCGGAGAGCCCTGCAAGCCGCATGATATCCGTATCCAGCCGCTGCCCCAGCGGTGTGAGGAGGATCAGCTTGGTGGCGGCGATGTCCGATTCGGCCTTGATGTTTTGTGCGATGGTCAGGCCGTCGGCCCCCGCGAGCTTGATATCGAGGATTGCCGCGTCAAACGGCATGGCGCTGGCCGCCGAGTCCCGCAGCACATGGAGCGCCTCGTCCCCGTTGCGCACTCCCGCGCAGCTCATGCCGAGGAAGTTCACCATGCTGACGAAGGCATGGCGCAGATGAGCGTTTTCCGTGACCACGAGCAACCGGGCACCGGCCAGGCGGGAACTCGAAGGTTCGCGCACGCTGCGTCCGGGCTGCTTCTCCAAGGTGACGGTGAACCAGAAGGTCGAGCCTTCTCCCAGCGTGCTGCGCAGTTCCAGCTTGCCGCCCATCAGTTCCACAAGCTGCCGGGAGATGGACAAGCCAAGCCCCGTGCCGCCGTATTTGCGCGTGGTGGAACCGTCCGCCTGCGTAAAAGCCTGGAAGATTTTTGACTGCGCCTCCGGGGCGATGCCAATGCCGGTGTCCAGGACCGAGAACTTGACGGAGACATTCGTCTCAGTTTCTGCCTCCTTGATCACCCGCAGCACAACTTCGCCGCGCTCGGTGAACTTTACGGCGTTGCCGATGAGGTTGACTAGAATCTGCTGGATGCGCACCGGGTCGCCGCGCAGATAGGCGGACACGTCAGGAGCCATCCACGTGACCACTTCGAGATTCTTGGCCTGCGCACGGTGGGCCAGGAGTTCGGCGCTGCGTTCGACGATTTCACGCAGATCGAAATCAGTCGCCTCCAACGTGAGCTTCCCGGCTTCGATTTTCGAGAAGTCGAGGATGTCATTGATGATGTGGAGCAGGGCGTAGGCACTGGAGTGGACCGTCTCGGCGAACTCCCGCTGCTGCGGCGCGAGGTCCGTGTCCAGCAGCAGCTCGATCATGCCCACGACACCGTTCATCGGTGTGCGAATCTCATGGCTCATGGCCGCGAGGAACTGCGACTTGAGCCGCGTCGATTCCAGCGCCGCGTCGCGCGCCTGCTGTAGTTCGCGCTCAACGCGCTTGATGCCGGTGATGTCACGAGAAATGCCGATGATGCCGGTGATGAAGCCTGCGCGATTGCGCAGCGGCACCTTGGTGACGGACGCCCAGATTTCCGCGCCGTCCATGGCCAGCTGGCGTTCGATCTTGTTGATGATGGGCACCCCGGTGAGCAGGATCTTCTGCTCGTCGGCGAAGAACTCGCGCGCCAGCTCGGTCGGGTGAAAATCGAAGTCCGTCTTGCCCACGACCTCGCCCGGGTCCTTGAGTCCGAGGCGTTTGGCCATCGCCAGACTGGCCTGGAGGAAGCGTGACTCGGTGTCCTTGAAGTAAATGCGGTCGGGCACGTTGTCGAGCAGGGCGCGGAGCAAATCGCGCTCAATGGCAAGCTGCTCCTCCATCCGCTTGCGCTCGGTGACGTCCCAGAAGATGCCCTGGATCCCGAGCGCATTTCCGTCGCGATCAAAGAGAGGCGTCTTGACCACCTGCACATAAATCTTCCCCCGTTCAGGGGCGAAGTGCGCCTCGATGGTCTCGGTGGTCTTCTTTGACTCGATGATCCGGTGGTCATCCCGCTGGTATTTCTCCGCCAGATTGGCCGGGAAGAGGTCGAAGTCCGTCTTGCCGATGATCTCTTCGCGCGGCTTGCCGACTTCCTGGCAGAACCGGTGATTGACGAACGTGAACCGGCCCGTGATGTCCTTGCGGAACATGTTTTGGGGGAGGTTGTCCACCAGCGAGTGATAGAGAAACTCGGACTCCCGCAAGGCCGCCTCGACGTGTTTACGCTCCGTAAGATCGTGGAACACCGTGAGCACCAGTGGGTCTTCGCCTTCGACCTCGACGAAGGAAATGGACAGCTCCAGGTGGACAGAGCGGCCGTCACGCAACGTGATGCGCCGCTCCATGTGCTCGGCGATGCTGCGCGCCTGGTAGTCCTTGCGAAACCGTTCGAGCCGCGCCTGCGCATCCTCGCCCTGATCGTAATGTTCGGTATAGGGGCGGCCCAGCAGCTCCGATTCGGTCAGGCCCACCAGCCGGCAGAAGGCAGGGTTGACCGCTCGCGTGAGCCCGTCCTTGTCCAGCAGGCGCATGCCGTCCACCGAGCGTTCCCAGATGGAGCGGAACCGCAGCTCGGAGTTGCGGAGCATCTCCTCCGCGCGACGGCTCTCCGTCACATCATGCAGGATGCTCAGGATGAGCGGGTCCTGCCCCTCGATTTCAACGAACGAGTTCGACAGCTCCAGGATCGCCCGGCGACCGTTGCGGAAGACAATGTTCCGGTCCAAATGCTCCGGTAGAGTCCGGCTCTGATAGCTCTCGCGGTAGAGTGCGTGCAGTTTTCGCACTTCCTCACAGTCCTGATAACTGACGATGTAGCACTGGCCGATCAATTCCGCCTCGCTCATGCCCACGATCTGGCAGTAGGCCGGATTCACCGCACGCAGGATGCCATCCTTGTCAGTAAGCCGCATGCCATCGGCGGACTTTTCCCACACCGACCGGAAGCGCCGCTCCGTCTCGCGCACGGCGATCTCCGCGCGCTTGCGTTCTGTGATGTTTTCGACTGTGCCTTCGTAGTAACGCAGGCGTCCCTCGGCATCGCGCACCGCCCGGGCATTCTCAGCGATCCAGATGATCTCGCCCCGGGCGTTGTAGACCTGCGACTCGAAGTTCTGGATGATCTCGTTCTCCCGCATCAGGCGCACGAATTCCTCGCGCCGCGCCGGATCCACATAGAGCTGTCGGGATACATCGCTCAGGGCCGTGACCAGTTCCTCGGGCGTGCTGAAGCCATAGATCTTCGCCAGCATCGGGTTGGCGGAAAGAAACTTGCCCTCCGGCGTGGTCTGGAAGATGCCGTCCGTGGCGTTCTCGTAGATGCCGCGGAACATTGCCTCGGTAAAGCGGAGGGCGTCCTCCGTCTCCTGGTGCTTCTTGATCTCCCGTTCCAGGTCCGCGACGTGCCGACGCACTTCGAGCTGGGTGAGCACCTGCCGGCTCAGGCGTTGCAAGGCCAGCGCCTGTTGTCCGGTCAAACCGCGCGTCACGCGGTCCATCACACACAGCGTGCCCACCACGTCGCCCTCCGGCGTGATCAACGGCTGCCCGGCATAGAACCGCACCGGGGGGCTGTCCTTCACCAGCGGATGCTCGCGAAATCGATCGTCCGCCAAGGTGTCACGCACCACCAGTGTTCCCGCCTGCTGGACCGCATGGACGGCAAATGAGGCCTCGCGAGGCACTTCAGCGATCTGGATGCCCGTGCGCGCCTTGAACCACACGCGCTTCTCGTCCAGCAGGCAGACCGCCGCGATGGGCGTGTTGCACAGTTGCGCGGCGAGCTGCGTGAGGTCGTCGAAGGCCGCCTCCGCGGGCGTGTCGAGGATGTGGTAGCGCTGGAGCGCCGCGAGTCTTCTGGCTTCGGTGTCACTCATGGCGTCGGGGCAGGGCAGGGGACAACCGCGCCGGGAAGGTGGCCCGGCGGCCGAAGCTGAGGCTGTGTTCGGCGCGAACGATGGAGCTAAAATCCTGCCCAATCCCCGCCTTGGCAAGCGCCGACTTGTGAATCCGCGTGACACTTCGCGCTGATTTGCTATTCCACGGGCCAGCAAACACACGCTCATGAACACCTCCCGCCGCACCTTCATCGCCTCCGCCCTTGGTTCCACCGCCTTGGCTGCTGCCGCCAACGCCGCAGAAAAGGTCAAGCTGCCCGAGGTCAAATCACCACTCTTCTCGCAGCCTTCCAAATTCCATCTCGGCACCGTCACCTACAACTTGGCTGAGAAATGGGACGTGCCCACCATCATTCAGAACTGCACCGAGGCGAAGTTTGAGGGCGTCGAACTGCGCACCGGCCACGCGCACAAGGTGGAGGTGGACTTGCCCAAGCCGCAGCGCGCCGAGGTGAAGAAGCGTTTCGCTGATTCCCCGGTCAAGCTCTGGAGCCTGGGTAGCGCCTTTGACTATCACACTCCCGACCAAACCAAGCTCCGCAAGGACATCGAAGCCACAAAGGAATACATCCTCCTTGGCGAAGATGTGGGCGCGACCGGCGTGAAGGTTCGCCCCAACGCCCTGCCGAAGGAAGTGCCGGTCGAGCAGACGCTGGCCCAGATCGGCAAGTCCCTGCGTGAACTGGGTGATTTCGGCGCGCAGCATGGCCAGCAGATCCGCCTAGAAGTCCACGGCACTGGCACCAATCTGGTCCCGCACATCAAGACCATCCTGGATGCGGCGGACCACAAGAACGTCGGCATCTGCTGGAATTCCAACCAGTCGGACATCTTCGGCGACGGCTGGGACGCCAATTTTAACCTCGTGAAGCACAAGATTTTCACCGTCCACATGCGCGATCTGTATCTGGAGGAGTATCCCTTCCGCAAGCTGCTCACGGGCCTGAACGAAATCGGCTTCACCGGTTTCACCTTCGCCGAGATTCCGCCCAGCACCGATCCGCTTCGGGTAATGAAGTATTACCGCTCCCTCTGGCTGGCTTATCAGGGGCTGCTGTGAGGGAAGTGTTCAGTTTTCAGTAACCAGTGTTCAGTCGCCGGGTTTTTGACTGGGGTTTCAAGGGCTCTTACTGGCTGGCAGCACGGGAAATTCCCGCTATACTCGCCTCGCGCGACAGGACTGAAAACTGATTACTGAACACTGATTACTTCCCCCAATGGACATCAAACGCGCCATCATCACCGCCGCTGGCAAGAGCCAGCGCACGCTGCCGCTCCAGTCCCTCGTGGACCGGGACGGTCAGACCAAGACCGCCTTGGCCATCATCATCGAGGAGGTCCTGGCCGCCGGCATCGAAGAGCTTTGCGTGGTGGTTTGTCCCGGCGACGAGAAAACCTACCGCACGGCGGCGGGCGAACATGCCAAGCGCCTGGAGTTCGTCGAGCAGGCGAAACCGCTCGGCTACGGACACGCTGTGTCATGTGCAGCAAGCTTCGTCGGGAAGAAGCCGTTCTTGCTGCTGGTGGGGGACCATCTCTACGTCAGCGGCGAAGTGCGTCGCTGCGCACAACAATTGGTCGAGGTTGCCTCGGCGGAGAACTGCGCCGTGTCTGCCGTGCAGGCCACGCATGAGAGCAAGCTGCCCTACTACGGCGCGGTCGGCGGACGCCTGGTGCAGGCTCGCAAGGGACTTTACGAAATCACCGAGGTGGTTGAGAAACCCACGCCCACCGTGGCCGAGCAGCGCTTGATCGTCCCCGGGCTGCGAGCGGGCCACTACCTGTGCTTCTTCGGGATGCACGTCTTGACGCCTTCGGTCATGGCGCTGCTGGCCGAGGAAGTGGAGGCTGCGGGCGCGCGTGGAGGCGTCCATCTTTCCGCCACACTCGCCAAATTGGCGCGCAAGGAGCGTTACCTCGCGGCGGAACTCGCCGGGCGTCGTTACGACATCGGAGCCAACTACGGTTTGCTCACTGCGCAACTAGCCCTGGCCTTAAGCGGCAAGGACCGGGATGAAGTGCTGACTGGGCTGGTGGAATTGCTGGCGCAACGTGTGAAGTGAAGGCGGTTGATTCCACGCCATCGAACGCAACCCCTTGCGACCCATGCTAGTTGACCTCATCACCGCCCAAGACGCCACCAGCCGCAATGCCTCGCTGGACGCGCACTGTCGCGATTTGAGCGCGGCCCAGTTGCTTGCTGAATGCGCCGAACTGGACGCGTTCCGTCGCCGGTCGGAGAATCTCTACGAGCGGGTTCGCGCGCTGTTCTTCCTCTACGCCATTCACCGCTTCCACCTGCCGGCGAAGCTCGAATCCCCAGACCCCAGACCCCAGACTCGATCCCCTGAATCCTCGGGGCTGATTCCCTTCCCCGGCTACGAGCAACTCCTCCACCGGCGCTTCGAGGAGGCGATCGACACCTTCCTGGCTGCCCAGTTCGCCCATGGTCCTAGTGATGGCCTCTGCTCCGCCCTCGCCTCCGCCTATCACCGGCTCGCCTTCCAAACCCTGGCGGATCAGGTCCGCCGCAGCGTGCGCAGCGTGCGGGGGAACCAGTGGATGTTCCGCGTGGGCCATCCCGCAGACCAACCGCTCCGCGTCCGTCCGGAACTGCTCCACCGTGCCCCGGATGGCACCTATCCCATCCTCCGGGAACTCACCCCGGTGCGCATGGACCTCACGCACTCGGCATGGAGCGACATCTTCTTCCTCGGCATGGATTTCCCCGAAGGGGCCAAGGTGATCAATGTCTCGGTGGATCTGGGCATTCACGGGCGGGACAGCGCACCGCGTCCCCCCGTCAGCGCGTGGTTGCGCGTGCTGGATGAGCCGGTCCTGCGGCTTACTTCCGTTGACCTTGGGGCGACCGCCGACATCACGGCGCTCTCGGACGTGTTTGATTTCGCGAAGGACTACCTGGGCCTGCTCAAGGCGGCGGTGATCGCTGCGGGCGTGGTTCCGCCCGGAATTGAAGGCAGCGGGCAGAGCCTCGCGGAATTGCTCGCCCGAATCGTCGGGCCGGGGCGCGGTCTGGAACTCGTCTCGTGCGTGAACGACATTCCGAAGGGTTCGCGCCTCGCGGTGAGCACCAACCTGCTCGGCTCACTGGTCAGCGTGCTCATGCGTGCGACCGGACAGGCGACCGGCCATAGTGGGGCAGGCGTCCCGCCCGCGCTGCTTCCGATGGAAGGGGCGTCTGCCAAAACAACCTTCGCGGGCAAGATGCCCGGTGAGACAGGCGGGACGCCCGCCCCACTTCCCGGCCTCACTGGAGAACTCGCAGAGTCCGAGCGCCGCATCGTCCTCGCCCGCGCGCTGCTAGGTGAATGGCTCGGCGGCTCCGGCGGCGGCTGGCAAGACAGCGGCGGCGTCTGGCCGGGTATGAAGCTCATCGAGGGTGTCATCGCTGGGGAAGGCGATCCCGAGTTCGGCATCTCCCGCGGCCGGCTCATGCCGCAGCATCGGATTCTCAGCCTGGACGATGCCTCCACCGAGACGCGCAGGAAGCTGCAAGAGTCGCTTGTCCTCGTGCACGGCGGCATGGCGCAGAACGTCGGGCCTATCTTGGAAATGGTCACAGAAAAGTATCTGCTCCGCTGCGAAGCCGAATGGCGTGGCCGGCAGGACGCATTGCGCATCCTTGACGAAGTCATCGCTGCCTTGAAGTCCGGCGACATCCGTGCGCTCGGAGCGGCCACGACGCGCAACTTTCGCGAGCCAATCCAGGCGATCATCCCATGGGCCTCGACCTATTTCACCGAGCAGCTCATCGAGCGAATTGGGCGCGAGTTTGGCGACGATTTCTGGGGCTTCTGGATGCTGGGCGGCATGAGCGGCGGCGGCATGGGCTTTATCTTTGCACCGCACCGCAAGGCCGAGGGCCAGCAACGGCTGCAGGAAATCATGTCCGCCACGAAGCGTGAGTTGCAGCACGCTTTGCCGTTTGCGATGGAGCCGGTGGTCTTCGACTATGCCATCAACGAGCGCGGCACCTGGGCGGACGTGCTGGCTGGCGAGGCCGCGCTGATGCCCTCGGGCTATTACGCGTTGACCGTGCCCAAACTGCTCCGCACCGACCGCCAGGAACTGCCTGCCGCGAGGCGCGCCGAACTGGACAAGTTCGCCACCGCCTGCCGCACGAAACCCGAGTTACGCGGCATGGTTCAGACCCTGTTTGACACGATGTTCCCGCGCCTCAAGGAGGAGAAGGCCGGTGCACAAAGCCTGGATGAATTGCTCGTTGCCAACGGCTTTGACAGGGAAGCCCACGAAGTAATCCGCGCTGACCTGAAGGCCGCGCGCATCGGACTGGCCCAAAATCGGCTGCCAGCCAACACAGTCATTGAGGACGTGCGGCCTGACGATGTGAAGGATGTGCGCGGAGGAGCAGTCTCCCACCCAGCCTCAACATCCAGCAGTTACGAGCGCGGCATGGCGGCTCTCCGCAACGGCGAAGCCGCCGTCGTCACGCTCGCGGCCGGAGCGGCAAGCCGGTGGACGCAAGGCGCGGGCGTGGTGAAATCATTGCATCCTTTCTGCAAGCTCGGGGGGCGTCATCGCACGTTCCTTGAAGTGCATCTGGCTAAATCGCGCAAGGTCTCGCAATTGGCCGGCACAGCGGTGCCTCACGTGGTCACCACGAGTTATCTTACCCACGGTCCGTTGTCCGAGTTTCTGGCAGTGAACCAGAACTACGGTTACATGGGTGCCTTGCTCCTGAGCCGGGGCGCGAGTGTCGGCTTGCGGCTGGTGCCAACCGCACGCGACCTGCGCTTTGCGTGGGAGGAGATGCCGCAGCAGGTGCTCGACGAGCAGCAGCAGAAGGTCCGGGATTCCCTGCGCGCCGCGCTCCTGCGTTGGGCCGCTTCCGCCGGTGAAGCCAGTGACTATCGGGACAACCTCGCGCTCCAATGCCTGCACCCCGTCGGCCATTTCTATGAGGTGCCGAACCTGCTGCGCAATGGCACCCTCGCGGCGCTCCTGCGCGAGCGACCGCAGCTCAAGACCCTGCTGCTGCACAACATTGACACTGCCGGCGCGAACCTCGACCCGGTGCTGCTGGGGCAGCATCTCGCGAGCGGCGCGACTTTGAGCTTTGAAGTCATCACTCGTCGTCTGGATGACCGCGGGGGTGGTCTCGCGCGAGTGGATGGGCGCACCCGGCTGGTGGAAGGACTGGCCATGCCACATGAGGAGCTGGAGTTTGGCCTGAGCTATTACAACACCCTGACCACGTGGATTGACGTGGATGGGTTCCTCCGCGCGCTGCACCTCACGCGGGAGGACATCCTCGCCGGCAATGAAGCGGGGATTGCCGCCGCGATCCGTTCACTGGCGGCAAAGGTGCCTACCTACATCACGCTCAAAGAGGTGAAGAAACGCTGGGGCCACGGGCAGGAGGATGTCTTCCCGGTGGCCCAGTTCGAGAAGCTTTGGGGCGATCTCACCGCCGTCTCGGAGATTGATTCCCGTTTTCTCGTCGTGGACCGGGCGCGCGGGCAGCAGCTGAAAGAGCAGGCTCAACTTGATGGCTGGCTCCGCGACGGCTCGGCGGCTTATGTCGAGGAACTGTGCGCCTGGGAGTAGCGCGGGTTACGCCGGCAAACCGTCCGGCCAGTGTTCGCTGGGTTCCCAGCCGAGCAACTCCTTGGCCGCCTGCAGGTCGAAGCGGGGCAGCTTCAAATGCTTGCTGGTCGCATAGACCACGGCATAGCGGATGGAGAGCGGTGCCCGCACTGCCGCATGGAAGAAGCGTCCGGCATCTCCGGGACTGAGATAGAGGTCTTTTGCCCAGTCGAGCGCGGCGATTTCCTTCTCTTGACCCGGGCGGGGACACCAGCCGAGCCGGGCGGCGATCACGCTGAGCCCGTGGGTCTCGGCATAACCCTGCCCGATGCCTTCGGCCATGACTTTCGCGGCGGCATACCAATAGCGTGGGGTGGTGGGTTCTTCCGGGCGGATGGCCAGTTCCGTGCGCTCACGTTGCCACCAGTTCACCTGGCCTGTGCTCGCTAGCACGAGCCGCCGTGCCCCAGCGAGCCGTGTGGCCTCCATCACATGATACAAGCCGACGATGTTGTTGGGCAGAATCTCGGTCATGAAGTCCGCGTCGTCCGGCGTGGCGGCAAGGTGGATGACAGCCCCAGTTCCCTCCGCCGCCCGCCGGACGGCATCGGCATCGGTCAGGTTACCTACGTGCGACTCCGCCAGCCCGGGTGTCGCGACGCGGTCGAAGCCGCGCACGCGTTCCCCACGGGCAACGAGTTCTTTCACCACGGCCTGACCCACGCGTCCTGCGGAGCCAGTAACAAGGATCAGGTCAGTTGAGGAGTTCATTGAGCAGCTTGAAGAGAATGGAGGCGTTAAAAGTGGATGCCATGAGCGTGGTCGAAGTCGCGGGCTTGTTAGTGGAGCGCCCGGGCATTGTCCACTTTGATTTCAGCGCAGCGGGTCAGAAATCCAGCAGTTGCCGGTTGTCACCGGGTGTGGCTCCGCTAACCTTCCACGTCATGCAGCCATTGAATCTGATTCTGCTCGGCACCACGCTCGCGGTCGGGGCGCACGCGGAGTTCAAGGCCGACGTCGCAGCCATCCGGCAGGTCGGTGCGGAAGGGAAGGGGAACGCTCTGGCCAGCCCCGCCTGGCAGAATCTGGCCCGGGGCGATGCCAAGTCCATCGTCTCACTGCTGGCAGCTATGGACGATGCCAACGATCTCGCCGCGAACTACCTCCGCTCCGCCGTGGATGCCATTGTGGACCGTGAACTGACCGCAGGCCGTCCGCTGCCGCAGGCCGACCTGGAGCAGTTTCTCTCGAACACCAGGCACAATCCGCGCGCGCGACGGCTGGCTTATGAGCTGATTGCCCGGGTGTCGCCGGCCACCGGCGAGAAGCTGCTGCCGACGTTTGCCAACGACCCTAGTGTCGAGCTGAGGCGCGATGCGGTGCAGCGGCTGATTGATGCGGCGGACAAGGCGCTCGCTGCGCAGGACAAGCCATCTGCGACGAAAGGTTTTGCCGAAGCGCTGACCTACGCGCGCGATGAGGCGCAGATCAAGAAGGTGGCGGGCGAACTGCGGAAGCTGGGGCAGGATGTGGATTTGCCACGGCACTTCGGGTTTCTAACCCACTGGAAACTGATCGCTGCGTTTGACAACACGAAGTTCGCAGGCTTCGCCACGTCGTATCCCCCGGAGAAGGAATTGAACCTCGCAGCCGAATACGACGGCAAGCTGGGCAAGGCGCGCTGGGTGGATGTGGCGACCGCGAACGAATATGGCATGGTGGATTTCAACAAGCCGTTCGGTGACCTCAAGGGCGTGACGGGCTATGCCTTCAGCGAGTTCAACGCTACGACCGCAGGACCCGCCGAGCTGCGGCTGGGGTGCAAAAACGGCTGGAAAGTCTGGTTCAACGGCAAGCTGCTCTTCGGGCGGGACGAGTATCATCGCGGTTCGCGCATTGACCAGTATCGGATGCCGATAGAGCTGAAGGCCGGCAAGAACACGATCCTGGTCAAGGTTTGCCAGAACGAAGAAGTGAAGGACTGGACGAAGGAGTGGGAATTCCAGCTACGCGTGTGCGACGCGAGCGGCACAGCCATTCTGGCCAAAGACCGGCCGGCGACGCCGAAGGCGGCGACAGGGGCAGCGACGGCCGATGCGAAAAAGGGAGCAAAGTGATGAGCGGGCGTGGTGGCTTGCGCATGGCATGGCTCGGCACCCTCGGGTGCTTGCTGCTAGCTGCCTGCAGCCATCCAACCGTGACTTCGACTCCAGCTTGGCCGGTGACCAAAGCCGTTGATGCTCAGGAAACCCGGAGCATTGCCACCCGGCACTTGGTAGCCAAAGGACATCCAACCCCGCGATTGTTAGATGCCGATTTTTCGCAAGTGAGTTCTAAATTGTTGTTCGCCGTTGGGGAAGAGCAGTTCCGTGTGCTGGTCACCATCGACCACGAGACAGGAAAGATCCGTTCGGAAGTCATCAAGCGATAATCCGTCATTGCATGAACCTACGCATACCAATTTGCATACTCACTCAGTTCGCCCTGATCTGTAGTGCCGCTGCCGCCGACTGGCTGCAGTTCCGTGGCCCCGGCGGATTGGGCGTGGTTGCCGAGGCAAAGGTGCCCGCCCAGCTCGACCAAAAGAGCATTACGTGGAAGATCAATTTGCCGGGGCGCGGCCTGTCGAGTCCGGTCATCGTCGCTGACCGCGTGTTCGTCACTGCCTCAAGCGGGACGGAGCAGGACCGGCTGCATGTGATTTGTTTCCGCGTGAAGGACGGGAGCAAGGTCTGGGAGCGGCAGTTCTGGGCCACGGGCCGCACGATGACCTTTCCGAAGACGTGCGTGGCGGCGAATTCCCCGTGCAGCGACGGCAAGCGGCTGTTCTGCCTCTTTTCCTCGAACGACCTTCTCTGTCTCGATCTCGATGGGAATGTGCTCTGGCTGCGCGGGCTGACGCGCGACTACCCGAACGCGAGCAACAGTCTCGGCATGGCGGCGTCGCCCATCGTGGTGGGGGACACCGTGGTGGTGCCGGTGGAGAATGACAGTGAGTCTTTTTCGGCGGGCATTGACGTGGCGACCGGCGTGAACCGCTGGAAGCGTGACCGGCCCAAGCAAGCCTGCTGGGCGACCCCGGTGGAATTGCCGGATGCGAAGTCTGGCCAGCCGCTCGTGGTGTTGCAGTCCGGTCCGGGCCTCAGCGTGGTGGACGCACGCACGGGCACGGAGGCGTGGTATTTCACCGACGGTGCTTCGACGATGTCGTCCAGCGTGTTCACCGGCGGGATCTTGTATGTCCCCTCGAAAGGGATGACCGCGATGAAGCCGGGAGCGGCGGGGGCGCATCCAGAAGTGCTCTGGCAGAACAGCCAAATGGCACCTGCCACGGCCAGTCCGGTGGTCATGGGTGACAAGGTGTTCACGCTGAATGCCGCCGGTATTCTCAGCGCGGCCGATTTGAAGGACGGCAAGCGTCTCTGGCAGTTGCGGACCACTGGCCCCTACAGCGCGACGCCGGTAGGCATTGGCAAGCTGCTTTATCTGATCAACGAGAAGGGGCTGCTGCAAGTCGTGGACACCGCTGCGGAAGGTGCGGTGGTTAGCTCACTGGACCTGAAGGACACCTTCATCGGCACGCCGAGCATTGGTGCGGGCGCGCTGTTCCTTCGCAGTGACAAGGCGCTGGTGAAAATCGGCGGATAATCTGATACCGTAGCCCTGATGAATCACGAGTTTCAGGATGAAGTCAGTCTGGAGCTTGCGCGCCAAGTAGCGGTAAGGCTGGCTGCATCCCCAGCTCTGCTGCGGGTGGCGCAGGACAATTTGGACCGATGGTCACGGCAAAATGCCGGCACCCCGTCGTTGCAGCGCTGCTATGGAGAGTGGAGAGAGATTCTCGCCCGGCCAGTAGCCGAGATTTGCGACCGGCTGTGCGCAGTCTCAGACGAAGGCCAGCGCTTGCGTCAGAACTCTCCATTTGCGGGCGTGCTTTCGCCTGCGGAGGTCTGGGAAATCAAAGACCGGGTGCGCCATGCAACGACACCAGCTTGAGCACATCATCCCCGCAGCGTCGGGTATCACGGGGGCATCGGAACCGGTCGTGGTCGGAAGTCAGTCGCTCCTTGGGCAGTTTCCCAACGCTCCGGGTGAACTGTTGATCTCGATGGAGGCGGACGTTTTCTCGCTGCGCGATCCGGCTGACAGCGACCTGATTGACGGCTCTATCGGCGAGGGGTCACCATTTCATCAGACCTTCGGTTACTATGCGCACGGGGTCGGCGTGGAAACGGCGGTGCTTCCGGAAGGATGGCGAGAGCGGCTGATTACCGTGCGGAATGCGAACACCGGGAACGGTGCCGGCCTCTGTCTGGAGATACACGACCTGGCGATTTCGAAGCTCGTGGCGGGGCGCGAAAAGGATTTGAGTTTCGTTACCGGCCTGATTCGTCATCACATGGTGACCACGGCAACGATGCATGAGCGGCTCGCAGCCACTCCATTGACACTGGAAAGGCGAGCGCATTGTCTCGCCAGGCTTCAACGCGTCGCCCAGCAAACATGAACCCCTTCCTCGCCTACCAGGCCCAGCTCAACCGCCGCCAGTTCTTCGGTCACGGCGCGAACGGCCTCGGGGTGGCGGCCTTGGCGTCCCTGCTGAATCAGGAAGCGAGCGGTGCGGACAATCGGCAGTCACCCATCGTCAACCGGCCATTCCCCAACTGGGCGCCCAAGGCGAAGCGGGTCATCTACCTGTTCCAGAATGGCGCGCCGACGCATGTGGACTTGTGGGACTACAAGCCGCGGCTCCACGAGCTGCACGGTAAACCCGTGCCCGAAGAATACGTCGCGGGCAAGCGCTTCAGCACCATGACCGGCAAGGCGGATGGGAAACTGATGCTGGAGCCGGTCGAGCCGTTCGCGCAGCACGGGCAGAGCGGGGCGTGGGTGAGCCGCTTCATGCCGTTCACTGCGGCCATCGCGGACAAGCTGTGCTTCATCAAGTCCATGCACACGGAGGCGGTGAACCACGCGCCCGGCATCACCTTCCTGCTGACCGGCTCCGAAATGCCCGGTCGCCCCAGCCTAGGCGCGTGGATGAGCTACGGTCTGGGCATCGAGTCGCAGGAACTGCCGGGCTATGTGGTGATGACCTCGATCAGCAAGGACACATCCTGCGGCCAAATTTTCTACGACTTCTACTGGAGCAGCGGGTTCCTGCCGACGCGCTATAGCGGGGTGAAGTTTCGCGGCAGCGGCGAGCCGGTGCTCTATCTCGGCAATCCGGAAGGCATGTCAGCGCAGGTCCGGCGCGGATTGCTGGACGACCTTGCGCAGCTCAATGAAATGAAGCTGCGCGAGTTTGGCGATCCGGAAATCGCCACGCGCATCGCCCAATACGAGATGGCCTACCGGATGCAGACCAGCGTGCCGGAGCTGACCGATTTCTCGAAGGAATCCCAGGCCACGCTGGATCTCTACGGGCCCAATGCGAAGCAGCAGGGGACCTTTGCCTACAACTGCCTTATGGCTCGCCGGCTCATCGAGCGCGGCGTGCGCTGCGTGCAGGTGATGCACGCGGGCTGGGACCAGCACAACTCCCTGACCACCGAGCTATACAACCAGTGCCGCGACACCGACCAGCCCAGCGCGGGCCTGGTCATGGATCTCGCGCAGCGCGGTCTGCTGGACGACACACTGGTCATCTGGGGCGGCGAGTTTGGCCGCACGCCTTTCATCCAGGGCGACATCAAGGAGCGCAAACGCTGGGGCCGCGATCATCATCCCTACGCCTTCACGATCTGGCTCGCGGGTGGTGGCATCAAGCCCGGCATTACTTATGGTGAGTCCGATGACCTCGCGATGAACGTGGCGAAAGACCCGGTGCATGTGCATGACCTCCAGGCCACGTTGCTGCACCTGCTGGGCATTGACCACGAGCGCCTTACCTTCAAATTCCAAGGTCGCAACTTCCGCCTCACGGACGTGCATGGGCAGGTGGTGAAGGGAATTCTCGCGTAGGGAGAACGGACGGCAGCCACCCGATCTGCGGAACTGCTGGCTTTCGGTGCTACGCAACCAGCCAGGCAATGATCGCCTTCTGCGTATGCAGCCGGTTTTCCGCCTGGTCGAAGATCGTCTCCGCGTGCGCCTCGAAGGTGGCATCATCGATCTCCTTGCCGCGATAGGCCGGCAGGCAGTGCATTACCATCGCATGCTTCTTGGCCAGCTTCACAAGCGGTTCGTTGATCTGGTAGCCGGTCAGCACCTTGATGCGCTCAGCCGCCTCGGATTCTTTGCCCATCGAGACCCAGACGTCGGTGTAAAGCAGGTCGGCGCGCGTTGCGGCGGCCGCGAGATCCGCGGTGAGCAGGATGCGACCACCAGAGGAAGGGACCATGCCCTGGATGATTTCGCCAGTTGGTGAGGGCTGCGCGTGGACGTGGGTGAAGCCCGCGCGTTCCAGCAGCGCGAGCGGCGGCTGGAACTGTTTCGGTGCGGCGATCCGCAGTTCGAAGCCCAGCTTGGCGGCGGCAAAGATCCAGCTCGCCGGAACGTTGCACGCGCCATCGCCCACGAAGGTCACGATCTTGCCCCGGATGGAGCCTTGCTTCTCCTGGAAGGTGAAGATGTCCGTGAGGATCTGGCAGGGATGCTCCTCGTCCGTGAGCGCGTTGATGGTCGGGACGTTCGCATAGCGGGCGAACTCCTCCACATCCGACTGCGCGAAGGTGCGGAAGACCGCCCCGTGAACCATGCGGCCGAGCACCCGCGCGGTGTCTTTGATGGGCTCACCGCGACCGAGCTGGATGTCAGCGGCGCTGAGGAACATCACGTTCGCCCCCAGCTCGCGGAGGCCGACCTCGAAGGACACGCGCGTGCGCGTGGAGGACTTGGCGAAGATGAGCGCCCAGGTCTTGCCCGCCAGCGGCTGGGACGTGTGATGCCCGCGCTGGCGCTTGACGATGGCCGTCGCCGCCAGGATGGCTTCCATGTCCACGCGGGACAAATTCTCGAGGCTCAACAGATGTTTCATGGTCGAGAGAAAGGGCGGAGTCTATGCACGAGGGACGGAAGTGCAAAAAGATTCTGACGGATTCTGACGATTCCTGACCCGGGCGATTTTCCGACCCGCACGTCAGATAACACCTTGAGCAAGTGCTTGACGCGCTTCGTCAATAGGCGTATCCGCCTTCAATCGTCCCAGAAGTTTTACTTCACACAGCCCTATGAATCCCCCCTCCTCCCGCCGTGAATTCCTCGCCGATGTCAGCCGCGCCACGGTCGCCGCCTCCGTCGGAATCAGTCTCGCCTCCGAACTGGGCATCGCGCCCGCGCTCGCCGGCGAAGTCTCGGAAAAGCTCGACTTCGGCTCACTCGAGCCGCTCGTGCGCCTGATGCAGGAGACGCCCGCGAACAAGCTTCTGCCCATCCTGGCTGGGAAGCTCCGGTCCGGCACGGACCTCCGCCAGCTCACCGCTGCGGGCGCGCTCGCCAATGCGCGCACCTTTGGCGGAGAGGACTACATCGGCTTCCACACCATGATGGCGCTCTCGCCGGCGTGGCACATGTCCCGTGAGATGTCTGGAGCCCAGCAGGCGCTGCCGGTCTTTAAGGTGCTTTATCGGAACACCAACCGCATCCAGGAATTCGGCGGCCCGGCGAAGGAAGTGCTGCACCTGGTCAAGTCCGGCGCTGTGAGCGAGTCGCAGTCCAGCGGCGAGGCCATCCGCAACGCCGTGCGCAAGAAGGACACCGCCGGGGCGGAGCAGATGCTCGCCGTCCTGGCGCAGCGTTCGCCGGAGGACGCCTTCAACAGCGTGCTGCTGGCCGTGCAGGAGAACAGCGAGGTGCATCGTGTGGTGATGCCTTACCGCGCGTGGGACTTGCTCGACGTGATCGGCCGCGAGCATGCGCACACGCTGCTGCGTCAGTCGGTCCACTATTGCGTGAAAGCCGAGTCGTGGCGCAACGCGTCCTGGGATGGCCCGACCACGCTGCTCGCCAAGCTGCTCGACCAGCACAAGCTGCTCGACCAAAAGCCCGGCAATCGCACCGCCGAGGACAAATGGGTGGACCAGCTCAGCCAGACGATCTTCAAGTCCACGCCCGCGCAGGCGGCCGAGGCGGTGGCTGCTGCCTTGGCGGAGGGCTTTGCTCCCGCCGCCGTGGGCGAAGCGATCTCCCTTGCGGCGAACCAGCTTGTGCTGCGCGATCACGGTCGTCCGCCGCAACAGGAAGTGGCTGGGAAGCCGGTCGGCAGCGTTCACGGCGACAGCATTGGCGTCCACGCCTGCGACAGCGCGAACGCCTGGCGGAACATGGCGCGCGTGAGCAACACCCGGAACACCTTCGCCTGCCTCATCCTCGGCGCGCATCAGGTCGCGCACGACCGCATCGAACGTGGCGGTGACTTCCTGAAGTGGGAGGCGTTGCCGGTGAAGTGGCACCTGGACCGGACCAAATCCACTGAGCCCGTTGCGCTGTTGCGTGAGGCGGAGGAAGCCATTCGCGGGAATCTCCAGGCGCAGGCGGCGGCCATCGTGCACCGCTACGGCGAACTCGGCCACGCCCCCCGTCCGGTGTTCGATCTGATGCTTCGCTACGCGGTGAGCGAGGACGGTGCGCTGCACGCGGAGAAGTATTACCGCACCACCAGCGATGAATTCACGGCGACGCGCGAGGCTTTCCGCTGGCGGCAGCTCGTGGCCCTGGCGCGCGTGACGGCCAGCGAGTATGGCCGTCCAGCTCCCGGCATGGCCGAAGCACGCGAGCTGCTGAAGGCGACGTGATCGGGGTGCGCGCGGTGTGATAGGTTCGGAGTCCCGGCTTCAGCCGGCGGAACCGTGCGGACACCCTGTGTGGTCGCGCGGAGCGTCTTCGATCTTCGTCCGCCTCGCCGCCTGAAGGCGGGACTCCGAACGCCGGGCAGCGCCTGAGCGTGGCCCTAGGCAATTTCGCCCGGTGAGATTTGTTCAGAATAGGCTTTGGTTGCTGGCTGCGGGCTGATACCTTGGCGGTCCGATGCCAATCCAGCAAAAGATTCAGCCGCCCGCTATCGCCTTTGAAACCGGTCAGATCTGGGCCATGGCGGAATCCAATCTCCGCATCGGCCTGATCGGCAAGACGCTGGTCCACTACAAGCATTACCGGGGTGCCTCGCCCCGCGCTTCAGTGTCCCTCGCCAACAAGGGCGAGCTGACCCAGTTCCTCATCAAGAACAAGGCCGTCCTCCTCCCGCCGGAGACGAAGTAGACTCCCATCCCGCCGACCGTCTTCCACTGGTGCTCCGCTGCGGCTTCAAATCGTCACGACCTACTTCTGCGTGCTGGTGGTTGTCCCGGGATTCGAGTTCGCCACGCGCGTGGGGACGGTGATGCTCCCGGCAAGTCTGCACTACGGTGCCCGGCCGCCTCGACTTCGAAGCTCGGATTAAGCCGGCCACTAGCCCTCCGGTAAATCTGGCCAGCCGCCCGGTGCGGGCTTGCAACCTTCCGGGCCAGGCAGGCAGCCGTCCGGTGCCATCGGCGAGTTGCCCGTTCAGGCCGACCAAACCTCCGGCAGCCATGCACAACGCTCCGGTCCATTCAATCCGTTGTCCGGCAGGCCCATCCAGATGCCCGGGAAGCGCAAGCGGGCGTCCGGTGGTGCTCTCCAGCCTTCCGGCACCCCCCGGCAGGCGTCCGGTTTGAGCGCTACCAAGGCTGTGCAAATGACGTATTCACTATCAGTTGCGGTGAGTGGCTTAAAGCGCGGGCTTGTGTGTGTGATGGGACAGGCTAGGGTTTCGAGTTGTTTGGTGGAGTGGCCTCAACGGCTGCCAGTAATTACAGCGACAACTTAACGAAGGGTTTAAGACACGCCCCAAACCATAATGCCAGTTCGCATTTACGATATCGCCAAGAAACTCGGCATCGAGAGCAAGCAGGTGCTTGTGGTCGCCAAGGAACTGGGCATCAAAGAAGCAAAGGTTCCATCCAGCCAGCTAGACAAGATCACTGCCGAGTTCCTCGTAGAGAAGCTCGGCGCCTTAAAGCCCGCCGATCTACCTCCCGTAGTCGAGGCTCCCGTGCCCGTCCCTACGCCTGAAGCTGCGCCGTCGGCTACCGACCCCGCTGCGCCCATGCTAGTGGAATCGGCCGCCGTGAGTGTGGACGGAGTGAAGGAGCGACTGCTCGCACTCAGGAAGCGTTTTACTCATGTAGCTGAATGGCGGCGTGCCTGTGTCGGTTTTGCCGCGCGCTGTGCTTGGCGGGTCTTCCCACTGTGTGGGGATCACCGTCGACAAGTGGAGCCGGCGCTGCTAGTGGCGAGCCTCTCCAGTATCGGAGCAGGCACCCATTTCGAGGACGTTAAGGCCGCCGCCGCCTACGCCGCCGCCGCCTATGCCGACGCCGCCTATGCCGCCTATGCCGCCGCCGCCGCCGCCGCCGCCGACGACGCCGCCGCCGCCGCCTCCGCCGACGCCGCCGACGCCGCCTCCGACGACGCCGACGACGACGCCGCCGCCGCCAACGCCGCCAACGCCGCCGACCTCGTCGCTCTGGAGACTGAGGAGACCATCGTATTTGATGGGCGTCGCTGGTTTACGCGACCCCTTTGGCCAGGACGAAGACCACGATGGGCTACTCGCAGTGTGTTTGGGGACCGCGGGATTCAGAGTCGGTATGACGGCTTTCTGCGTGGCGAGGTAGACTGGGCAGCTTGCATGGCAGCCTTCAAGCAATGGGTAGCCACGCGTGCAGGCGAAGGAAGCGAGACTTCAGAATCGGTAACTCCCCCTCCAGACGAACCAGTTCCTCCGGCAACCGGAGAGCCATCTGAGGAGAAGCAGACACTCAGCAGGCCGACTCCCGAAACTCCCGCCGCCCCGCCGCCGCCCACCTCTGCCCCGCCGCGCAAGACCATCGAGCGGCCCGACTGGGGCAATCACGGCACGGGAGGCCATGCGACTGGGAAGGATCAACTGAACTTCACGCCGCTAGTGGAGGGCGTGAGAAATTTCCTCGCGGCGGACAAGACGCAAGCACCGTTCACGCTCTCGGTGGAAGCTGAGTGGGGCATGGGCAAGTCATCGTTCCTGCTGCAATTAAAGGAGAAGCTAGGCCGTGATGCCGTGACCGTGACGTTCAATCCGTGGCGCCACGATGCCGGGGAGTCCATGTGGGCAGCCTTCGCGGTAGCGCTGACCGAGGCGCTCCAACCCAAGGGATGGCTGGCCAGGCATTGGGCCGCCCTCCGCTACCGCTGGAACACGGGCGAGTTGGGTGGCTGGTGGAAGGTCGTCGTGCTGGTAACCGTGGCGGTGGCCTGGCTGTTTTGTGGCCGGTGGCTGACGCCCAAGGTGCTGGCCTTTGCCTTCGACCTAGCGCTACAGGACGACAAGCAGATGGAGGGCCTGATGGACTTCGTCAAGTGGGCCGTGGTGACGGGTTTCCACCTGGGCATCTTGTTCCTGCTGTTCCGCACTACCTGGAACAAGCTGGGACTGGACGCGTTGCAGGAGGTGCGCGCGATGACCAACGCGAGCGACTACGCCTCAAGAGTGAGCGCCATCGAGCGGCTTCAGCGGAACTTCGGGCACCTGGTGCGGGCCTATGCGCCCAAGGCGAAGAAAATTTACGTGTTCGTGGATGACCTCGACCGCTGCGCGGCTCCAAAGGCGGGAGAATTGTTGGAGAGCCTGGCTCTGTTGATGAGCGGCGAGGACGACAAACCGGAGGGGGAGCGGCTGCCGCTGATCTTCATCCTCGCGCTGGACCGGGAAAAGGTTGCGGCGGGCGTGGCGGTGAAGCACGCGAACGTGCTGCCGTATTTGCAGGCCGGACGGGAGACGAAGCTGTCCCTGGAGGAGATGGGCATCCGGTTTGGCTACGAGTATCTGGAGAAATTCATCCATGTGCCATTCCGCCTGCCCAAGGCGCACGGGGCGGCGCTGCACAAATTCATCCATGCGCTTGCACCTCGTGACGAAAAGCTTGCTCAACCGGCAGGCCGTCCGGTTCCGCAGACGGAAAAGGCTCCTCCCGAGCAATCGGAACTGAAGCCTGCTGGTCCGACTAGCCCAATGGAACCAACCCAGCGAGCGAAGGGATCGGCGTCAGCCAAGCCGGAGTTGGTCGAGGAGGAAGAGAAGCCATCGGAACCGACCGCCAAGGAAGTGACCGCCGCCGCTGAGGTTTTGGAACAGGCAGTGGACGGCTCCGGCCTGCTTCAGAACGCGCTCAAGCTGGCCGCGCCCTGCCTCGGGCACAATCCGCGACGCATCAAGCACTATCAAAACCTGCTCCGACTCCAACTCCACATCGGCTGGCAACTCGGCGTGCGCAGCGAGGGGCCGGTGACACCAACCCAACTGGCGAAGCTGGTGATGATTGAGATAGCGCGGCCCACCCTTTACCGAGCATTGGCCGAGCATGCGAAGAAGCGGGAGGAGTTCCTAGACTGGAGTCTTGAGACACTGCCATACTGGATGAAGCAGGGAGAAGCCGAGGTGCCTGAGTTTGCCAGTTTCGCCAAGGACGACGACGAATGGTTGCAACGATACTGGCCAGACATCCACTTCACACCGCTGTCCAATCAGGAGGGAGAGAAGGCGGAGCTGGATCCGAAAAGCCTTGAGTGGCTGCTTCATCTGGGAGCTGTATCTGTGGTCGAAGCCGAGGAGCCGAGCAAGTCATCTCCAAAGTGATGGCCTGCAGCCGGTGCGCCTCGCGCTTGCTCCGTCGGCGGCTGGATGGACACCCTTTCCCCTCTGCGCTACAACCGCTCCGTCCATGAGCCAACTCGCCGAGCCGTTGCAACAGGTTGATCGGGTATTCGTCCGCTGGCGCGGGCGGCGGCTGATCTATTTCGCGGGGTGCGATTACTACCGGCTGGCGAGTCATCCCAAGGTGCTCGCAGCGGTTCGCCGCGGGCTGAAGGACTTCGGGCTGAACGTGGCGTCATCGCGCAAGACCACGGGGAACCACGCCCTCTATGAGGAACTCGAAGGCGAACTGGCGCGGTTCTTCGGGACGGAGCAGGCGGTGCTGGTGGACAACGGCTACATGACCAACCTCGCCGTGGCGCAGGCGTTCAAGGGCGAGTTCACCCATGTGCTGATGGATGCCCGGTCCCACATGAGCGTGGCGGATGCGGCGGTGCTGCTGGGCGCGAAGGTCGTTCCCTTCGCGCATCGTGATGTGGTGGATTTCCGTCGGCAGATGAGCGGTCTGGCCCACGGTGCGCGCCCGATTGTGTTCACGGACGGGATGTTTTCACACGATGGTTCGGTCGCGCCATTGGCGGAGTATCTCGCGGTGTTGCCGGTCCGGGGCGCGCTCCTGGTGGACGATGCACATGGGGCGGGCGTGTTGGGCGCGGCGGGGCAGGGGACGCCCTCGCACTGCGGGGTGCGCGACGCGCGGGTGATCCAGACGGTGACGTTGAGCAAGGCGTTCGGCGCGTTTGGCGGAGCCATCGTCGGCACGCGTGCGGTGGCCAAGGCGATTCTGACCAAGAGCCGGTGCTTCACTGGTGCGACGCCCGTGCCCTTGCCGCTCGCAACGGGCGCGCTGGAGTCGTTGAAGGTCTTTCGTGCGAACCCCAAACTCCAAGTCCGGTTGCAGGCAAACGCAACGTGGCTGAAGGAGCAATTGCGTGCGGGTGGCATGGCCTTGCCCGACGCTCCCGGCCCCATCGTGCCGGTGCTTCCCACTTCGGCGAAGGCGGCTGAGCAGCTCAAGCGGCGGCTGGTCCGAGCGGGGATTCATCCCCCTTTCATCCGGTATCCCGGCGGCCCTGAGGGCGGCTATTTCCGGTTTGTGATCAGTAGCGAGCACACGCGTGCACAGTTGGCGAAGTTAGCCGAAGTGTTGACGAGCGCGTAAGGGCCGGCGAGGACGCCGGCGGCACGGCCCGCGAGACGCGGGCGCTACCGTAGCGCCGGCCTCCGGTCGGCTGTGCCGCAAGCGTCCTCGCTTGCCCGGTTTTACGAGCAGTCAACTGCGCGATTGACGCGCCGCTTGCATACAGGGATTTTCGCCGCCTGTTTATGGCAAAGATTCAACGCGCGCTTCTCTCCGTCTCCGACAAGGCCGGTCTCGTCCCGTTCGCACAAACCCTGGCTGCGGCCGGGGTGGAACTCATTTCCACTGGCGGCACCGCCAAGGCCCTGCGTGATGCGGGGCTGCTTGTAAAAGACATTTCAGAGCATACCGGGTTCCCTGAGATGCTCGACGGTCGCGTGAAGACGCTGCACCCGAAGGTGCATGGCGGCTTGCTCTACATC
Source organism: uncultured Klebsiella sp. (assembly GCA_964578245.1). GTDB lineage: Bacteria > Verrucomicrobiota > Verrucomicrobiia > Limisphaerales > SXTU01 > SXTU01. Next base: position 521 of record CAZOCL010000048.1, on the reverse strand, counting down.
CGCGGCAATGCCGAGCACGAATGGGCCGTGAAGCAGCACGGCATCCCGCCAATTGATCTTGTGGTGGTGAACCTCTACCCGTTCGAGGCGACAGTCGCGAAGCCCAACGTCGCCCTCCACGACGCCATTGAGAACATCGACATCGGCGGCCCCTCCATGCTCCGCAGCGCTGCTAAGAATCACGATCACGTCACGGTGATCGTGGACCCGAAGGACTACGAGGAAGTTGCCGCGCTGGTGAAGGCCACGGGCGAGACCACCTTGGAACTGCGTCGCAAGCTGGCGGCGAAAGTCTTCGCCCGCACCGCTGCTTACGACGCCGCCATTGCCGCACATCTCACAAAGGAATTCTCCGGTGGCACCGCGCTGCCCACGGCACTCGCCATCTCGGCTCCGCTCGCCCAACCCTTGCGCTATGGTGAGAATCCGCACCAGCAGGCTGCGCTCTACGGGAAGTTCGCCGACTACTTCAAGCAACTCCACGGCAAGGAGCTTTCCTACAACAACATCCTCGACCTCAC
>CAZOCL010000047.1:0-27256 GCA_964578245.1 uncultured Klebsiella sp. | reverse complement strand
GCTTTCGCGTCGCCGGCTTCGAGGGCGCGCTGGAATTCCTGGAGGTCTTCGATGAAGACGCCGAGGGCGCGGGCGAGGTGCTTGCGGTTGGCCAGGGCGATGTCGCGCCACATCTCGGGCGAGCCGGCGGCGATGCGCGTGGTGTCGCGGAAGCCGGTGGCGCAGAGGGCGGGCTGCTCCTTCGGGTGCGCGGGGCTGAGGACGTAGTTGGCCAGCTCGGCGGCGACGACGTGGGGCAGATGGCTGGAGCGGGCCACAAGGCTGTCGTGCTGGTCGGGCGCGAGCCGGAGGGGACGCCCACCCACGGCGGCCCAGAGTTCCTCCAACTGCTTCACGAGCTTCGCGGGGGACTTGGGGCCGGGCGTGACGATGCAGACGGCGCGCTCGAAGAGGTCGGCGCGGGCGGCGGCGGGGCCGGTCTTTTCCGCGCCGGCCATGGGATGGCTGCCGATGAACTGCGCGCCGGCCTGGGCGAAGAGCGGTTCGAGGTCAGCCACCACGGTGCCTTTCACGCTGCCGACATCCGTGACGAGCGCGCCAGGCTTGAGCGCGGGCAGGCACTTCTCGGCGAGCGCCTGCATCTGGGCGATGGGGGTGCAGAACACGATGAGATCGGCGTCCTTCACGGCGGCGAGCAGGTCGGTGGTCGCGTGGTCCACGACGCCGAGACGTTCGCACTCGGCCATGCTGGCCTCGCGGCGCACGTAGCCCTCGACGCGGCCGGCGAGCCGGCGCTGCTTCAGCGCCAGCCCGAGCGACCCGCCCAAGAGACCGACGCCGACGAGGGTGACTTTCGGGAAATGCACGGGCGGATGATGCGACGCGGGCGGGGGAGGTTCAAACGGATTTTCTGGGGAAGAAGCGGAGACGGTTCAGAGAGGTGGGCAGAATGTGGAGGTTGTCCAAATGCCCCTCCCCCCTGCCCTCTCGCTCGTGCCTCGCGAGGCGAGGGCGCGGTGGTGGTTGGTGGCCGAAGGCAAAGTCGCGACCCAGGGAGCGGGAGGGAGTGGTAATCAAAAACGCTTCCACGCCTCATACTCAACTCCCCGACTCAATCAGAGACTCCTCACGTCGTCTCCTACGGGGGATTACGGGAGGCTTTGCCGGGGTTCGTGGGGCTGTTAGCCTCTGCCCCGTGACCGACTTTGATGAGCAACTGGCCGCCGAACTGTCCGCCTTGCGGGAGGCGGGGCTGTTGCGGGAGTTGCGACGCGTGGAGTCGCCGGCGGGGACGCGGGCGGTCATCGGCGGGCGTGAGCTGCTGAACTTCTCGTCGAATGACTACCTTGGGCTCGCGAACCATCCGGCGCTGAAGGAGGCGGCGATCCAGGCGGTGGAGACGTGGGGGGCGGGCGCGGGGGCATCGCGGCTCGTGTGCGGGTCGCTGGGGGTGCACCACGAACTGGAGGAGTCGCTGGCGGACTTCAAGGGCACGGAGGCGGCGCTGACGTTCGCGACCGGCTACGCGGCGGCGCAAGGGGCGATTGCCGCGCTGCTCGGCAGCGGCGATGTGCTGATTGTGGACAAGCTCGTCCATGCCTGTGTCGTGGATGCGGCGAAGTTGTGCGGCGCGAAACTGCGCGTCTTCCGTCACAACGACTTGAACGACCTGGAGGCGAAGCTCAAGTGGGCGGCGAAGCAAACGCCTTCACGCACCACGCACCACGCACCACGCATCCTCATCGTGACGGAAAGTGTCTTCAGCATGGATGGGGATCTGGCGCCGCTACTCAATCTCGTCGAATTGAAGGAGCGCTACGGCGCGTGGCTGATGGTGGATGAGGCGCATGGGACGGGGTTGTTTGGGGAGCGGCGCAGCGGGCTGGTGGAGGAATTCGGGTTGACGGGCCGCGTCGAGATTCAGATGGCGACGCTGGGCAAGGCGGTGGGCGCGGCGGGGGGAGCGATTTGCGGGAGCCGGCCGTTGATTGACCTGCTGGTGAACCGGGCGCGGAGTTTCGTGTTTTCCACGTCTCCGGTGCCGGCGGCGGCGGCGGCGGCGCGGGCAGGACTGGCGATCATCCGGTCGCAGGAGGGCGAGACGCGGCGGCAACGGTTATGGCTGCTGGTGGAGGAGTTGAAGCGGGTGCTGATCGGCGCAAGGCTTGCGCCGGCGGCGGTGCGCGCGCCGATCGTGCCGGTGATTGTGGGAGCGGAGGCGCGGGCAATGGCGATGTCGGCGGCGTTGCGCGAGGCGGGGGTGTTTGTGCCGGCGATCCGATTTCCGACGGTGGCGCGGGGGGAGGCGCGGCTGAGGTTCACGGTTTCGGCGGAGCACACGGGAGAGGATCTGGCCGCGCTGGGGGAGGCGCTGGCGGGAATCGCCGATGGGCAATCGCCGATAGCCAATCGGGCAACGGCGGCAGATGGGCAATCGCCAATCGCCGAAGGACAACCGGAGGTCGCGAGCGAATGAGTGCGCCGATGAACCCGCTCGCCAAGCTCGATCACGCGCATGTGTGGCATCCGTTCACGCAGATGCGGGACTGGCTGCGGCGGGAGCCGATTGTCATCACGTCCGGCCAGGGCGCGGTGCTGCGGGATGTGCGCGGACGCAAGTATCTGGACGCGAACTCCTCCATCTGGACCAACCTGCACGGGCACAATCATCCGAAGCTGAACGTGGCGTTGCGGCGGCAGCTTGGGAAGGTGGCACACAGCTCGGCGCTGGGATTTGCGAATGAGCCGGCGAGTTTGCTGGCGGCGGAGCTGGTGGAAAGGGCGAATGGGGAATGCGGAATGGGGAATGCGGAATCGGACCGTCGTGCCGGCCTCGACATTCCGCGCTCCGCACTCCGCACTCCGCATTTGAACAAGGTCTTCTTCTCGGACGATGGCTCCACGGCGATGGAGGTGGCGCTGAAGCTGGCGTATGAGTTCACGCGGCGCACGCGCGGACCGCGGACCAAGCCACGCTTTCTCTCGCTCGCGGGCGCGTATCACGGGGACACCATCGGGGCGGTGAGCCTCGGACACATTGACCTGTTTCACAAAGCCTATGGCGGCATGCTGTTCAAGACGGACCAGGTAATGGCGCCGTATTGCTACCGGTGTCCGTTCAATCGCGCGCAGCCGGAGCGGGCGGACGCGCGCACGTATCGGAAGTGCAACTGGGAGTGCGTGGGCAAGGTGGAGGCAAAGTGCGCGACGGCGAGGAAGCAGGGGAATGACTACGCGGCGTTTGTATTCGAGCCGAGGATGCAGGGCGCGGCGGGGATGATCCCGCAGCCGGAGGGGTGGCTGAAGCGGGTGACGGAGATTGCGCGTGGGAACGGGGCGCTGCTGGTGGCGGATGAGGTGATGACGGGGTTTGGGAGGACGGGATCTTTCTCGGTAGGGCGAGACTCTGTCGAGCCGTCGAACGAGCGGAGCGAGGCGAGCGGAGCGAGCATCTCCGCCACCGGGAAGAGGAAGGATGCTCGCTTCGCTTGCGCCGACTCCGTCGGCAAATGGGGTTCGACGGAGTCTCACCCTACCGGGGTTTTCGCCTCACACGCAGAGGGGGTGCGGCCGGATTTTGTCGCAGTGGCCAAGGGCTTGACCGGCGGGTATCTGCCGATGGCGGCCACGCTCACGACGCAGACGGTGTTCGATGCGTTCCTCGGTGAGTATGAGGAGTTCAAGACGTTCTTCCACGGGCACAGCTTTACGGGCAACCAGCTCGGTGCGGCGGCGGCGCTGGCGAGTCTGGAATTGCTTGCAGGGAAGGCGTCGATGAAAGCGCGGGCGCGGCTGGAGGAGGATTTGCGGCGGGAGTTGAAGTCGCTGTGGTCGCTGCCGACCGTGGGCGATGTGCGGCAGGTAGGACTGGTCGCGGGCATCGAACTGGTGCGCGACTGGCGGACGCGGGAGCCGTTTGCGCTCGGCGAGCGCGCGGGCATCCGCGTGTGCGAGGCGATGGCGAAGCGCGGGGTGCTGACGCGGCCGATCGGCAATGTGGTGGTGCTGATGCCGCCGTATTGCACGACAGCGGCGCAGGTGAAGCGGATGGTGGGGGCGCTGCGCGAGGCGGTTGATGAGGTGCTGGGGAGCGGAGGGTAACTCGACATTCCCATGTCGAGTTGTGGCGGGGACTCGACTTTGGAAAGTCGAGCTACGATGAGGCCGGATAGCGCACCATGTTGGTGTAGCGGTGGGGGCCGAAGCCGAAGGCGCGATAGAATTCCTGGGCGTCCTTGGTGAAGAGATCAATGCGGCAGCCCTTGAGCTCGGGGTGTTCCAGGATGCAGGTGAGGAGCCACTTGCCCAGACCGTGGCCACGATGCGAATCGGCGATCACCACATCGCAAAGGTAGCCGACCGTCGCATGGTCCGTCACGACGCGGGCAAAGCCGATTTGTGTGGTGCCGTGGAAGAGGCCAAAGGCCATCGAGTTTTGAATGCTGCGCGCGGTGACTTCCACGGGCCGTTCGGCGGCCCAGTAGGTGGCGCGCAGCAGGGCGGTGACCGCTGCCAGGTCAATGCGCGCGGTTTCGTCCGTAAGCGTGTAGTCGCCATGTTCCCAAAGCATGGTCTGAGTGTAGCGGGAACAGAGGCCGGCAGGGGAGATGAAAGCGGGCCGGCATGGATTCAGGGGGTGCATCTGGACCCTGCCCCCGAAGCCGAGCCGGCGAGGACGCGGGCGCTACGTGGCGCTGGCCTCCGGCCGGCCGTGCCGCAAGCGTCCTCGCTTGCCCGGCGGGGCGAGACCGGGGGCAGTGCGCGGATGCGCCCCGATGCATCCCACTCTCCCAAACCTGCTTTACTTTTTCCGTCGGCTTCGGTCTCCTCCCCCGCACACTTAATGAAAATGTCAGGTGACACTTCTCCACGCCTTCTTGTCTCCCGTCTCTCGCTCGGTGGCCGGTGCTGCGAACTGCCCCTACCTGTTTTCCACTGACTTTCCGCACCCCATGAACACCCGTTCCTGTAAAGCGCTCCTGGCCGCGCTGGCCTTCGCCCTCACGCTACCACCCGCACTGTCGGCTGGACCCGTCACCGCCGTGGGCCGCAACCTCTACGGTCAGGCCACCGCGCCCGCCGCGCTGACCACTGCCGTCAGTGTCACGGCGGGCCGCGACTTCAGCCTCGCCCTCTCCGCTGACGGCTCCGTGACGGGCTGGGGGCTGAATGGCGAGGGCCGCTCCACGCCGCCGGCCAATCTCAGCGGGGTGATCGCCCTGTCCGCCGGCATTTATCACACGCTTGCGCTGAAGGCCGACGGCACCGTCACGGGCTGGGGTTTTAACGGGAACGACATCCTTTCCGTGCCCGCTGACCTGACCAACGTGCTGGCCGTCGCCGCCGGTGGCTACCACAGCCTCGCGGTGCGTCGGGATGGAACGGTGGTGGGCTGGGGCTTTCGCGGCAACGGGCGTGCCACCGCGCCGGCCGCGCTCACCGATGTCATCGCCATTGATGCGGGCCGCGACCACAGCGTGGCCCTCAAGTCCGACGGGACCGTGGTGGCCTGGGGCCTGAACGACCTCGGCCAGACCGACGTGCCCGCCGGACTGAGCCAGGTCATCGCCATCGCCGCCGGAGAAAATCATACGCTCGCCCTTAGGCAGGACGGCACCGTGGTGGCCTGGGGGCAGAACGCCAGTGGCGAGAGCACCGTTCCCGCCGGGCTTGCGAACGTGACGGCCATCGCCGCCGGTGGCCAGCACAGCCTGGCGCTGCGGAGCGACGGCACGGTGACGGGCTGGGGCGACAACACTTACGGCCAGTTGAATCTCACCGGTTCCGACTTCCGGGCGATTGCGGCGGGCGGCAGCCACAGCCTCGCGGTGCGCGGCACCGGACCGGTCATCACCACGCACCCGCGCAGCCAGACGGTGCTGGCGGGCGCGGCGGTCACGTTCAGCACGGCGGCGGCGGGCACGGACTTGAGCTACCAATGGCTGTTTAACGGCCAGCCCCTCTCCGACGCGACGAACGCCACGCTGACCTTCGCTGCGGCGACCCGCCTCAACGCCGGCCTCTACGCCGTGCAAGTGAGCAACGCCTCCGGCAGCGAGCGCAGCGCCAGCGCGGCGCTCATCGTGCGCGGGCTGCAACAGCTCTCCGCGCCGCTGGCGCTCGACAACGGCGCGCTGCGCCTGACTTTTGGCGACCAGCACGGCGATGCCATCAGCGCACCCAACGCCCTGCGCTACGGCGTGGAAGTCTCCGCCGACCTCGTGACGTGGACGCCGCTGAACCTGCCGCTGCTGCTGGTGAATGGCCGCCTGCAAGTGGACGACCTGAACGCAGGCAGCTTTCCCCGCCGCTTCTACCGGGTGATGGAACGCTGACCCCATGGAACGAACGTCCACATTCCACCGACCGACTGTCGTCCTGCCAGGGCAACCGTCTGCCCACCAGCGCGGCCTGCGTTCCTCCCAGCGAGAGAGGGACTTGCCCGACCGCTCTCCGTCAGCTCGAGTGCGCGCCTCCCGCCTCCCGCCGCCATGAGCAAGACTTACCATTTCATCTCGGGCCTCCCCCGCAGCGGCTCCACGCTGCTCGCCGCGATCCTGCGCCAGAATCCTCGCCTCCACGCCGCGATGACGAGCCCCGTCGGCGCGCTCTTCACCTCGCTCCACACCACGATGGGCCAGCAGAACGAGTTCTCCGAGTTCATTGACGAACCGCAGCGCGAGCGCATCCTCCGCGGTATTTTCGACCTCTACTATCGGGATCACGCGCAGGACGTGATCCTCGACACCAACCGCCTCTGGTGCGCCCGCCTCCCGCTCCTCCTGCGCCTCTTCCCCGAAGCCAAGATTCTCTGCACCGTCCGCAACGTCGCGTGGATCATGGACAGCATCGAGCGGCTCGTCCGCAAAAACTCCCTCCAGCCCTCGCGCCTCTTCAACGGCCCCGCTGAGAACGACACCGTTTACCACCGCGTCGAGGCCCTCGCCGGTCGCGACCGCTTTGTCGGATTTTCCTACTATGCGCTGAAGGAGGCGTTCTACAGCCCCGAGGCCCGCAACATCCTCATCATTGACTACGACCTCCTCGCGCAGTCGCCCGCCAAGGTCCTCCCGCTGATCTACGCTTTCCTCGGCGAGCCCGCCTACGCCCACGACTACGAAAATCTCGACTATCAGGAGCCCGGCTTCGATGCTCGAGTCGGCCTCCACGGCCTCCATGAAGTGAAACGCAAAGTCGCCCTTCAGCCCCGCCCCACCGTCCTCCCGCCCGACCTCTTCCAAAAATACGCGTCCCTCGATTTCTGGAAAAACTCCGCCGGCAGCGCCGCCAACGTGATCACCCCGGCCTCCCCCGCCTCCCAACCATGAGCACTGCTAAAAAAACCTCCCCCCATCCCGTTCGCTCCGTTTCTCTGCGGCGCGACCTGCCGACGGTGCCGGGTGCCTCGGCGCGCGCCCTCACCCTCGGCCTCTGCTTCTCGTCGATTGCCCTCGCGCTCCGCGCCGAGTCCGCCCCGCCCGCGTTGCCCCCCGGCCCCGGCACGCCCACCCCCGACGAGCTCGGCCGGCCCGCCCCGGCTCCGCTCGCCCCCGGCAACGCCCCCCGCGGTCGCGGCGAACTCTTCTTCATTGATGCCGCCGTCGCCGATCCCCGCGCCTTCTGGCTCGTCGCCCCCGCCGGCGCCACCGTCGTCGCCATTCCCGCCGGCGTTGACTCGTGGGAGTTTATGGCTGCTGAAGCCGACCGCTTCCACGACCTCGGCGCGATTCACCTCGTTTCCCACGGCGAACCCGGGGCCCTCGTCCTCAACGGCCGCCGCACCACGGCCGCCGACCTCGCCTCCCGCGCCGCCCTCCTGCGCCGCCTCGGCCGCGCCCTCTCGAAGAACGGCGACATCCTCCTCTACGGCTGCGACACCGGCGCTGGCGACGCCGGCCGCATGCTTGTCACCCGCCTCGCCGATTTCACCGGCGCCGACGTCGCCGCCTCTGCCAACCCCACCGGCGCCCTTCCCGGCGCCGATTGGAAACTCGAAATCACCTCCGGCACCATTGAGACCCCCCTCGCCGCCCCGGCCGACTACGCGCACACGCTCCACATCGCCAGCGTCAGCACCCGCGCCGAGCTGGTCGCCGCCATCGCCGCTGCGGTGGGCGATGGCCAGGATGACACGATCACGTTGACGGCCGATATCACGCTCACTGCAGCCCAGACGGTGGCGATCTCCGTCAGCGATGGCCACAAGCTGACCATTGTCGGAGGCGGCCATTTCATCAGTGGCGGCAACGTGACGCGGGTGTTCAATATCGCGACCTCCAACGCCGGCTCGCAGGTGGCCCTGCAAGATCTCACCATCTCCAATGGTTTCTTGACCGGCGCGGGAGGCAATGCGCCGTCGAGCGGGGCGGTGGCGGGCGGGGATGCAGTGGGCGCCGCGATTAGGAATACGGGCAACTTGGCGCTCACCGGCGTAACGTTCAGTGCCAACAAGGCGGCTGGCGGTGGCGGTGGTGCCGCAGGCCCAGGCGGGCAGAGCGGCGGCGGTGGCGGGGGCGGCGGCTTCGGAACGACCTCCGGAGCCGCCGGTGGCAGCAATGACGGGTATTCTGCTGGTTCCGCTTCTGCCGGCCAGGGTGGCCACGGTGCGGGCACCAATTCCGACCCGGGCATTGGCGGCAGCGGTGGTTCCTCCGGAGGCGCCAGCAACGGCGGCGCTGGAGGCGTTCTGAGCGGCGGCTCCACGGGGGGCAACGGCGGCAACGCGAACGCGGGCGGCGGCATCTCCATCGGCGGCGGGGGCGGGGGCGGCGGCAATTATGCCACGGGAGCGCGCGGCGGCCATGCGGTGGCGGGACTTTACAACAATGGCGGGACGGTGACACTGGCCGGCTGCGTATTTGCCAATAATGTCGCCGCGGGCGGCGGTGGTGGCGGCGGCTCAGTCTATGCCATGTTTCCCGGCAACGGCGGCGCTGGCGGCTACGGCGTGGCGGCGATCTGGAACAAGACGGGCACGGTCCAGGCCGACGCCTCCACGCAAACCTCCTTCGGGGGCGCGAGCAACGTGGGCGGCGGTGGCTCGGGTGGTTATGCCAAGGGTGGTGGCGGTGCGCCCGGCGCCGACCGCGGATCGAACAAAACATTGGGCACGATCGGCACGTTGGTTGCGGACTCCACCCCGCCCACCGTCCTGAGCATCGTTCGCCGCCTCCCGAGCACCGCGCAGGCAACGACTTCGACGAGCGCCACCTTCCGCGTGACCTTCAGCGAAGCCGTGAATGCCCCCACCACCGCCAACTTCGCCGTTGCCGCCGTCAACGGCTCCGCCATCACTGGCACCATCGCCAGCGTCACTGCGGTTTCCACCTCCGTCTATGACGTCGCGGTCACCATCACCAGCGGCACGGGCGAATTCCGCCTCAAGATTATTGACTGACCTCACGCCGCAGCCATAACCGCACCCGCCTCGCGCCCCTCAACCCAACCAGTTCTCAACCACGGATGCACATGGATGGACACGGATTCAGATTCAAGCCCGCGTCGTCGCCCCTGCTGGCGCGGCACGCTGCATCCGTCCTGAACCATTCGCTCCGCCAGTCCTCCGCCTTTTCCATCCCATGAAACTCTGCGCCCTGCTCGCCGCCGTCCTCATCGCCTTCCTCCCCGCCGCGCTCTCGGCCGCCGCCATCACCGACCTCGCGGGCAACGCCATCGCCACCGGCACCTCGACCGACCGCGTGACGTTCACCGCCAATAGCGCCGGCGTTTACGAGACGTTCGTCTTGAACAACACGCCGACGGACATCAGCTTGTCCAGTGCCCGGGTGCAGGATGCTGCGGCCGTCAACACGACCATCGGCACCTTCACCGCCACGGATGCGGATGTGGGCGATACGGCCACCTTCACCCTCGTGACCGGCACGGGCGACACGGACAACGGCAAGTTCAGCATCACGGGCGGCAACACGTTGAAAGTGGCCGTCTCCCCCGTGCTGGCGGACTCGACCTACAGCATCCGCGTGCGCGTGACCGACACCGTCGGGGCGACCTACGAAGAAGCCTTCACCGTGCTGGTGATGGCGGTGCTGGTGGATGCCGGGGATTACCTCATCGCCGACCGCGGTCCGCACCGGAACACCGGCGTCATCCTCGTGGTCACGAAGACGGGCGCGGTCCAGCGCATCATCTCCACCCAGCTCAAGGATCCCTACGACATCGTCGTGGACGCGGCGGGGGACTTCATCGTGGCGGACTATGACTACGACCCCGGCTTCAGCGGCGGGCGCGGCTCGGGCCTCTTCAAGATCCACCGGCAGACGGGCGTGCATACGCGGCTGGTCTTCGGCCCGCCGCTGATCACGCCGCTGGGCGTGAAGGTCGAGGCCGACGGCAAGCTGCTGGTGGCGGACGCGGACTACGGCTACGGGCCGGGCGCGACGAGCGCGGGGGCGGTCTTCCGCATTGTGCCGGGGGTGAGCACCAACACGCTGAGTTCGCTGAACAACTTCTACTTCCTCCAAGGCCTGGCGCTGGCCCCGAACGGGGACATCTACGTGTCGGACTTTGGCGGCAGCGCCCAGACTTATCCCAACCGCATCATCAAGGTGGACAAGACCACGGGCGTGCAGACGGTCATCACCACCGGCGGGCTGACGCGGCCCATCGGGCTGGCGGTGGAGAGCGACGGGAACAGCCTGGTAGTGGTGGATGCGTCCGCGAAGAAGCTCATCCGGGTGGCCCTGCCCGCCGGGACGCAGACGCAGGTCTCGGCGGACGCGCAGTTCATCCAGCCGACGCATGTGACCATCGAGGCGGACGGGAACTACCTGGTGACCGATGGCAAGGCGAGCGGGACCGCGGGCGAACGGCGCCTCTACCGGGTGAACAAAAACACGGGCGTCGCCACCATCCTGGTTTCCGACGGCTTCTTCCAGCAACCGCGCGGCGTGACGCTGGCGCAGTAGGCAACTTTTCAACTCCAGACCCTATGAAGAAACTCGACAAGCACCTGCTGAAGACCCGGCGGGAGTTCCTGAAGAAGACGGCGAAGCGCGCCGCGCTTCCGGTGTTGGTGGTCTATTCGTTGCAGAAGGCGAAGGCCGATGCCCCGCTGTATGGCGAGTCACGCCAGGAAGAGGTGCTCTAGCCGCCGCACACCTTTGCGCCCCCGCATGTCCACCCCGTCCACCCTCGCCGCCTGCCTGATGGTTCGCAATGAAGCGGACCATCTGCGCCGGTGCCTGGCGAGCGTGGCAGGCACGGTGGACGCCATCTACGTGACGGATACCGGGTCCACGGATGAATCGGTGGCGGTGGCGCGCTCGTTTGGCGCGACGGTGCGGGAGTTTCCGTGGTGCGATGACTTTGCCGCGGCCCGCAACGCGAGCATCGCCGGCGTCGCTGAGGACTGGATTTTGACGCTGGATGCGGACGATGCGTTTCCCGCGGGCGAGTTGAACGGGGTGCGCGCTCAACTGGCGGCGGACGCCTGCGCCGCCACGGTGCGCTACGTCATCGCGCCCACGCACACGCCGCTGCGGACGGTGAAGCTGCTGCGCAACGGCCTGGGCGCGCGCTATGAAGGCCTCATTCACGAGAGTCTCCGCACCTGGCTCACGGCGAAGCGCGCTGAAGGGTGGCAACGCCAGGACTTGGACGTGTCGCTGGTGCATTGGGGCTACATCCCGGAAGCCCGGCCCGGGAAACTCGAGCGCAACCTGCCTCTGCTCCGCCGCGAGTGGGCGCGGCTGCAAGGCAGCGGGAGCCGGGCGGCCCGGCTCCACGTCGGTGCGGAACTGGGGCTCGCACTCGCGCACACCGGGCAGTCAACGGAAGGCAGCGGGTTGCTGGCGCAGCTCTTGCACGAAGCCACGGCCGCCGCGCCGGTGCCGGTGGCGGCCGCCTTGAAGATTTTGGCCGGCCTGTTGTGGGTGCTGGACGAGGCGGGACGGACCGACGCGGCGCTGACCGCCGTGCGCCTCGTGGAAGCACCGTTGGCGGACGCACCCGCTTATCAGTTGCAACGGGGCCTGACGGAGCTGGTGGCGGGAAACCACGCGTCCGCACAGGCGTGGCTGGAACGGTTCCGGGCCGCATGGACGGCGGACGAACTCGAGGTGCCCGTGCCCGTCGGTTATCCGGGCGCGGCGCTCTGGGATGCGCTGGCGCGCTGTCACCTCGGCCTGCGGAACTACCTGGCCGCCGCGAACTGCTACCAGCACTGCGTCGAATTGAAGCCGGACGACCGCGAGGCACAACTGCGTCTGCTGGTGGCCCAACGGATGATGAGCGCATGACGGACGAGGAACTGGACAGCCAGCGGCTGATGGTCGGGGAGAGGTTTGCCTGGGAACCTATCCCTGACGGTTGCCTGCTCTTCGAGGAGAGCACCGGCAAGCTGCTCACTTTGAACCCCGCCGCCGAGGCGGTCCTGGCCCATTGTGACGGGGAGCTGACCGGCGCGGCAATCAGCCGAATCCTGGAAACCGACTTTGAGATTCCAACGGCGGAAACGCGCAGCCTGCTGGAACGGCTCCGCGCCGAAGGAGTGATCGGTCCGGTGGCATGAGCGTGTTGTTCCGCCACGGCAAGCTGGGCTTCACCACCACGCTGCGCGTGGACGCGCCCGAACTGGAGGAGCTGGCCGCAGATCTGCATTCCTCCGCCCGCCTCGGGCGGGAGCCGTGCTCGCCGGCGACGCCGGCTGACCTGGTGTGGCAGCCGGGGCCGCACGGGCAGTGGCAAATCCTGATCCGGGGCGCGGTGTGGCGGGAGGCGGCCTTGAGCGCCACGGAGCTGTTCCTGCAAACCGACGGCTTGCTGGATGACCTGGTGCGCGAGCGGTTGCAGGCGTTTCCGATGTTGCACGCGGGCGGAGTGGTGGACCCGGCTGGTCGCGCGGTGGTCGTCTGCGGCGGTTCTGGTTCTGGCAAAACCTCGCTCGTGACCGCGTGCGTGCTGCGCGGCTGGGGCTGGTTGTCCGATGAACGCCTCTGCTTCCGCCAGCCGGACCCGACCGTGGCCGAAGGCTTCCGCCGCAACTTCAATCTCAAAGAGCGTTCCTTCGCCGCGTTTCCGGAAACGGCGGGGCTGGCCGGCACACGCGAACTCACCCGGCCCGGCGACGGGAAGCGCATCCGGTTCTTCGAGGCGGACCAGTTGAAGGGCGGGAAGTTCGCGCCGAGCGGGCCCGCCCGCGTCATCGTCCTGCCCGAATACGTCGCCGCCGCGTCCGTGCCGCGCGTGGCTCCGGTGAGCGGTCCGGCACTCGTGGCGCAACTGGTCCCGGAACTGCGCACCCACCACGCGCGCACGATCGCATGGCTGGCGGAAGCAGGGCGGCAACTGCCCGTCTTCACGCTGCAATATGCGCACCCCCGGGACGCGGTCGCCGACCTCGGACAACTGCTGGAGCGCCTGTGATTGCCCAAGCCGGCCAGGACCATCGCGGCGCGCACGGCTGTCGGCCGACGGCGCGGCAGCAGCTGTTGCTGCAAGCGGCCGCCGCTCCGCCGGAGATTGCCCGCCCAGCCTGGCAGCAGTGGCGGGCTGGCATCGACCTCGCGGCGGTGGATGCCGCCGCCAGCCGGTTGCTGCCTTGGATTTACCACCGGCGCGAGGAGCTGGAGCTGTCCGCCGCCGATGCGGCCGTGCTGGAGGCGTGTTACCGGCAGGCCTGGCTGCGCAATCAAGTGCTCCTCAACCGCTGCGCCGAGGTCGTCGGCCACCTGCAAGCCAGCGGGATTGACTGCCTGGTGCTCAAAGGCATGGCGTTGCTCTCCGAGGTGTATGCGGACGAGGGCGGGCGTTATCTGGAGGACTTTGATATTCTGGTCCGCTCCGAACAGGTGCCCCGAGCCATCGCCGGGCTGACTGCGTTGGGCTGGCACTCGCCCCATCCAGAGGAGTTGTCACTGGACAAGTGCCACGCCCATGGATTCGCCAACGCCGAGGGGTTTAGCTGCGACCTGCACTGGCGTCTGCTCTGGCGGCCGCACGCGCCGATGGACGAAGCCCCGCTCTGGGAGGCGAAACGGCCGATCCAGATCAGGAACGAACCCACCTTTACTCTGTCCGCCGAACATCTGCTGCTGCACCTATGTATCCACGGGATGGCATGGGAGACCGTGCCGCCGATTCGCTGGCTGCTGGACGTGCATCTGCTCCTGCGACGGCACCGGGTGCAGTGGGAGCTGGTCCTCGCCGAGGCCCGGCGGCGCGGTGTGACGCTCCCGCTGGCGGAGGCGCTGGCGGTTTATGAAGCCATCTTGCCCGGTGAACTGCCGGCCTTCGTTCATGAGCAACTGCGCCAGCTCCCCGCCAGTGAGGCGCAACAGCTGGCCTACGCCCAGCTCGTAACCGCACCGACCTTCGCTTCGGTGCTGGGTGGCTTGCTGGCGGATTGGAAGGAGGCTCGACGCGAGGGACGGGTGGCTTCCGATTGCCGGGGCGCGCTGCGCTTCCTGTGTCTCCGCTGGCACGTCACGTCGGCGTGGGCCCTGCCGGGGCAGTTTGCCAGGCGCTTCCGCCGTCGCTGGCGCAGTGTGAAGCTCTTCCGGTGAGCATGCGGATTTCCCATGCTCGTCCTAGTGGCAGCAGAATATCCGCAGCGGAGGATTCAACCACAGATGGGCCCTGATGAAACCGACGCGGAAGGGTGGCCACCTACTCCAGCGCCTTGGCCACGGCGGCCGCGAGCTTCTGGCGATACTCCGGGCTGTCGAGCTGCTTGGACTCGTGGTGGTCCGAGAGATAGCCGCCCTCCACCAGGATGGCGGGACGCTGCTGGGTCTTGAGCACGGCCATGAAGCGCGCCCGCTGCACGCCACGATCCGCCATGCCGACGTTCTGGAGCAGCGACCGGTGGACGCGCATGGCGAGCCGCATGTTCTCGGCATCCTGGGAATTGCCGGGCAGGAAGATGTTCACGGGATCGGCATAGCCGCGCGTGAGCGTGGAGGCCATGCCGGCAGGGGTGAGGCAATAGGTCTCCAGGCCCGTGACTCCGGCGTTGGCGGCGTTGAGATGCAGGCTGATGAAGAGGTCGGCCTGGTTTTGCTCGGCGATCATGACCCGTTCGCCCAGTTCGACGGCCACGTCCGTGTTGCGGGTGAGCACGACCTTCCAGCCGCGGGCCTCCAAGAGCGATTTCAGGCGTCGGGCCCAGTCGAGGGTGTAGTCCTTTTCGAAGCGCTGGCCGAGCGGGCTCTTGGTGCCGTTGTCCACGCCGCCGTGGCCAGGGTCCAGGACGATGACGCCGCGACCACGCGAGACGGGGCGGTTCACCTGCAGGAGCGGGACGAGATTCTTGTCCACGTCCAGGCTGTGGACATAGGGCACGCCGTTGGTCACCGTGGGCGCGAAGCCGAGGTTGAACGTGTAACCGTTCCAGTTTGCCTTGCGCGTGCCGACGTTGAGCAGGAAGGGGCCGGTGGGAGACTTGACCTGGAAGCCGGTCTGGCCCACGCGCACCGGGGCGGACAGCCCGGCCTGGGTGGCCCAGGCATGCAACGGCAGCCACAGTGGACGCGGCGCGACGGGGGGGGCGACCACCGGTGGCGGTGCGACGACGAGTGCGGGCGGAGTCACGACCGGCGGAGTGAAACTCGGCGACGGTTTGGGCACGTAGGCGGGCTGTGGCGGCGGCTGGACAATGGTCGGGACAACCGGCTGGGGGCGCGGGGGCACGACCGGTGGCGGCGCGGTGCGCGGCCGGGGCGGCGGACCCGTAATGCGCGTCCCGGACGGAGCCGAAGGGCTGCCGCAGCCGCAGACCAGGAGGACGATCAACAACGGGGCAAACGCACCGGGCCGGAGGCGGGACAGGACAGCGGTGAAGTGGTTCACAAAGCGAGTTAGACGGGCTTTGAACCCGGAAGCTGCGTGAGACTCACCACTAGTTGCACGGGGGGGAGTTTGCGAAGCGGCCTAGTTGAAGGCAACGCGATAATCGCGCGGCTTGCCGGTAATCGTGCGCGCCGACATAGTTTCCGCACTTGAGAATCGTCATCGCCATCACGGGCGCGAGCGGGTCGCTCTACGCGCAGCGGCTGCTGGACAACCTCGACTCCCAGGCGCACGAGGTGCATGTGGTGCTGAGCAACTACGCGCACGCGGTGATCGCAGAGGAACTGCCGGGCGGGCTGCGGCTGCCGGCCGGTGTGGCCCAGCACGGACTGAAGAGCATGAACGTGCCCTTCGCCAGCGGCTCGAATCCATTCGACGCGATGGTGGTGATCCCGTGCAGCATGGGCACGCTGGGGCGCATCGCCCACGGCACGAGCGATGACGTGCTGCTGCGGGCGGCGGACGTGATGCTCAAGGAGCGCAAGAAGCTCATCCTCGTCCCGCGTGAGACACCGCTGAACCTGATCCACCTGAAAAACCTGGAACTCCTGCTGCTGGCGGGAGCAACGATCCTGCCGGCGAACCCTTCCTTCTACACGCGGCCGCAGACGGTGCAACAGGTGGTGGACACGGTCGTGGCGCGGGTGCTCGATCATCTTGGCCTGCCGCAACAGCTCGTGCCGCGGTGGCAGGAGCCGTCCGAATAGCCGTCTCCCCTTCGTCCCCCGTCACGCCGACGGACGCGAGGCGCAAGCTTCCTCCAGCACGGACATGTAGCGCTCGACGGTGCGTTCCCACGAGAACTGGCTGGCGTGGCGAAGGATGGCGTCGCGGTCCGGGGCTTCCATGAGGGTCTGGCCGAGGGCCTGCGCCAGCGCAGCGGCATCGGCGCTGGGGACGAGGCGGCCAAGGAAGTCCTTGTCGAGCACCTCGGGAATGCCTCCCACGCGCGTGGCCACGCTGCGCAGGCCGCAAGCGAAAGCCTCGAGGATCACGTTCGGCACGCCCTCCTGCTTGCTGGGCACACACAGCACGTCGGCGGCCTGCATGTAGCGCGCGACCTCCGCCGGGGATTTGCGACCAACCATTCGCACGTTCGCCCCGGCTCCGCCCGCGTTGGCCAGGCGGCGAAGCTTTGACTCCAGCGGGCCCGACCCGATCATCACCAGTTCGCAGGGCTCGGCCGCGTTGCGGCTCAGCCGGGAGTGCGCGCTGACGAGCAGGAGCGGGTTCTTCACCGGCAGGAAGTTGCCCACGTAGAGAATGATCTGCGAGTCGGTGGGAAGACCCAGTTCCTTGCGCGCGGCCAGAGCGTCGCCAGGACGGAACGTGGCGGTGTCCACGCCGTTGTAGATCGGGCGCAGCTTCATGAAGGGCACCCCGGCGTCATGCAGGCGCGTCGCGAGGTCCCGGCTGCGGGTGATGGTGGCGGCGGCGCGGCCCAGCGCCTGGACGATGGCGTGCCGGCGCAGCGGCATGTGCAGGTAGCTGTGCACGTCGGTGCCTTGCGCGATGGCGACGATGGGGGCCTTCAGCTCGTTATCCACCAGATCGAGCGCGCAGACGTCAGGATAGACCCACGCCCCCAGCACGACGTCGTAGGGAAACTCGGCGCGGAGTCGGCGCACCGGCTCGCGGAGGGCGCGGGCCATCAGCCGGTGGTTCCACGGACCGCCGAACTTGGGCACGTAGAAGGTGCGGACGTAATGCGGCTGGAAGATCTTGTCCTCGTCGCGCGGGGTGCGGCCGCGCCAGCTCTTGAAGGGCAGCATCGGCCGCGGGGAGATGACGCGGATGTCGCAATGCCGCGCGAGCTGGTGCAGCACCGTGGCGTTGACCTGGCCATGACCCGGGGCGGACGAGTCGGGGAACAGGTTCGACACGAAGAGGAGTTTCATGCGGGCGACGACGGAAAGCTCCAAATCCCAAGCTTCAAATTCCAAACAAGCTCCAAGCTCCAAGCTCCAAGGGCAGCGGGGCTATGCCTGAATGAACTGCCATTAGAACGAGTTGCCGCCGGGGTGGAGCGGACCACGGGGCGAATTGGGATTTGGAGCTGGGAGCTTATTGGGAGCTTGGGATTTGGAGTTTGAAGCGTCACTTGGCGGCTGGCTTCGGCTCCTCCGCCGCGCGTTTGCCCCAGCTAAAGAATCGCCACTTTGCACCCTGGGCATCCGCATCCCGCTTCACAATGCCGAAGAAGGCGGCGGCGTGAGAATTGGTCGGGGTGGTATCGAGCCGCCAGAGGTTCCAGAGCAGCGATTGGCTTTCCGCACCGGTGCGCGGGTTCTTCTCGCGGAGGAAGACGGACCAGAGCGGCGACCAGCTCCGCTCGAAGGACTTGTTGTTCGGCACAATCGGCTCCAAGGGGGCGAACAACTGGAAGCGTTCGCGGCCGTCCAGTTCCTTCCGCTTCGTGTAGAACGGCCAGAGATCCTGTCGGGTCTTCGCCTCGCCGGTGACGATGTTCTTCTCCGAAAGATCGCTGTAGAGGAAGAACAGGATGCGCATGCGCTCGCGGTCCAGCGGGGCGGCCTGGGCGCGGTTGTATTTGTAAATGGGCCAGAGGACGAAGTCGCTGGTGAGGACTGCGTTGGTGGCGTGGCTGTAGAAGGGCCAGACGCGGTCCATGTATTTGCCCGGGCCGCGCGCGAAGCCGACCAGCGGCCACGGTGCGCCCCATTCGTGATACTTCCGCTCGCGGTCGTCGGTGTAGGTGAAGAACGGCCAGAGGTAGGTGGAAGAGTCGCGCGAGGGTGAACGGTAGTGGCTGTAAAACGGAAGCAACGCCTGCTGGTTGACCGGGTTCGTGGTCCCGATGCCGCTCCGGCTCTCCAGGAAAAACGGCCAGGCGATGAAGCGCTTGTCATGGCCGGGCGTGAACTGGACGAGGTCCAGGTAGTTCGTCCAGGTGAACGAGTCGCGATGCTCGTGGCCCACTAGCGGCCAGACCTGCCAGCCATCGAGCTTCGTGCCGTGGCGGAGATGGACGAAGGGGAAGAGATAGTTCTCCGTGACCACGTCCTTCTTCACGGTGCGCGAGTAGAGCGGGAACAGGCGGATCTTGATCTCGTCGCGGAACAGCCGGTCCTTGAGCGTGCCCCAGAACGGCACGAACGCGGTGTAGTTGCGGTCCGAATCAGGACTGCGGCTCTGGAAGTAGAAAGGGAAGAGCGTGAACTTGTCCGTGGGCTTTTCCTCCTGCGACTGCCCGCCTGTGAAGTTCAGCACCTGCAGGATCTGCCAGCGGTATTCCGCGCCAAAGCGGTCGTAGGTGAAGAGCGGGTAGAGGAAGTCGTATTCCTGCGCGGGCACGTCCGGATAGTAAGTGCTGGCGAAGAACGGCGGGAGCGCCCAGGTGGTCTGCCCCTCGGAGACTTCGTGGTAATACAGCGGCCCCAGCCACTCCGAACGGGTGCCGGAAGCCAGCGTCAGCGAAAAGTCGTGCGCCAACGGGCCGGCCGTCCACTCAGCGGCCGCAGCCAGCCGGGTGCCAGCAAGAGCCAGCAGGCCCAAGCAACAGGCCAGACGAACGAACTTCAGCAGTTTGGTGGCGCGGCAGATCACGCGGGCGGGATGGTAGGAGAGCCGGGTGCCCGGTCAAGGTTGCCCGCCGCGAAATGCAGGATTTTGATGGAAGCTAGGTTTGGCAAATATCGTTAGCGTAAGGCCTCTGCCTAGGGAATTCTCGGGATTTGACATTTATTCACAAGCTATTAGGCTGTTGCGTCAGTTGGTCGAGGTTCCATTTGACCTCGGTTCCTCACAGCCCAGTGGCGATGGTGCATTATCGTCACTGGGCCTTTTCTTTTCTCCAACCGAGTTTCAGCAGCACCTGCAACACCGCCGGCAGGAACGTCAGCGCGGCAATCATGCAGGTGGCCGTGCCCACGGCCATGACGTAGCCGAGGCTCTGGATGCCTTGGTGTTTGGCCAGAATCAAACTGCCAAAGCCCGCAATCGTGGTGAGTCCGGACACCAGCACGGCCAGGCCGGTGCTGCGGGCCAGAATGCTCGGATTCTTCTCCTCGGCGAAACGGTTTAGGATGTGAATGCCGTTCGTCACACCGATGCCCACCACCAAGGGCAGGGTCATTATGTTCGCCGGGTTGAACGGAATCCCGGCCCAGCCCATGAAGCCCACCATCCAGATGCTCCCGATCGCCACGGGCAGAAGCGCCAGCACCACGCACACGAGCGACCGGAAGTGCACCAGCACCATGAGCGCGATGGCGGCGGTCGCATACCACGCGGCCTCCACGTAGCTGTCCTTCAGCAACGTCGTGTATTCGAGGAGCTGGATGGGCGTGCCCGTGACGTTCGGGTCCACGGTGCGGAGTTCCTTCACGAAAGCCTCCTGCGGTTCGCGCTGCCACACGTCTGCCTTGGGAAAGACTTGCAGTAGATACTTACCCGTCAACCCGATGAAGCGGTTGCGCAACGGCGCGGGCAAATCCTCCGCCCGCAGTGCACTGGCCTCCTGCCCCGCCAGCGCCGTAAACGTGTCCTGTAAATCGTCCAGCAACGCCTGCTGGTAATATGCCGTCTGGGCGGCCCCCTGCGGTGCGGGAGCGGCCACCAGCGCGTTGCGCCATTTTTGGACCGCATCCTTGATGGACTTGAGCTGCGTCGCCAGCTTCGCATCGCCTTCCTTCCGGACCACTTCCTCCGCCGCTCCCAGATACCCTTGAAACGAGTAGAGGACTTGGAGCAACTCCGGCACATTCGCCGGCTGCATGTCCAGCGCGGCAAACTTCACCGCGGCGGCATCGGCCTTGACCTGGCGGATCAGGGCGAGCTTCGGCGTGGCATCCTCCGCCAGGAACTGGCTCATGGAGCGCACGTTCGCGACCGTGGTGAGGTTCGTCAGCCGGTGCTCCAACTGGGCCGCCTGCTCCAGATTCGTGGCCACCACTGCGCCGAACAGCACGGAGTTCGACGCGGTGTTGATGAGCTTCTGCTCGAACACGACCGCCGGCAGTCCGGCGGACTGCATGTTCAGCAGGTTGTAATCGAAGTGAACCTGGTTGAACCGCGCCGCGCTCAAGACACAGACCGCCGCCGTCACCACAAAGACGGTCCCGGGGCGGTCGAGCCAGAGCCGCTCGATGCGCTCGCGGCGGCTGACCGGCGGCGCGATGTGATCAATGACATTCTGCCGCCCCCGCAGCAGCAGCACCGGCAGCAGCGTCATCATCGGCACGAGGCACACCATGAGCCCGCCACCCGCGATGATGCCCATCTCCTGGATGCCCTTGAAATTCGTGATGCCCATCGCCAGGAAGGCCGCCGCCGTCGTGGCCGCGCCGGTAAAGATCCCCTGCCCCGTGTTCACCATCGCCAGCGTGATGGCCACGCGCTCGCTCTTCCCCAGCCGCAGTTCCTCCTCGAACCGCGCCACCAGATGCACGCCGAAATCAATCGCCAGCCCGATCAGCATCGGCGCGAAGGTGATGGTCAGGATATTCAGATGCCCCACCACCAGCGTGGTGTAGCCCATCGTATAGGTCAGCCCCACGATGAGGCAGGCGGCGGCCTTCAGCGGACGGCCCGTCTGGCTGTAGCCATAGATGAAGATCATCACGGACAACACCAGGGATACGATGGTCGCCACCGTGGAGTCGTGCTGGGACTGCGCCATCTCATCAAACTCCAGCACCGGCTCCCCCGTGATGCCCACGCTCACGCCCGGCACCTCGCGCTTGGTTTCCTCCACCAGCGTCCGCAGCCGCTCCACCGCATCCCCGCTCTGCTCCTCGCGTTTCGCGTGCGCGGTGACCAGATACAACCGCCCGTTGCCGAAGGTGATATACATCTCCCGCTCCGCCTCCGGCCCGCCGCCGAAAAGTGCGCTCACCCCGGGCGAGGGTGGCTTGCCCGGCCGCTGCAGGCCTTCCTTCGCCTCGTTCACAATGCGTTCGAGCGCCGGCAACGCGCCGAGCATGGAGTCGTTCTCCGCATTGGCTTCCTGTTTCGCCGTGCGGAACTGCCGGTTCAGGATCGTAAAGAGCGAGACCAGGTTGGTGGCCTGGGAGAAGTTCTTGATGAAGGGCTGGTAGTCTTTGACCTTTTTCTGGAGTTCCACGAGGTCATCCTGCGGCACGAACAAGAGCGCCTTGCTCCCCATCAGCTTGAGATCGCCCTTGTAGAAGACATCGGTGAAGAGATTCGTCTCCCCCTCCAGTTTCGCTCCCAGCCGCTCGACGAACTGCCGGTTCTTGTCCATCCGGTCGCTCTCGACGATCACCACCAAGTCATCCTGGCCAGGGAACTCCTTTTTGAACTCCAGAAAATTCTGATGATACTTCTTGTCCGAGCCGACGAGATCGTTGCGGCTCGTGTTGAACTCCAGCCCGTGGACCGT
Source organism: uncultured Klebsiella sp. (assembly GCA_964578245.1). GTDB lineage: Bacteria > Verrucomicrobiota > Verrucomicrobiia > Limisphaerales > SXTU01 > SXTU01. The sequence goes on along the minus strand of CAZOCL010000047.1, from coordinate 5,145 downwards.
GAACAGCAGGCAGACCAGAAACAGCACCATCTGCGGGTAGAAGAACACGCGCGGGTGCAAATACACCGCATCCGCCAGCCGGGTGAGGAGGCGTTGGACGAACGAAAGCTGGGGCGTTTCAGCGGCCACGGGTCAGATCAAAGTTCACCGGGCCAATGATGCACCGAAGCGCCCCCATGTCCAACTCCGCGCAGCAGAGACCACGGATGCGTTCCGGCTCCCTCTCCCTTCCTCGGCGGAGGGGAGAGGGTTGAGGTGAGGGGTGACTCGCGCCGACGCGAGTGGCCTCACCCTCTTTTGCTCTTCCTCTGCTCACGAAGCCGGTTTCGCATAGTCGGTCGCTCTCCTGCCATCCCACGTCTCTGCGGCGTCAACGCCGTGCTCTTCAAACCTCACTTCGGCCGCATCGAGAAAGCCAGCTGCCGCCGGAACTGTTCGCGATTGTTGGCGTCGTGAAACTCCACCGGGTTGAAATCATCCGTCAGCACGATGCCGCTCTTCGGATCGGCGGTCTGGATGCCTTCAAACGCTTTGCGCGCATCGTGGCGCACGGTCACATGCATCGCCTCGAAGTTCATCGTGCGATGCTGCTTCAGTTCCAACGCCGGCGTGGCCACGAAGAACACGTTGCCATTCCCGCTCGCATGGATGCGCACCGTGGCAAAGACCGACTTGAGCGTCTTGTCCAGCGACCCGGTGAAGAAGTCCTTGCCCGCCTCAAATTCACCGAAGCTGTTGATCACCAGCACGCCGCCTGGCCGCAGCACCCGGCGGATGCCAGCGAAGGCCTCCTGCGTCATGAGATGCGAGGGCGAGGAATCGCCGAGGAAAGCATCAAGGATCACCGCGTCATACTGCTTGGTCGCCGCGTTCACAAACTGCCGGCCGTCTCCAATGGTGAGGTTGAGCAGCTCCGGCTTCAGGTCGAAGTGTGCCTTGGCCAGTTCCACCACCGCGCCGTTGATCTCGACCACGTCCACCTTCGCTCCTTCGTGCGCGAACTGCATGGGCACAACGCCTACGCCCATGCCGATGCACAGGACATCCTTGATCTCCGTCGTGTAAACGCTCGCCAGCCCGTGCAGCCCGTAGGTAAAGAGCGACACGCTTTGCTTCGCCTCGGGGTCGTAGGTGTTCTGCGTCAGGTAGTCGTTGAGGTAGTAACGCCGCGAGCTGTCAAAGTTCTCCAGCACCTGCATCAGGCCGAAGTTCGAGTTGCGCCGTGCCACCTCGCTCATGTAGTCCGAAGGCGGCCGGGCATCCTGCCGCACCCCCGCCCAGCCGGCAAATACTCCGACCACCACCGCGACCGCCACCGCACCCAGCGATTCGCCCTCCTCCCGCCAGAACAGGAAGTAAACCGCCGCCAGCGCCATCAGGACGCCCGAGGTCACGAACATCGTCACGGAGTTAGGCAGGAAGGGAATGAGCACATAGCCGATCAGCACCGTGCCCAGCACGCTGCCCAGGGTGCTGATCGCCGAGAGCCGGCCCACGGTGCCGCCAACGCCCGCGACCACCGAAGTGAGCACGCGGATGACGAACGGCCCGACCGTGGCCAGCAGCGTGAGCGGCACGAAGAAAAGAAACAGCGACGCCAGCAGCGAGCCGACCGCGAGCGGGAATTGCAGGCAGGCAAACGCAACCTTCGCCGTGAATGGCACCGTGAAGCAGAGATACACGCCCGCCAGCAGGATGCAGGTGTAGAGCCGGCTCAGCTTTTGTGACCGGTCCACCAGCCAGCCGCCGAACCAGTAGCCCGCCGCGAGGGAGATCAGCGTCACCGCGATCTGCGCCGTCCACACGAAGTGCGACGTGCCCACATACGGCGACAGCATCTTCGCGCCGAGGATCTCGACAATGAGGATGGCCGCCCCCGTGGTGGCGGCAGTGCCGTAGAGAAAGCGTCGCAAGGCGACAGAAAGCCCGGCGGGCGCGGAAGCGGCAGGTTTGTTCACGCGCGTTTTCTACGGGGAGCCGGGCCGAAGGGCAAGGCTGCGCCGCCGCGTTCGGAGTCCCGGCTTCAGCCGGCGGAGCGCCACCCAAGGCTAAAACTCTCCGCGCGCAGCGACTCCGACGATCCGAAAACCTTGGGTTGGCTTTTCAGAGCACCCGAAACGACATTCAAGGGTCAATCGAGAACAGCACCTTCGTGACATATCCATTGGTGCCTTTGAAGACCCCGAATACGGTGTTCAAGTCAACAGAGCACATTCCAGCTTGTCCTCCGAGAACCAGACTAAAACTAGCCACCTGCGGCCCACCAACCCACTGGCTCCACATGTTTGATGCTGGCGCCTGCTCCTTCCATGCCCCATTCATGTGCATCAAGAAATCCAATCCGCCAAAGATTGCGCCATGATGGGGAGGAACGGACCGGATAAATTCAAAGCTGGTCACTTGTGGATCGAAGCCTTCTGGATACTCCGCTGGGTCGAAGTAGATTTGCCCATCACGGACTGCGTCGAGTAATGACGGAGCCCTTCAGTCAGCATCCATCGCAGCCCATCGTTTAATGCAGTGGTTTGCCAAGGCTCGCGCAACGCCGGGCGTGCCGGAGGTTTGGCAGCGACGGGCAACGGTGGAACGGATGAAGCAACCGGAAGCCGAACCTGATCTGCGAAACGCCGTGGAAAGGCATCAGTGTCGAGCGGGTCCGTGTGGGCAACTCGCGACGGCTGGCCGCCCGCCCAGAATCCCCAGCCAAGCAACAGCGACGCGCCCAAAAGGACGAAATTGGCTGGTTTCATGGAAGACATGCTACCTGAGCAACCCAGCCCGTCGAGGCGAACCAACGGGATCGTCCTACGGATTTATCAGGAGGCAGCTCGGCAAACTCTTTGCGCTCTTTGCGCCCTTTTGTGGCAAAAATGTTCACGCCGGGTCAGAGACCGGCGCTCCGCTACTTGGGCAACTGATTTAGCGTATACCAGAAGGTGTCGTTCACCAGCGACTCCCCGGCCCCGTTCTTCACATCCAGGCTGCGCACCATCGTCACATAGCCGGTCTTCCAGCCTTCGAGCTTGAGGCGGACTTTTAGTTTGTCCGGCGAGACAGTCGCGCCCGCGATCTTGATGACCGTCGCCGCGTTCTCCTTCCCGTCGTGGTCCAGTTCGGGCGAGCCATACTTCGCGTGATACTTGAAGCCGTATTGCGTCACGTCGTAGCTGTCGGGATTCGCCGCGCCCTTCTCCTCCACCGGCTGCGTGAAGGTCAGCTCGAAGCCATCCGCCCGCGCGTGAACTTCCTTCACCTCGAAGGGCAGCTTCCCGGTGAACTCGATCCGTTCCAGCGACGCATTGAGTGGCGCGACCGCCGTCCACGAGCGCGGGGCCTGCAAGCCGCCCACGTAAAGCTTGCCGTCCGGCCCGTAGGCGAGGCGGTTCACGCCGGACTGGAACTGCTTCAGGAACGGCCACACCGCGCCCTGATACTCGCCGTTGACCCTCTCAAGTTGCACGCGCGTCACGATGGCGTTCTGAAAATCCCCCACCATGAGCTGCCCCTTGAACGGCCCGAAGCGGTCATCCGTGATCTCCACGAAGCCCGTGACGGAGCGCGCGAGCTTGTAAGGGAACCACACGGCGGGCGGGTCGAAGCGCGTGTGCTTGCCATATTCCTCCTGCTTGGCCGGCCAAGCGCTCGGGTGGCCGTAGAACTTGCCGGGCGTGACGTGGTTCAGCTTGCACGCCGCCATCCACTGCCCCTGGTTCTCCGAGACAAACACGTCGCGGTCCGGGCCGAACGTGCCGATGCCATTCGGCTCGCGCAGGCCGGAGCAGATCGGCTCAAGCTTCTGGCCGTCCGGCGAAATACGCATGGCCCAGCCCATGTAAGCACTGTCCCAGCGCCCGCTGTGCCCGGCGTTCGCGAGCATGAAGTTGCCTGCCTTGTCGAAGACCGGACCGTAAACAAACGAATTGTAGCCACCGGTGTAGCCCCAGCTTTGGTTCAGGCACTCGAACGAATCGGCCTCACCCTTCCAATCTTTGCTGGTGAGGCGATAGAGCCCCTGCTTGGTGCCGACGTAAATCTTCCCGTCGCGCACGGCGACGCCCATCGGCTCGCACAAGCCGCGCGCGTAGCGCCTATGGCGTGCACCTTTCGCCGGACCTGTCGCCTTCTCAATGATGAAAACCTCGCCCTGCCAAGTGCAAGCAGCGAGGTCGCCATTCGGCAGAAAGTCCATGCCGGTGATGAGCAAGTTGGCTTCGTTCGGAAACGGAAAAGACTCTGCACGGAAGTAAGGCGTGGAGACAGCGCTGGGCCGTGGAAGCACTTTGGGAGTTGCGACTTGAGAAGGCACTGGAAGCGACTGAGGCTGTAATTCCCCTGAGAGTGTTTCGGGCGGTCCGCCACCGAAGACAGTCAGCAGCTCCAGTCGGACTGGTTCGGTGTGGGGAAGCACCCTCAACCAAATTCGGGCTTGGGAACCATCAACCATCCTCGAAATCATGCCCTTCTCCACGCTGGCTTCCGTAACTAGCCCGAATTCGTAATTTGCCTTGACTGTCTGGGACGCCAAGCTGCCCACCTTCGAACGTTGGAGCGTGGTTGCAGTCGCCATTCGCCCCTTGAGGATAGTAACAGATGGCTGTGAAGATGGTCGTGAAATCTGTGAATCAAAATCCGTCCCCTGCTCCACGGTGGCTCCGTCTTGAGCGTGGGCAAGGAAGAACAACGTCTGACGACAGGGGCTAATTTCAAGCCAGCGTAGAATCGCAGCTTGTTGCACGGCAAAAGCAGATTCCCGGACTCGGACAGTCTCATCCCCAGCAGGAATATCATAAAGCACTCCTCTTGAATCCTTCGCCAAGTCGAGTCCCAGAAAGCGCGCACCTGACGGAATCTTTAAGGCATCTGAATCAGGCAGCTTCCCCACCGCCCACGGAAACACCGGCGGCATCGTCCATAGCACCGTGCCGTCGTTCGTGCTGATGAACGGGGCCTTGGGCAGGCCGTATTGCGGGCCGAGGAGCGCGAGGCCCTTGCCCGACCAGACGGTGTGCGTGCGCAGCAGCGCGGTGTCGAAGGCCAGGTGCAGGTCCGTCGCCAGCGGCACCACGATGCTGCGCGTGCTCTGCGGCATCGGGGCCATGCGGAACGGCTGGTCCGGCGGGTCGTAGTGCGGGATGACCGGCGCGA
>CAZOCL010000046.1:0-27359 GCA_964578245.1 uncultured Klebsiella sp. | reverse complement strand
ATAAAAAGGAAGGTAGTACTGGTAAGGGGTCTTGCCGAAGGGCAGGCGCTGGAGGGGAAATTCGAAACGCAGCATGATTCGGTCAAAGCTCCAAAACCCAAGCGCCAAATTCCAAGTAGGTTCCAAGCTTCAAATTCCAACCGCGACGGTGAGGGACGGCATTGAGGCTTGAAGCTTGGAGCTTCTTTGGGATTTGGAATTTGTGATTTGGAATTTGCATCACCACTTCCCCTGCCGATACGCCCCGCGCAGCCAGTTCACGCAGCCGCCCACGGTCATCAGGTTCAGGAACACAAAGCCCGCCGGGACGGAGAACAGCTTCCACTTGAGCGCGGGCAGCGCGAGGCCCATCAAGGCCAGCGCGTAGAAAGCCAGGTGCGCGCCAAAGACCAGCCGGTAGAACGGTTGTTCCGCCAGCATGGCATTGCTCGCCAGCATCGTCACCATGAGCACGGGCGCGACGATGCGGGAATACTTGTGCGAAAGCAATTGCCACCAGAGCGGCGTGCGCCACGGCAGCACCCAGCCCGGATGGTGCGCCAGCATCTGGAAGTTCCCGGCCAGCGTGCGCAGCTTGCGCCGCTTTTCCTTCGCCGGATCGGTGGTCTGGGGATCGTAGGCCGGGGCGGTGGGATCGAAGCTCACGCGTCGGCGATGGTTCACGGCGATCTGCATTGGGATGACCACGTCGTCGAGCAAGGTGTCGTCCGGGATGGGCTGGAACAGTTCCCGGCGGATGGCATACACCGCCCCGGTCGCCCCGATGGTGGAGCTGAACCGGCCTTCGCTGGCGCGGATGAACTTCTCCAGCTTCCAATACAGGTCCACCCCGCCGCCCACGCCGGTCGCCGCCGGGTCAATCTCCAGCGAGCCACTCACCGCACCCAGCGTGGGGTCGGAGAAATTTGCGACCAGTTCAGGAATCGTATGCGGGGCGAAGCGCTGCCTAGCATCGCAGAGCACGACAAGCTCGCCGCGCGCCTGCGGGATGGCGGCGTTGAGGCAGGCGGACTTCCCCGAGCGCTGCTCACGGGCGAGGACGCGCACCCGCGGGTCCGCCAGCGCGCGGAGCTTCGCCACCGTGCCATCCGTGGAGCCGTCGGTGACGACGAGGACGTCCAGCTTGTCGGCCGGGTAACTGGCTGCGAGCAGGTTCTCGACGCGCGGGACGATGCGGGCCTCCTCATTGAACGCCACCAGCACGACCGAGACGGAAGGCGGGTTCGCCGGAGCGGCCTTCAACGAAGTCCGGCCCGCAACCCTGGCCAGCAAGCCGATGAGCACCGGATAACCGAGGAAGGTGTAGAACAGCGCGCCGAGGCTGAACCAGAACAGGAGTTGGCACCAGTCAGCGCTGCTCATGCTGGGATGGGCCCGGGCGAATCACAGGGTGATGGCGTAGTCGCGAATGTAGATCACGAGGCGCAGAGTCAGGTAGATGCCGATGGCGTCATACCAGCGGAACTTCGCCCACGGCATGTAGGCAGCGGCACTGACCGGCGTGCCGTCCTCTTTGACCGGAGGCACATATCCGGTTTGCGTCCGCATTTCGTCTCGTTTGGAGGCCACCCCGGTCTGGGCGGCGAGGAATTGCCGTGGTCGGGTCGGCACGCCACGCACCACCTTGCGCTGGAGGACGTAGTCCCTGGCCGTGAGCACCGGAAGCCCCTCGGCACCAGCGAGGGCGGGAATCGGCCGGCTGTCCGCGATCCCCGCAATGCCGCCCCACTGCTCGCGATCACTCTCGTCCGTTTCAGGCGAGTAGCTCGTCGCGCGATCCATGAGGATGCGGTGGAACGCGCTGACCATCGCCACCATCACGAAGAACGCGGCACGGAAACCGAAATCGATCATCCACGAGGACACGGTGTAGGAGAGCACCATGCAGAACAACATGCGCCGGACGCGCTCCTCGTTGTCGTTGGCAGTGCGGGCGCGCATCAGCGAGTGGAAGCAGGTGTAGAGGATGCCGGAGAAGATCAGCAGGCCATACCAGCCGAACTCGCCGGCCACCTGGTTGAAGGAGGAGTGCGACGCCCGCGCCTTGAGATCGCCTTCCTTGCGGATGAAGGCGGGGACGAACTGCTTGAAGCCCACCCCGTATTCGGTGTTCTCCTGCGCCCATTTGCCGAACTCGAAGGACTCGATACGGCCCAGCACGGCCTCGTCGCTACGCGCTTTGCCTTCGCCAAACTGCACCTCGGTGAAGCGCGGCAGCAGCGGCAGGGCGCTGGTGCCGATGAAGAGCAGCGCCGGCAGCAGGATGAACTGGACCCACTTGGGACGGCCAAAGGCCAGCGTGGCGATGATCGCGCCAACGCCGGAGACGAACGCGCCCTTGGACTGTGTGAAGAAGGTGCAGAGCATGGGCAGGAAGATCAACGGTGCCCCGACCTCTTTCACAAACACCGGGCGCTTCCAGAACATGAAGTAGTAGAGCAGCGGCACGGCCACCATGACGGAGTGGCCCAGGCCGTTCGGGTTGCTGAAGAGCGAGAGATTCAGCGCCAGACGGCCGAGCGAACCGGCGGTGGTGGTCTGCGAGTCCAGCGGGTCAATGCCGATCAAACTCAGCAACGCCATGATGGCAATGAACATGATCGCACCGCACCACCAGGCCAGATACTGGTAGATGCGCCGGAAGTTGGACAATGCCAGCACGACCAGGAAGTAGAAGCCCACGTATTGGTAAAGCTCCCCCCAGAGGTCGCCAAAGGTGCCGGGCGTCCAAAACAGAATGTAGATGAAATACGCCGACACCATCCAGTCCTGCGGGGTGCGGATGAGCTGCTTGAGGCTCACGCCGCCCTCGCGGAGGAACAGGCCCAACGCCGTCACCGCCAGGGAAAGGAAGGCAGGCCGGAAGGCCTCAAGTATGCCGATGAATTCCTGCGGTCGCACATACAGGAAGATGGCGAACGCAACGATGCCGGCGAAATCCATACAATAAGGTCACTATGACTGAACCGCGTTTCGGAGACAAAAACTTTGTTTTCCGCACTGAGAGGCCCCGAGCGGGTCTCGCCGTGCCGCTTTGCGGGCGGGTGGGCCGGCCGGGTCCGGCCCGTTTCGATGGTCGCACCCGCAAAGCGGGCTAGGAGGCCCGCACTCCACGCATTCGGCCATCGGAAATATCCCGAAGTCATTCTGCCAAAAAGAATTCGCCCGCCCAGCGGACCCCCGCTAGATTCGCCTCGTGACCATCGAATACGTCTTCAAGCTGGACGACGGCCAGGCTTTCAACTTCGAGGTGGACACGGAGCGCGCCTATCAGGCCCGGTTTGACAAGGTGGAGCACCCCTTCTGGACCAAGCTGGACTTCCAGAAATGCACCATCTGCCCGCTCTCCAGCGAACTGTTCCGCCACTGCCCCGCCGCGCTGGACGCCAAGAAGATCACCGAGACCTTCCGGTCCATGCTCTCCTACGTGGAGGTCACGCTCGAGGTCCGCACGCCTGAGCGCACCTATGTGAAGCGCACCGATGCCCAGACCGGCCTGCGCGCGCTCTTCGGCCTGGTGATGGCCACCAGCGGCTGCCCGATCCTCTCCCGCCTCAAGGGCCTGGCCCGCACCCACCTGCCCTTCTCGACGATGGAGGAAACCATCTTCCGCACCGTGGGCGCGTATCTCATCCAGCAGTTCCTCATCCACAAGAACGGCGGCGAGCCAGACTGGGAACTGCGTGGCCTGAACCTGCTTTACGAGCAGCTCCAGGAGGTGAATCGCTGCTTCAAGGGGCGCGTGGACGCCGCCTCCGAGCAGGACGCGAACATGAACGCGCTTGGCTCGCTCATCTACCTGGCCATGGGGGTCTCGTTCTCGCTGGAAGCGCAGTTGCAGGAAATCCAGCACCTGACGATCTCGCCGGCGCGGCTGGAGCAGTGAGCGCGGGGGGGCAGGTGGTATTTAAGGCACCCACGGCCATGCTGGTGCTGCGTGTTCCGTGTTGCGTGCCTGCTCCCGATGCCAACACGCAACACGCAACACGCGCGCCCCTACTTCATCGCCGTAAAAAACCTCTCCCACCGCGGCGCAAACCACCGCTCCCGGTCAAACGACAGCACCACGGCCGAAGAACGCCCCACGATCTGATCCCGCGGCACCGTGCCGAAGTAGCGTGAATCCAGGCTGTTGTCGCGGTTGTCGCCCATCATGAAGTAGCGGCCGGCGGGAATGGTCATCGCAGCGAAGTCCCGTCGTGCTGGCAGTGCGGGGGTGGTCATCACGGGATGTTTACGGTCGGGCAATTGCTCGCTCGCGAACTCGTGCAACGGTTGTTGCCCGGCCGGGATGGCCTTGACGGTGTCCGCATCCAGCGCGGCGTAATCCACCGCGCGACCGTTCAGGTAGAGCCGGTTTTCCCGCAGTTCCACCGTGTCGCCCGGCAGGCCGACGACGCGTTTGACCAGCCGCTGACCGTTCGCGGGGGAGAAGAACACGACCACCTCGCCGCGTTGTGGTTCGCTCCACTCGGCCACATGCCAGGTGGTGAAGGGCACCTTGAGGTCATAGGCGAGCTTGTTCACCCACACCCGGTCGCCTTCGAGGATGGTCGGCTTCATCGAGCCGGTGGGCACGTCGTTCCAGTCGGCCAGCGCCGAGCGGAGCGCGGTGGTGACGAAGAGAATGATCAGGCAGGGCTTGAGCCACTCGATCCAGAAGCGGCGGGCAGCGGGTTTCCAGCGCGCGGTTTTCATGCGGCGTTGGAACAAAGGAGGGAGCCCGCCGTTCAAACTATTCCCCGTTCACCCGCCAGAGTGCGGAAAAGAGTGCCCGCGAAACACGCCAAAAACACGAAAGGGCAGGTCACGGGCAACGACAACATCCGAAAGAAGAATCGGTGGAAAGGCTGGGGATCAGAACGCGTTCTGGCTCCCTCTCCCTTCCTTGGAGGAGGGGAGAGGGTTGGGGTGAGGGGTGACGTGCGTCGGCGTTGGCGGCCCCCACCCCTCATCCGGCCTGCGGCCACCTTCTTCCCCTCCTCCAAGGAAGGGAGAAGGCGCGCCTCGTGGCGTCCGGTGGCAAATTCCACGAACTGCAAACGGGAATTGGTATCTGGCAGTGGCACACCAAAAAACAGCCCATCCTTTTTCGCGTCTTTTCGCGTGTTTCGCGGGCACAATTCCAAATCACCGCCACAACTCATCCGTCCGGCCCAGCATGTCCAGCAGCCGCGCGTCCGCCGCGGGAAACTCATACCGGCCCAGCGTTGCCTTGGTCACCCACGCCACCGCCTGACAACCAATCGCGGTCGGCTCCTCACTACCCTCCGCCAGCGTGCAGCGGAAGAAGCGGAGGTGGACGGACTTCTCCGGATAGTTGTGAGTGATGCGCTCAAGCTCCTCATGCACGCACACGTCCGCCCCCAGTTCCTCCTGCAATTCCCGCCGGAGACATTCCTCAAAGCTCTCCCCCGCCTCACGCTTGCCACCGGGAAACTCCCACAGCCCGGCAAGATGCCCACCGGCAGGTCGCTGGGTGATCAGAAGGTGGCTGCTGCGGAAGACCAGTCCGGCGCTGACCTCCACCACGCGCGGAGGGTTGGAGTGCCGGAGGGTTGGAGTCGTGTCTTTCATTACTCCACCACTCCATTACTCCAGTTCTCCGTCCCGCCGCCTTACCGCCCCACACTCTTGTAAACCCACCCGCGCCGCTCCATCTCCGCCGGGTCAAAGAGGTTCCGCCCATCGAAGAGAATCGGATGCGACATGGAATGCCGCGCCCGGTCGAGATCAAGCTGCTTGAACTCGGGCCACTCCGTCGCAATCACCACCGCATCGCAGCCCTCGGGCACCGCGTTCATGTCGGCCACGTAGGTGATCGTCTCGCCCGGCGGCAGCACGCCCTTGGCCTTGTTCATGGCCTGGGGATCGAACACGCGAATCGACGCGCCTTCCTTCAAAAGCCGCTGGCACAGATCGATGGCCGGTGACATGCGGACGTCATCGGTGTTCTGTTTGAAGGCCAGGCCCAGCACGCCGATCTTCTTGTCCTTCAACACCCAGAGCGTGTCGGTGAGCTTCTTGAGAAACCGCTCCATCTGGTCTGCATTGATGTGCTGGACCTCCTTGAGCAACTGGAAATCATACCCGAGCTGGTCCGCGATCTTGATGAAGGCGCTGAGGTCCTTCGGGAAGCACGAGCCGCCGAAGCCCAGGCCCGCATTCAGGAACCGCCGCCCGATGCGCGCGTCCATGCCCATGCCGTTGGCCACTTCCTCGACGTTCGCGCCGCTTGCCTCGCAGATCGTGGCGATGGCGTTGATGTAGGAGATCTTGAGCGCGAGGAAGGAGTTCGCCGCGTGCTTGATCAGTTCGGCGGAGTTGATGTCCGTGACGATGATCGGCGCGTTGAACGGCGCGTAGAGGTCGCGCATGGCGGCGGCCGGCCGCTGGGAAGCGACGCCCACCACGATGCGGTCTGGTTTCATCAAGTCCTCGACCGCGAAGCCCTCGCGGAGAAACTCCGGGTTGCTCACCACATCGAACTCCACCTTCGCTTTGCAGTAGCGCTTGATGGTCTCGGCCACCTTCTCGCCGGTCTTCACCGGCACGGTGCTCTTGTCCACGACGATCTTGTAGCTCGTCATCGCCCCCGCGATGTCCCGGGCCACGCGCTCGATGTAAGACAAGTCCACCGAGCCATCCGGCTGCGGCGGCGTGGGCACAGCGATGAACACCACGTCCGACTTTTGCACACCCTCGGCGGTGTCCCCGGTGAACTGAAGCCGCCCGAGGGCGACGTTCCGTTTCACGAGGTCTTCAAGTCCCGGCTCGTAGATGGGGATGCCGCCTTTGCGGAGCGTTTCGACCTTCTTCAGGTCGTTGTCCACGCAGATGACGGTGTGGCCGACCTCGGCAAAGCAGGCCCCGGTCACGAGTCCAACGTAACCAGTGCCAATAATGGTGAGTTTCATGGCGGAAGAACTTTCAGACCGACCACCCAGCCCGGCTGTGCCGCTCCGCCTACTTCTTGGCGGGGGCGTTGGTGGGGATCACGACGGGCGCGTTCGTGACCGGCAGCGCGGCGGCGGCCGGACCACCGACCAGTTGCGGATGCCGGCGAAGCAATTGATCACGCCGCATCTCGGCCTCCATGCGCCAGATAGTCGGCGGCTTGGCCCGCAGCAATTCGTCGTAATAGCGCAGGGCCTGGGCCGGCTCGTTCTTCTGTTCGTTCAACAGCCCCAGCGCCAGCTTGGCCTGTCCGGCCACTGGACTGTCCCCGTGCAGGGTGATCACCTTCTCATAGGCCTCCGCGGCCTTGTCAGGAGTGCCCATGGCCTCCAGGCAGGCGGCGACGCCCAGCAGGGCGGTCGGGGCCGTGGCACTGGTGGGATCAGCCGCCAGATGCAGTTCAAAACGCGCCTTGGCGTCGGAATACTTGGCCTCGGCAAAGTAACGGTCAGCCGCAAACAGCAGCGCGCGCTGCGCGGCCTTGGTGCCGGCGTGCTGCTCGGCCACCTTGAGATAATCGCCACCCTGGGCCGCCTGCTTGCCCGATTTGTCGCCCGGCTTGTTCAGCGCGGCGAGCGCGGCGTTGGCCTCAGCCTCCTTGCCGGCCCGGACGTGTTTGTAGGTGAAAGCCGCCAGCCATAGCGCGAGCGCGGCTGCTCCGGCATAAGCGAGCTGGAGCTTGTGGTTTTCAAACCACGCCAGCGCGTCAATCTGCCATGAGGATTGAGTTTCCTCGGGTTGCATAAATAAGGGGGCGCATCATCGGAGCGAAGTTCAAAAACGCAAGCCCAAAGGTGCGACATTTTGGCAGGCGGGGAGCGCGGCGGCGTCCCGCTCTGTCCCGCTCGGCGCGGGATCAGCCGTAGCCACGTCCGAACGATGAGTCGTGCTGAATAACCTGAACACCTTCGGAAAGACGACGACGGCTGCAGCTGGTCTCCGCGACACAACCGCGCTCCGTCGCAAGGGCAGGAAGCCCGGCCTTCACCGCTCCAGCTCGTATTTCCGCAGCCCGCTCAACTGCCCTGCCACCCGCAACGCGAACAGCGGATTGTTCTTCAAGTAGCGCGGCCCCAGCCGGGCCGGCTCCTGGCACAGCCGGTAAAACCACTCCAGCCCGCTGCGCTGCATCCAGCGCGGGGCCTGGGCCTTCGTCCCTGCCAGCATGTCAAACGCCGCCCCGACTCCTAGCATCAGCGTGGTGTCCAGCCGGTCAAGGTTCGCCGCCATGAAGCGCTCCTGCTTCGGCGTGCTCAGGCCCACCCAGAAAAAGTCGGGCTTCGCCGCCGCCACCTGTGCCGTGAGGGCCGCCTGCTCGGTATCGTTCAGCGGACGGAACGGTGGTTCGTAAGTCCCCATGACTTGCAGTCCCGGAAACTTCGCCGTGAGCACCACCCGCAACCGCTCCGCCGTGCCATTCGCCCCACCATAGAAAAAGTGCCGCCACCCGCGCCCCACCGACTCCTGCATCACCAAGGTCATCAGGTCCGGGCCATACACCCGCGCCATCTCGCGATGCCCGGCCAGCCGACCCAGCCAGACCATCGGCATCCCGTCCGGCGTGTTGAGGCAGGCGCGATTCAAGATGCGGTGAAACTCCGGGTCCGCCTGCGCCTCGCTCACTCCATGCACACCGGTGACGCACACATAGCCTTTGCGCCGCTCCGCCACGGCCAGCGCGATGGCCTCCAGTGCCGTGGTCAGGTTCAGCGCACTGACGCCGACCCCCAGCACATTCACCAGCGCGGGCCGCTGAACTCCGGGGCCCGCAACGGCGGGAGAAATCCCCGCTGGCTGGGCCGGTGGTTCGCGCTCGGTCATCGGCAACAGGCTTCCCGTTTGGGCGGCCAAAAGTAAAGTCTGGTTGTGGCGGGGGGTGGGTGGAGGGAGCGGGATGGACGGTTGGGGCGAGGCGGGGATTGCGTGCTGCGTGTGCCGTGTTGCGTGTTCCGTGAATTACCAAGACCGCCGTAGGCCACCACGCACCACGCACCACGCACCACGCATCAACTCCCTAATCCGTATCCCTCCCTGCGTAAGAATTCCTCAAGTTGAACGGCGTTCTTGAGTTTGCGCGGCGCGCTGAACATCCTTCGCCGAGATGGAACGACCGAGCATGACCCCCGGCGCCGGCGAGCGCCGTGTCCAATTCGTCGGCGACAGCCTCACCTTCACCCTGGCGCATCCGCGTGCCCGTGAGTGGGCCGAAGCCGGCTGGATCGCGCGCCTGCGCACCAATCTCGGCCGCGCGGCGGCGATCCGCCACGAGGTCATCCAGTCCAAGTTCCACAAGGTCCCGCTGGCCGGCGCGTCCTGGCGCGACATCCCGATGCACTGGGTCGACGGCGAATGGCAGCTCACCCTGCCCTTCACTGAGGTCGGCTGGTTCAAATCCAAGCCCTATGCGCTCGACCCGCGCGGCTTCCAGCACTGGCCGGATGGCGGCGACTTCGGCGTAAGCGTGCATCCGAATTTCTACCGCACGGCGAACGCGATCTACTGCGCCTTCACCCGCATGTTCGGCGAGACGCGGACGCTGGCCGCCACCGAAGACCCGTCGCGCGAGGCCCAGATGAACGAGCTCGACCGGCTCGGCTACACCGTCATCCCGCCCTCCGGCAAGCTGCGCGACCTCACGCGCCAGCTCCCGCACATCCTGGGCACGCTCGGCTGCCGCATCCTGCACCTGCTGCCGGTGAACCCCACGCCCACGACCTATGCGCGCTTCGGCCGCTTCGGCAGTCCCTACGCGGCGGAGGACTTGACGGGCATTGACCCGGCGCTGGTGGAGTTCGACAAGCGGGCAACCGCCGTGGACCAGTTTGAGGAACTCACCGCTGCCGTGCATGCCCGGAGCGGACGCGTCTTCCTCGACATCGTCATCAACCACACCGGCTGGGGCTCCTGGCTGCAGGACAATCATCCCGAGTGGTTCATCCGCAAGCCAGACGGTCATTTCGAAAGTCCCGGCGCCTGGGGCAACATCTGGGAGGACCTCGTCGAGCTGGCGCAACGTGATCCCTCGCTCTGGGAGCACATCGCCGATGCGTTGCTGACGTGGTGCCGCCGCGGTGTGGACGGCTTCCGCTGCGACGCCGGCTACAAGGTGCCCGCGCCCGCGTGGCAGCACATCATCGCCCGCGTGCGCGAGGAGTTTCCCGACACACTCTTCCTGCTCGAAGGCCTCGGCGGCGGCTGGGGTGACACCGAGGCGCTGCTCACCGAGGGCGGGATGCAGTGGGCCTACTCCGAGCTGTTCCAGGAGTTTGGCCCCGCGCAGGTCGCGGGCTATCTGGACCATTCCTTCAAACAGAGTCATCGCGTCGGCACGCTGGTTCACTACAGCGAGACGCACGATAACGACCGCCTCGCGAAGCGCGGGCGCACGTGGTCGCGGCTGCGCAACCATCTCTCCGCGCTGGCCAGCGTGAACGGCGGCTTCGGCTTCACCTGTGGCGTCGAGTGGCTGTGCACGGAGAAGATCAACGTCCACTCCTGCCGTGCGCTCGCGTGGGGCAGCGAATTGAACCTCGTCCCTGAACTTGCGCGCCTCAACGCGCTGCTCGCGGACCACCCGGCGTTCTTCGACGGCGCGACGCTCACCCGCATCAGCCCGGCCGACTCCGTGATCTACGCACTACGCCGCGACTCCGAGGACGGCCTGGATTCCGTCGTCGTGTTGGTGAACACGGACCCGGAGCACGAACACCGCCTCACCCTCGAGCTCTCAGTCGACGCGGTGCGGTATGATCTGCTGTCCCAAACGGAGGCGTTCCTCCCGCGTCGTGAGCACCACGATGACAAGGTGACCTTCACCGTCAGCCCGGGGGCGGCGCACTGCCTCAGCTCCGGCGACGTGCCGGTGGGTTTGCATGGGGAGGCGTATCGGCGTGCCCGCGCCCAAGCGGCGTTTGCCCTCACGGCCTTCGCGCAGGCGCGGCCCATTGAGGAACTCGGCACGGTGAAATGGCGCGAACTGGCGGCGCAGGTGGACGTGGACGCAAAGGGATTTCTGGCACGCCTCGGACAAAAGCCTGACGAAACCTTTCCTGCCGTCGTGGAGTGGACACTGGAGGATACCAAGCGCGTCCTCCTCGTGCCTCCCGGCCACTGGCTGCTGGTGCGGGATACCGTGCCTTTCAAAGCGTCGCTCCGTAGCCGCCGACGTGAGGGGGCGGACAGCTCCAGTGCTAACGGAATCCGCCTCCACACGTCGGCGGCTACGACACTGCATGCTGACTCCATCCCGGTCGCGGACGGCCACATCGCCTGTTTCGCGCCGCAGGATTTCATCGGCGATGCCGAGCTTTCCCTCGACCGCCTCAGCGCCACGCCCGCTGCCGTCAGCAGCACGCTCCGCTTCCTGCCCGCCGAGCCCGCCAGTCACTCCGCACTGATTACGGATCACTCCGCTTCCATCGCCCTGCTCACCAACGGCGCGGGTGCAATGGCGCGGATGTGCGTGGACCTCGGCACCGTGCGCTCGAAATACGACTGCGTCCTCGGCGCGAACCTGCACGCGAGCGTCCCGGTGGACCGCCACGTCTTCGTGAAACGCATTCGTGCGTGGGTGAACGCCGACGGCTTCATCAACGCCCTCAGTGCCGAGAACCTCGTCACGTTCACTCCCGGTCCGCCCGCGCTCTGGAAGTTCGTCACCAACGCGGGTGACGGCCGCAGCGTGGAGATTCACCTCTATGCGGACATGGTGCCGGGCAAGAACACGACGGTGCTGCGCTTTGTCCGTCCGCCGCACGCACCGGCCCTGGGCCGCGAACTGCCGGCGGAATGCTCAGTGAGCCTGACCGTCCGGCTGGACATCGAGGACCGCAGCTTCCACTGCGAGACCAAGCGGAATCCCGGCTCCGAGCACCACTTCAGCGCCAACTCGCACTCGCTGCAGGGCCGGGCCGGCTTCGCGTTCACGCCGGTGCCGGACCGCCAGCTTCAGGTCTGGGCCGACGCCGGGACCTATCATCACGAAGGCGAGTGGTCGGCGAACCTGCCGCACACGGTCGAAGCCACGCGCGGCATGGAAGGCGGCGGCGACGCGTTCAGCCCCGGCTGGTTTGAACTGCCGCTGCGCAAGGGCGGCCGGGTGACGCTGGCGGCAAGTGCGGAGGCGGATGAGTCGCTTGACCTCGCGGCGTTTTGGTTTACGAGCGAAGGATTAACGACGCAGCCGCCGTTCCCCCTCACCCCGGCCCTCTCCCTCCGGGAGAAGGAGAACGTCAGTCATCGGGTGGGCGAAGCCATGCGTGCCCCGGTCGAGGCCGCCCTCCCCCTCGCGAAGGGAGATGCCCAAGGAAAAGCGAGCGAACCAGCGTCGAAGGGCTCGCTGTCCAAGAAGCGCGCGCTGTTCGACTTCATCACCGAGAGCACGCCGATGGAGGCGCAGTTGGAACTGCTGGCCGAGCCGTCCCCTGCACCTGTGGCCGACGCCGGGGTCCGCACGCCCGTGGTGTCCGGCGGTCAGGAATGCCTGCCCCCGGCGGGCAACTTCACCGCCGTGCTCAATCGCGCCATCCGTGCGTTCGTCGTGCGCCGTGGCGAAGGCAAAAGCGTCATCGCGGGCTACCCGTGGTTCCTGGACTGGGGCCGTGACACGCTCATCTGCGCACGCGGCCTGCTCGCCGCCGGCCTGCGCGACGAGGTGAAGCAGATCCTCGTGACCTTCGGACGCTTCGCTGAAAACGGCACGCTGCCCAACGCCATCTACGGCGACAACGCCAGCAACCGCGACACCAGCGACGCGCCGCTGTGGTATGGCGTGGTATGCGAAGACTTCGCCGCCGGAGAGAACGCCGGGTCCAGAGTGCAGGGGCCAAAGTCCAAGGTCGCTGAGTTCTACGCGACCACCGTGGACGCGTCGGGCCGCACGTTAAAGGATGTGCTGCTCACCATCGCCAGCGGCTACCTGCGCGGCACGCCCAACGGCATCCGCGTGGATGCCGCGAGCGGACTGGTGTGGAGCCCGAGCCACTTCACCTGGATGGACACAAACTATCCCGCCAGCACGCCGCGTGAAGGCTACCCGGTGGAGATTCAAGCATTGTGGATTCGCCTGCTGCGTCAGCTCGACCGGCTCGGCGTCGCGCCTGAGGGCGAGCCGTGGGGGGAACTTGCGGCCCGCGCGGAGCGGTCGTTGAACGAGCTGTTCTGGCTGGAAGACAATGGGTGGTTTGCCGATGTGCTGATCGCGAAGCCCTGGGTGTCCGCGGCGGACGCGGTGCGTGATGAGGCGTTGCGGAGCAACTGCCTCTTCCCCATCAGCCTCGGGCTGGTGACGGGTGAGCGGGCGCGTCGCACGGTGGACGCCGCGCTGCGCCACCTGGTCATCCCGGGCGCGCTGCGCTCGCTGGCACCGCTGCCGGTGATTCCGCCGCTGGCGGTTTACGGCAATGACGGACGGCTGCTGAATGACCCGGCCAATCCTTACTTCGGCCGCTACGAAGGCGACGAGGACACGCGCCGCAAGCCCGCCTATCACAACGGCACCGCGTGGACCTGGACCTTCCCGGTCTTCTGCGAGGCGCTCGCCCGCGCGCACGATCTGGCCCCCGAGGCGGTCGCTGCCGCGCGCGCCTATCTCGGCAGTGCGAGTGAACTGCTCAACACCGGCTGCCTCGGCCAGCTCCCTGAAATCGTGGACGGCGACGCCCCGCACACCCAGCGCGGCTGCGATGCGCAGGCCTGGGGCGCGACGGAGGCACTGCGGGTGTGGAAGGGGCTAGCACTCGTATGGAGTCCCGGCTTCAGCCGGTAAAACGGTGCGTGTATCGGACGCTCACGCGCGCAGCGTCCCTGGCATCCGAACGCCTCGCCGCCTGAAGGCGGGACTCCGTGCGCAAATCAAGGCCCGTCTGAGCGGCCACTGAAATTCGCGAGCAGCACCGCGAGTTCATCAATCACCTCACGCCCGGAGACCGCCGTGCTCGTGTAGGCGTTGAGCATGAAGCTGAAGACCAGTCGTTCCTTAGCGGCGGTGGTGACATGGCCGGATAGGCTGCTGACGTAGCGCAGGCTGCCGGTCTTGGCGTGGACGTTGCGGGCGGCAGCGGTGCCCGTGAAGCGTGACTTCAACGTGCCGTCCACACCCGCGATGGGCAGCGCCGCGAAGTAGGCCGCCCCCGCCGGATGCTTCTCCATGTGGCGCAGAAGCTGGACGGTCGCATTGGGCGTGACCAGCGCACCCCGCGACAGACCTGAGCCTTCTTCGAGCAGCACTTCGCCGCGCTTTAGACCGGCCTCGGTGAGAAACTTGCTCATCTCGGCCAGCCCGGCGTCCTCCGTAGTCTGACCAGGCTTCTGCGTGCGGGCACCGACCTGGAGCAACAGGAGCTGCGCATAAAGGTTCTGCGAAGGCTTCATCATCTTCTCCACCAGTTCGCTTGCCGGGCGCGACTCGGTGAAGGCGATTTCCACCTGCTTCGTGTAGTCCACCGGCGCGGCCTCCGCCGCGAGCCAGTCGCGCGTGCGGAGCTGGCCCGCGACCGTGATCCCGCGCTTGGCCAGCGCCACGCGCAGCTCGGTGAGAAACCACTGCGCCGGTCGCGGGACCGGCATGGCGTCGGTCCAGTCGCGGTCGCCGAGCGGCAGCGCGCCGTGGACATACACGTCGGTCTGCGCGAGCGGGCGATACAGCTCGAGGCTGCGCTTGCCGCCGCTGGCGACCGTGGTGGTGCGATTGATGAAGTGGAGAAACTCCGTGGCGGGCTTCGTGGTCAGCGTGACAGGCTGGCCTAGAACCGGTGCGGGCTTGAAGCTGAGGTCCACCACGTTGTCCTCGTGCGTCAGCGCGGAGGTTTCAGCCCCGTAGTAATTGTTCAGATCGTCCCAGGTCCAGGCACTGCCATAGGGCGGACCGCGGAAGTAACTTTCATCGCCGATCAGATCGCCAGCGATGCGCTTCACACCGGCGGCAACCAGCGCGTTGACCAGCGGCTCCAGGGACTGCGTGTAGTCGCCATTGTGGAATCGCGCCGCCATGGAGAAGTCCCCGCGCCCGAAGACCGTGAGATCGCCCGCCAGCGTGCCGTCCGCACCGGGCAGCGCAGCGGCATAGCAGGAAGTGCGGATGCGAAACTGCGGGCCGAGGCGGTCCAGCGCCAGCGCGCCGGTGTAGAGCTTGGCGTTGGAGGCGGGCTTGAGCAGCTTGCCAGCGGCGTGCTCGAAGAGAATCGCACCGGTGTCGAGCGACACTATCTTGACCCCGAGCTGCGCGGCGGCCAGACGCGGATGCTCGACGCGGACCGTGAGGTTTGAGCGCAGCAGCGCCAGCGAAGGGATGGCATTGGTTGAGGCCGGCGCGCCAAACGCATTCGCCAGCCCGCTGAAAAGGAGCACCCAAATCCAGCCCTCCAAGGTCCAGCGCCAGACGACCGAGCCCGGGGAGCGAGGGACTCCAAGCTGCTCTGCGGCGGCGCGTGGGTGACAAAGCATGGCGGCGTTTTAACCGTCCGGTGCGGCCCAGAAAAGTCTTTTGCCGTGGCGGCTCAGGCGGGAGAACCGGGCGGGGGACTCGCTGCAGCCGGGCCACGAGCAGCGGCGAGCATGCGGTCGCAGAGCGACTTGCTGCGGCGCAGGTCTTCGAGCGCGGTGTTGAGCGAGGCCCGCACCTTGGCCTGATCAGGCTCGGCGGTGAGCTGGGGGATGAGGGCGATCATCCGGTCCACGGGCTTGGCCAGTTGCTCGGCGACGGTGACGGCGATCTTGAGGTGGGCGTTGTTGGCCCCTTTCGCAGAGGAGGCGACGTCGAGGAGCTGGTCACGCATCTTCTTGATCATGAGGTGCGCGCGGACGCGGGCTTTGACCTCGTAGGCGTCGAACGGTTTGCAGATGTAGTCCACGGCCCCGTGGGCGAAGCCGGTGATGCGCTGTTCGGGCCGGTTGAGGGAGGAAATCAGGATGACGGGGATGTCCTTCGTCTTCGGGTCGTTGCCGAGGAGCCGGCAGACTTCGAGCCCGTCCATGCCAGGCATCAGGATGTCGCAAACGACCAGGTCAGGGGCGAACCGCTGCACAGTGCGGATGGCGCTCTCGCCGTCCCGGGCGACGCTGACCTTGTGGATGCCTTGCAAAGTGGACACCAGGACGTCGAGGTCGGCGCGGGTGTCATCCACGAGAAGGACGCGGGATTCGGAGAGGTCGAGGTCGAAGTTCATAAATCACTGAGTCGGGAGCCGGGTGAGCAGAGACGCGACGAGTTCACCGGCTTCGGCGAAAGAGTAGTCGTCGGCAAATTTCCTGACACGCCCAAAATCTTCCGCGAGCAGGGCCGGCACTCCGGCCTGCGCGCAGGCCCCGAGCTGCTGCTGCGTGGCATCGAGATCACCGGCCTCCAGGCTGGCCAGCAGCGCAGTGAAGGCGGCGCGCAGGACGGTCAGATCGCACGGAGCCTCCCCAGCCGGGACGGCGCTGGCGACGGGCGCCGGGGCCAGCGTGCGGATGGAGCCAAGCACCCAGTCCAGTTCGGCGGCCACGGCGGTGTAGAGGGATTCGTAGTCGCCGGTCTGCTCCATGATGGCCGTCTCCAGCTCCTTGGCCCGCACGCGCAGCTCGACGGCGGAGAGGTTGCCGCCAGCGCCCGCAATCGAATGGGCGTGGCGACGCGCGGCCTCCCAGTCCGCTGCATCCAATGCGGTGCGCAGATCCTTGAGCGTGGCGGGCTGGCCTTCGGCAAAGCGCAGCAGCATCCGCTTGAACGAGGCCCAGGGCAGGCCGAGCCGACGCAAGCCATCCGCCACATCAATCCCCGGCACCGACGGAATTTCCGAATCGAGGACCGCCGGTGACGCGGTGGAGACGACCGGGGCGGGCGCAGCTTCCGGCGCGGCGGGTGACGTCCCTGCGGCGGGCAGAGCCTCCGGCGGAATCCATCGGCGCAGCGCCTTGAAGAGCTGATTGCGGTCAATCGGCTTGGAGACGAAATCGTCCATGCCGGCCGCCCGGCATTGCTCGGCGTCGCCCTTCATGGCGTTGGCGGTCAGGGCGATGATGGGCAGCTTGCGGTCCGGCCAGCGCCGGCGAATCTCCACCGTGGCGGCAAGCCCGTCCATGACGGGCATCTGCATGTCCATGAGGACGCAGGCGTAGTCGCCGGCGGCGAGTCTGGCGAGGGCAAGCTCGCCATTGGCTGCGATGTCGAGGGTGAAACCGGCACTGCCGAGCAGTTCCTGCGCGACGAACTGATTGGCCTCGTTGTCCTCGGCCATGAGGAGGCGGACGCCGGCAAACTCGCCGGGCGTGATCGGGCGCAGCTCGTCCTCGCGTCGTCGGCCACGATATGTGATGGAAGTATGCGTGTGGTCGTAAAGGTTGACGAACGCGTCGAACAGGTGGCTGGCGGTCAGCGGCTTGTGGATGAACGTGCTGACGCCAAAGTGCTTCGCCCGTTCTTCTTCGGCCTTGCCCGCGAAGGCGCTGATCATGACGAGCGGGAGGCTCGCGGTGGCAGGCTGCTGGCGAATCTGCCGGCAGACTTCCAGCCCGTCCATGCCGGGCATGAGCCAGTCAATGAGCACCAGGTCGTAGGGCCGGCCGTCGGTGCGCTGGACATTGACCTGGGCCAGCCGTTCCAGCCCGGACGGTCCGTCGGGGGCGGTGTCGCAGGCCATGCCGAAATTCTCGATAAGGGTCTTGATGAGTTCGCGGGTGCTGCGGTTGTCCTCGATGGCCAGAATCCGCAGCTCCTGGATGCCCGCTGGCACCACATGCGGGCGCGTCTCGTCCGAGGCGCAGCCGAACTCGCCGGTGAAGAAGAACTCGGAGCCCCGCCCCGCTTCGCTCTCCACCTGGAGCTGGCCGCCCATCAGGGCGGCGAGTTTCTGGCTGATGGCCAGCCCCAGGCCGGTGCCGCCATACTTGCGGGTGGTGGAGCTGTCCACCTGGCTGAAGGACTGGAAGAGGCGTTGCTGGCCTTCGGCGGAAATGCCAATGCCCGAGTCCCGGACGGCAAAGCGCAGCCGGATCCGGCCGGCTGGCCCGCCGGACGCCGCCGGAGCCAGTTCCACCAAGGACACTCGCAGCACGACCTCGCCGGCGTGGGTGAACTTGAACGCATTGCCGACCAGGTTGATGAGCACCTGCCGCAGGCGGAGGGTGTCGCCGATGAGCTGGTCAGGGACATTGCCCTCGGCGTGCACGACGAACTCGATCTGCTTCTCCAGGACCCGGCCGCGGAAGGAATCCGTGAGCTCGTCCAGCAGCTGCCGGAGGCTGAAGGGCTCGGCCTCCAGTTCGAGCTTGCCGGCCTCGACCTTGCTGAAGTCGAGGATGTCGTTGATGAGGGCGAGCAGCCCGCGGGCCGACGAATTGACGACATTGAGAAACTGCTTTTGCTTGGGCTTGAGGTCCGTCTCCAGCGTCAACTGCGTCATGTTGATGATCGCATTCATCGGCGTGCGAATCTCATGGCTCATGGTGGCCAGAAAGGTTGACTTGGCCTGATTCGCCGCTTCCGCCGCTTCCTTGGCCTGGGCCAGCAGTTCCTGCTGCCGGCGCTCCTCGGCAATGTTGCTGAACAGCACAATGATGCGGTCATTAACGATCGTGGCCCAGACGGAGAAGAGGATCTCCTGGCCGGACCGCGTCATGATGCGGGCTTCCAGCGCGGGGACTTCCCCGCTGCCGCGCATGGCCTCAATCGTTCGCCGGGTCCACTCGTCGCGGATCTCGCGCCGGTATTCCGTGTCCGGGTAGGCGCGTGGCCACCAGGCCTCCAGATTGGGGACATCCTCCACCGTATAACCCAGCACCTGGGTGAATTCCTGGTTGAAGTATTCCAGCGCGCCCTGCGGCGAGACGATCGCCAGGGGGATGGAAATTTGGTCGAGGATCGCACGGAGTTCGCCTTCGCGGCGGGCCAGTTGATCCTCGGCGGCCTTGTAATCCGAGATGTCCTGGTTCACGCCGAAGATCTCCTTCGGCCGGCCATCGGCGTCACGCACCACATGCCCGGCTGACCGCAGCCAAATCACGCGGCCGTCAACGGGCCGCTTGAAGGCGTAGGTGGCGTTGTAGTGCTGGCTCCGACCGGCCACCATGGCATCGAAGGCAGCAAATGCACCCTCCGCTGCGACCGGGTCGCCGAGCCGGACCTGCTGCGCCCAATCTGCCAGACGGTAGCGGAAGTTCGGGACCGGTTCCTGCCCGAGCAGCCTGGCCCCTCGCTCGTTGGAGTAGAACCATTCAGATTCGTCAAACGACATGTGCCAATAGTTCGTCTTGGTCAGGTCGAGCGCGGTGTCGCCGAGGAGGTTTAGGCGCCGCAGCGCGCCGCTTTGCCGCTGGAGTTCCACCTCCGCCTGCCGCGCCGCCGTGATGTCCATCGTGACGCCGTAGATGTCCGTCGGCTTCCCGGCGGCATCCCTGACCACGGTCCCCAGATCGCGGCACCAGATGATGCGTCCGTCGGCCGGGCGCTGGTAGGCGAAGATGGCATCGTAGCGCGGCGCGCTGCCGTCCAGCGCCGCGTGGAAGGCGGCCATCGTCGCGGCCGCGACCTGCGCATCGCCTGCCTCGACATTGGCAAACCACTCCCGCATGAGGTGGTAACGGTGGTCGGGCCGCGGCGGATCACCGAACAGGGCGGCGGTGCGCGCGGACGAATTGTAGCAGCCCTCCGGGTCGTTGAGCGGGATGTGCCAATAGCCCGCCTGGGAGAGTTCGAGCGCCTGGTCGCTGAGGAAGTTGGCGATCCGCAGTTCTTCCTGGGCCTGTTTGCTCTGGGTGATGTCGTTGAAGGCAATCAGTTGCTGGTCGCCGACGGCGGTGGCGCTCTGGCTGATGTGCCGCGTGCGGCCATCGCGCGTGCGAATCGCGTAGTCGAACGGCTTGATGGATTCATGGTTCCGGTAGGCGGCCTCCGTCAGGCTGCGCCAGTGCTGCACCAGCTCCCGTCGGCGCGGCTCGTCGGGCACGACCTTCGCCAGGAAAGCCTCAAAGTTGGGCACCTCGTCAATCGTGAAGCCGGTCAGCGCGGTGAACTGACGGTTGCCGTAGACCGCCTGCGGGCCTGCGGAGGTTTCCCGGGCGATGACCATGGCGACGGGTGAACCATCGAGGATGTTCTGCAGCCGCTGCTTGTTCGCCTCACTTTCCCGCTGGGCCAGCTTGAGATCGGAGATGTCCACGATCAGCCCGATCAGGCCGCCCGGGGAACCGTCGGTCAGCCGGAATCCATTGACCGAGTAAAGCACTGTGTGCTCCCGTCCGTCGGAGAAGGTGATCGGCAGCTCGTAGGCAATGCGGCCCGCCGTCCGGATCGCCTCCACATCTTCCGCCTGATATTTCTGCCGCGCCGCCATGGGCAGATACTCCAGATCCATCACCGTCTTGCCCCGGAACGACTCCCGCGTGACGCCAAAGGCCACCTCATAGGCGGTGTTGCAGCCGATAAATCGGGCCTCGGCATCCTTGATGAAGATGGGATAGGGAATGGTGTCAATCAGCGCCTCCTGAAAGGCCAGTTGGTTGGCGATCTCGCGTTCGACCCGTTTGCGCTCCGTGATGTCCTCGGCCACGGCGATGAAGTGCGTCACCTGGCCTGCATGGTCGCGGAGCGGGGAGATCAGTTCGCTGACCCAGAACTCGTCGCCGCTTTTACGCCGGTTGAGCAGTTCCTTGCTCCAGACGTTGCCGGCCAGGATGGTTCCCCACAGGTCCTTGTAAACCTCGGGGGGCATCTTTCCGGATTTCAGCAGGCTGGGCTTGCGCCCGACCGCCTCCTCGCGGGTGTAGCCGGTGGCCTTGGTGAACTCGCGGTTGACGTATTCGATCGTGCCCTTGCAGTCCGTGATGAAAATGACCGACGGGCTCTGCTCCACCGCCATGGACAGCTTGCGCACCTCCAGCTCGGCCTGCCGGCGCTGGGTGATGTCCCGGACGGAACTGGCGACCAGCTGTTCGGTGCTGCCCGGCAACCGGATCGGACTGAGCGAAATCTCGGCGGGAAACTCGGTGCCGTCCTTGCGCCGGGCGTGCAGGTCGCGGCCCTCGCCCATGCCGCGGGGGGACGGGTGGGCGAAGAAGCCGCTGACTTTATCCGGATGCCTTCCCCGGACGCGGTCAGGCACCAGCGCGCCGATGGACTGGCCGACGAGTTCTTCACGGCCATAGCCAAACATCCGCAGTGCGTTTTCGTTCACCACTTCGATCAGCCCCCTCGCATTGACGATGATCAAGCCGTCGGGCACCGCCTCCAGCAGCCGCTGGATTCGTTCGCCACGTTCGGCGAGCTGGGCGTTGAGTTGTTCGGCCTGGCGGCGGGCCAGGCGCATCCGCCCGGCGTAATGCGCCAGCCCCGTAATGAGCAAACTGAAGGCCAGGACGAGCCCGCCCGTCAGCGCCAGCAGGCCCCGGTCCCACCAGCCGGCGGTCGGCTGCACATGGAGCGTCCAGCTCTCCCCGGGCAGATTCACAGCGGCCGACTCGGAGTCCATCAAGGGCTCGCGGGCCGACTGGCTGAGGAGCAGGTCTTTCCCCGTGACGCGCGAAATCCGGCGCAGCTCATACTGATAGCCCTTCCGGCCCAGTTCCTTGAAGCCAGCCCGCTGCATCAGCCGGTCCAGCGTGAAGATCGCCGTGACGAAGCCCCAGAACTTACGGGGCTCGCCCGGCTGGTCGAAAAACAATGGCAGCCGGGCGGCAATCCCCTCGGTGCCCTGAACGAGCTTGAAAGGCCCGTGGATGGTCAGCCGGCCCGAGTCACGCGTCGCAATGGCGGCCGGGCGGTTCACCGGGTCTTGAAACAGGTCCAGCCCGATCGCCGCCTCGTTGCCGGCCCGCGGATAGACATCCGAGATGATGCCGTCCTTCTGCATCTCCAGCGCGACCACGGCGGGATAGTTGGAGAAGAAGTGCGGGGCCAGCGCCTGGAATGGCCCGATGCCTCCGTCCGCCTGCCGGACCATGGTCGCCATCACGTCCAGCACGGAAATTGAATGGCTCATCTCCACTTCGAGATTGGCGGCCCATTCCCGGGCCAGGCCGTGGGCCTCCGCCCGGGCGGCGGACGTGCTCCGGCGCGTAATGCTCTGGGCAATCGCGCCGCCGATCAGCAGGCACACGATGAAGGTGATGATCGCGTGCTTGCGATCATGCACCACGGCGGGAATCGTTGGCTGGGTGGGGAGCATGGGCCGGTGCCGTCCTCAGCCATTCACCCAGTGGGTCATCACATCGTGGCCGATGCCTTTGACCTTGATGGGGCCGTGCTCCTCGCACCAGAAATCGTCTTTGACCAGGTCGTAAGTGGCCTGTGAAATCAGGATGCGGCCCGGCTCGGAGGAATGCTCGAGGCGCGACGCCAGGTTCACCGCGTTGCCGATGATGGTGTAGTTCATCTGCTGCTGCGTGCCGAAGTTGCCGACGTAGGCCGGGCCCGAGTTGATGCCCACGCGGATTTGAATGTCCATCGTCGCAATGTCCTGGATCATCTCAATGGCCATGCGCAGGCAGGCCACGGCATCCTCCTTCACCCCGCGGGAATGGGGATCGCCGAAGAAGACCATCACGGCGTCGCCGATGAACTTGTCCAGCGTGCCCCCGTGCTTGAGCACCAGGGACGCCATCCGTTCGCAGTAGGTATTGAGCCATCGGGTGAGATCCTTGTCCCCCATGGATTCGGTGCGCTTGGTGAACCCCACGATGTCCGAGAAAAAGACCGTGAGCGGCTTCTCGGTGGTTTCGAGGAGCGTGTCCTTCTCCCCCGCGAAGATCGCCTGGAAGACATGCGGGGAAATGTAGCGCGAGGCCTTCTGGGTCAGGTCCGCCAGATCCAGATGTGCCTGCCGCAGGGCCAGGTGCGTCTGGATGCGGGAGAGGAGTTCCGGTGCGTTGAAGGGCTTCAGGACGTAGTCCACCGCACCCAGCTCAAAGGCCTTCAAGAGGTCCTTCGTGTCGGTGTTGGCCGTCAGAAAGATGATGGGGATGTCCCGCGTAGCGGGCCTGGCCTTGAGCTGGGCACAACATTCGAACCCGTCCATTTCTGGCATCACGATGTCCAGCAGGATGAGATCCGGCGTGGTCTTTTCGATGACTTGCAGCGCCTGCTTCCCGTTGCGGGCGATGTTCAACTGATAGCCCTTTTCCTTGAGGATGGCCCCGGCCACCTGGATGTTCTCCATCACGTCATCGACGATCAGGATGCGGAAGGGTCTGCGCGGGTTGGGCATAGAGGAGTGGAGGGATCACGCTGCCGGCGTGAATCGGGGTTGAGTATCATTGGCAAGCGCGTGACGGGATTGAGAACTTTGGCGATAATTTTGGCGAGAAAAGTTTTTTGCGAAGCGCCTCAATCATGTTTAATTGCCTCGGCATGAGCACGCTGGGTTTTCCGGACCGACACTACGCAAACGCGGCGCTGGGCTGGCTGGACCTGCACGCGGTGGAGGAGTCACGCGCGGAACTGCAAAACATCTCCGCCGCGAATGCGCACCACCCCGAAGTGCTGGAGACCTGGTGGCGGGTCCATGCGGCGGAACGGCATTGGGACGAGGCGCTGCGCGTGGCCGAACTGGAGCTGGTGGCCGCGCCCGACCGGATGTCCGGCTGGGTGGACCGCAGCTACAGCCTGCACGAGCTGAGCCGCACGCTGGAGGCACGCGAGGCATTGCTGCCCGCCCTGAAGCTGTTTCCCCAGGCCGGCGTGATTCCCTACAACCTCGCCTGCTACGCCTGCCGGCTGGGCAATCCCACCGAGGCGCAGCAGTGGCTGCGGAAGGCCATCGCGCGCGGGGACCGGGGAGAATTCAAGCGGCTGGCACTGAGCGATCCCGATCTCGCGGCGCTGAAAGAGGAGATTGAGAAGTTGTGAAGACTGACCGGCTGCCGTCCTGCCGGAGCGCCGGGCTCCGACCCGGCAGGCGCGCGGCCTTGATGCCGC
The DNA here is from genome assembly GCA_964578245.1 of uncultured Klebsiella sp. GTDB lineage: Bacteria > Verrucomicrobiota > Verrucomicrobiia > Limisphaerales > SXTU01 > SXTU01. The sequence continues at coordinate 3,517 of CAZOCL010000046.1, read as the reverse complement.
TTCAACGGGCTGTGTTGCCTGAGCATCCTGCACGGTGTGGTGTTCGGACGGTGAAGCGGACTGAAGGCCGCGCGCCTCTGCCGCCGGGTCGGAGCCCGGCGCTCCGTTGCGCATGAGTGCGCGCCTCACGCCGGCGGGCTGGTTGTTCCTCGGCATCGTGGCGTTGCTCTACGCGGCTTCCATCACCTCGCAATCCGGCCTGCTGCTCGTGCCCGGCGGCATCATCTTGGGCTGCCTCGTGGTGAACCTGTTTTCCGCCTGGCGCGCGCTGCACCGGCTGGCGGTCACCGCGCCCGCCACGGCCCACGTCGTCGAGGGGCAGCGGCTCACGCAGCCGTGGCAGGTGCGCAACAGTGGGCGGTCAGCGGCTGCGTTCGTCACAGCGGAGTCGGCAGCGGGGCGGCTGTTCAAGCTGCCACAACTCGCGCCGGGGTCGGAACTCACCGTGGTGCCGGAGTTGCAGTATCACCGCCGCGGCGTGTTTGCCTACGACCAGCTCCGGCTGGTCTGCACGTTTCCCTTCGGCCTCATCCAATTCACCCGGCGGCTGGCGCTGACCGGCGAAGTGGTGGTGCATCCGGCGGTTTATCCGGTCACCCCGCCCCGCGCGGCGGGCTTCGATGTGATGGTCGGCGGCAAGTTTCGTGGCCACCGCCAGACGGCGTCGGGGGATCATTTCGCCGGCGTGCGTCCGCATCAGGCGGGTGATTCACTCAGGCAAATCCATTGGGCCAGCAGTGCCAAGGGCCAGGGGCTGATGGTGAAGTCCTTTGATGAAGAATTGTCGGGCCGCGTCGCCATCGTGCTCGACTGCGGTTCCTCGGGAGATGCGAAGATCTTTGACGACGCGGTGCGGGCCGCCGGTTCACTGGTCTTCGCCGCGCTGGATGCCGGACATCACGTGGAGTGGCTGGACCTGGCGGCGCTGGAGCCGGACCTGGTGCCACCGTTTCAAGACGGCCAGGTCATGCTCGATCGGCTGGCGCGGCTGCCAGTCGAGCTCAGGAGCCTTGATCCGGAACGATTGCAGGGCGCGCTGGAACGGCTCTCGGCGAAGTGCGCCGTGCACCTCGTGCTCACGCAGGCAAACCCAGCGGCCAGCGCGGCGGTGCTAGACCTGCGACGGCGAGGTCGCAGCGTGAGCGTGTATCTGCCAGTCGGAATTTCGGCAGAGGACGATTACGGCGGGGCTCCCGTGTGGCAGTATCGCGAGCATAGCTTGGAGGAAGTCGCGTGAGGAGCGCCCGCCACCAGTTCATCCTGCTGGGCCTCATCTGCCAGGGCGTGTCGTGGGATGACGTGGCGATGCCGTTGCTCAACACGCTGCTCTGGGTCGCGTGCCTCACGGTGCCACGCCAGCCACTGCGGCTGGGGCAGGCGGCGGACATGGTGGGAATCGTCCTCGGTGGCGTGCTGGCGTGGCAGCTTGCGCCGGTGTTTGGCGTCAGCGCGCACTTCTCCGTCGGGCACGGGCTCACGGTGCTGCAACTGCTGCGGCTGATGCGCCCACTCGACCGGCGGGAGAAGCTCTTCTCGTTGATCGTGGCCAGCGGACACCTCGCGGTCGCGTGCACGGTGGTGCTGGACTATCGCTTCATCCTCATTCTGCTCGCGGCACTGGTGCTGCTGCCGAAGGCGCTGCTGGAACTGGAGGCGGAGACCTTCGCCACCGCTGGCATCGCACCGCTCAGGCAGCCCCGTGTCGGCTTCATCGGGGCGTTGGTCATCCTCCTGGTCATGATCGGCGTGTTCGTGCTGGTGCCGCGCGGATTCCTCGGCACGCCACTGGCGGCACGGCTGCCGGGCGGGCTGCCCGGCGGCGCACTGGACTCCGCGCTGGACCCATCACGCGGCGGGCAGGCTAACTCCAGCAAGCTGCTGCTGCAGGTCGAGGCCAACGAAGTCGGCTACCTGCGGATGATGGCCATGGTGGATTTCGAAAACGGCCAGTGGAAGGCCGACAGCGGCACGCCCTGGCTGCCGCTGGCCAACACGTCGCCCGCGTGGCTGGCCGGCCACCGCTACCGCCGGGTCCGGGTGAAGGACGTAGCCGCGATGAACCGGGTGCTGCCCATGGATGGCTACCCCGCGCGGGTCATGGGCCGGTTCTTCCGCCTGCCCGGTCGGAGCGCGCAAGGGATCGTGGTCTGCGAGTCCATGTGGAATTCCGGCAACAACCTCTACGAATACTGGGTCAATCCGCGCCCGCCCATCGAACGGCTGGCGGACTGGAAGCGCGGCCGCCTGCTGGCCCACCCTGCCCCGTCGCCGGCACTCCGCGCCTGGCTGGACACGGTGCTCACGGGGGCCGCCACGCCGCATGAGCAGGCCCGGAAACTGGAGGCCCACCTGCGCGACACGTTCAGCTATGAACTCGGCGCGCCCGAGCTGGACCGGCTCAACGCGCTGGAGGAGTTCGTGCTCCACGAGCGGCGCGGGCACTGCGAGCGGTTCGCCTCCGCGCTGGCGCTCCTGCTGCGGATGCAGGGCATCCCCGCACGGGTCATCGTTGGCTTCGTGCCCGGCGAACACAACTGGCTGTCCGGCTGGCGGGACGTGCGGCTGCGCGATGCCCATGCCTGGGTGGAAGCGCACTTTCCCGAACGCGGCTGGGTGCAACTGGATGCCACGCCCCGTGCCACCTTGCCTCCGCCCCGGTGGGAACCGGCCGAGCTGCTCGATGCACTGGATGTGATCTGGTATCTCAACATCGTCAACTTCGACACGACGGCGCAGCGGAGTTTCTTCCAGGTGTCGGCACAAACCTTTGCGGACGTGGTCGAGCTGGTGCGCCGGTTTGGCCTGGTCCCACTAATGCTGATGGCGATCGGCGTGCTGGGCCTGTGGTTGAAGCGACGGCTGGCAGCGCGACGGAGGCGGGCCGCGCCTTCGCGCACAACGGAAGCCTCGGCGCGATTTGCGGGGGATGCCTATGGCCGGATGCTGCAACTGCTGGCCCGCCACGGACGGGTGCGCCGGCCACAGCAGACGCCGCGCGAGTTTCTGGTCGCCCTGGCGGAGGAACCACCGGCGGTGAAGGAGCCGGTGGCACGGGTAACGGATGCATTTTGCGCCACGCGGTATGGCGGGGTGATCTTGTCCGAACCGGAGCAGAGGGGACTGGAGGAGGCGAATGCGCGGCTGGCGGTGGCGTTCGAGGCACCCCAGCGCGGAGGCACCGTCAGAGTTTGACCGCAGAAACACAGCGGACGGAGCCGCAACCAAAGTGGCCGGATGGCTTGCTTTAACGCAAAGGGCGCAGAGACCGCAGAGAGCCGCAGAGGCGGACATTTCGCTTAAGTCTCTGCGCCCTCTGCGCCCTTTGCGTTGGAAAACACGACGAAGTTAGGAGGTAGCACGGCGATGAGCACAGCGATAAGCAAACTTCCGACAACGCCTTCCCCTTTGTGACCTCTGCGCCCTTTCGCGGCCAATTCACGGTCGCCGAACAAAGACTTGTCAACCGGTGGAACCATGGCACTTTACGCGGACGAAACTGAACTGACTGCCATGAACA
>CAZOCL010000045.1:0-27645 GCA_964578245.1 uncultured Klebsiella sp. | reverse complement strand
GAGCTGCGCACCCCGCTTAACGGCATCATCGGCTTCACCGAGTTCCTGATTGATGAAAAGCCCGGCCCGCTCCGGCCAAAGCAGAAGGAGTATCTGGGCGACGTGCTCAACAGCGCGCGGCATCTGCTCCAGCTCATCAACGACGTGCTCGATCTGGCCAAGGTCGAGGCGGGCAAGATGGAGCTGCACCCGGAGATCTTTCCCGTGCACAAGGCCGTCGAGGAGGTTGCTGCCGTCATCAAGGGCATCGCCCAGAAGCGGCGCATTGCGCTGGGCATCGAAGTCGGTGAGGGCCTCGATGCCGTCATGCTCGACCAGCACAAGTTCAAACAGGTGCTCTACAACCTGTTGTCCAACGCGGTGAAGTTCGCCAACGAAGGCGGCAAGGTGGACATCCGCGCGCGCCGGCTGGACCCGCACCGGCTGGAGGTGCAGGTCCGGGACACCGGCATCGGCATCAAGGCGGAGGACCTTGGCCGGCTCTTCACCGAGTTCGAGCAACTGGACTCCGGCACGGCACGGCGCTTCGAGGGCACCGGTCTGGGGCTGGCGTTGACCAAGAAAATCGTCGAGTTCCAGGGCGGACACATCGGCGTGGAAAGCGAACATGGCAAGGGCAGTGTATTCACCGTCGTCCTGCCCGTGACCACGGCGGAAAAGGAGGCGGCATGAGCGCCACCATCCTCGTCGTGGACGACAACCCCACCAATCTCAAGCTCGCCTCGGACGTGCTCGAATTCGAGGGCTACAACATTCTGAAGGCCGTGGACGCCGAAGAGGCGCAGGTGGTCCTCGCCGCCACGCTGCCGGACCTCATCCTCATGGACATCGCCCTGCCCGGCATGGACGGGCTTACGCTCACGCGCAAGCTCAAGGCCGAGGAACGCACCCGGGGCATCCGCATTGTCGCGCTTACGGCGTTCGCCATGATTGGCGACGACCAGAAGGCGCTTGAAGCCGGGTGCGACGGCTACATCACCAAGCCCATTGACACGCGCAAGCTACCCGACCAGGTGGCGGGGTTTCTGGCCCGCGCGGGCGGCCAATCACCGGGCAACTGCTTGAAAATCCTCGTCATCGAAGACCACGCGGTGGAACTCAAGCTCGCGGACCTCGTCCTGAGCACCGCCGGGCACCAGGTCATGGCGGTCGGGACGGCCGAGCAGGCCTTCGCCGCCATCCAGGCCGCCCGCCCGCAGGTCATCCTCCTCGATATCGAACTGCCGGGCATGGACGGACTGACCCTCTTGCGCAAGCTCAAGGCGGATCCCGCCACGCGCGGCATCCGGGTGGTTGCCGTGACCTCGTATCCCGAACGCTATTCGAGGGCTGCCGCCCAGGCGGCGGGCTGTGACGCCTACCTGATGAAGCCGATCAACACCCGTGAATTGTCCGCCCAGCTCAGTGCCGTCGCCAGAGGTGGCAACGGGGGCAGCCTGCCGACCAGCAAAACCTCATGAACCTCCTCATCGTTGATGACCGCGCCACCAATCTGAAGCTGCTGCGAGCGCAGCTCGAAGCCGAAGGCCATACCGTTGTTGAAGCGCCGGACGGCGTGGCGGCGCTCGCACTGCTGGAGCACCAGCCGGTGGATGCAATCATCACCGACATCCTCATGCCGCGCATGGACGGCTACCGGCTCTGCCATGAAATCCGCAAGCACGAGCGCCTGCACGATCTGCCCATCATCGCTTACACCGCCACCTATACTTCGGCGAGCGATGCGAAGCTGGCCCTGGACATGGGCGCAGACAAATACCTGGAGAAGCCAGCCCCGGTGGCATCCCTCGTCGCCGCGCTCCAGGAAGTGACCAGTCTGAAGGCGGAGCTGCGTCCCCGGCTGGTGGAGGGCCTGCCGGAAGCCGGATTGATGAAGGAATACAGTGAGGCGCTGGTGACCAAGCTCGAACAGAAGAACGCGGAGCTGAGCGTTTCCGAGGTCCAGTATCGCCGGCTGTTCGAGGCGGCGAAGGACGGCATTCTCATCCTCAATGCCGAGACCGGGGAGATTGATGATGTGAACCCGTATCTGACCACGCTGCTGGGTTTCACGAAGGCGCAGATGCTGCGGAAGAAAGTGTGGGAACTGGGCTGCTTCCAGCACCTCGTTGCCGATCAGGAGAAGTTCGCGGAATTGAAGCGGAACGAATATGTCACCTACAACGACCTGCCGCTGGAGACAGTCGATGGCCGGAAGATCGCGGTGGAGTTCGTCAGCAATGTCTATGAGGTGAACGGCACGCGTGTGGTCCAGTGCAACATCCGCAACATCACCGAGCGCAAACAGGCGGAAGCATCCCTGCGAGCCAGCGAAAAGCGGTATCACTCGCTGTTTGAGAACATGCTGGATGGCCTGGCGCATTGCCGGATGATTTTCGAACAGGAGCGACCGCAGGATTTCCTCTACCTCGACGTAAATCATGCCTTTGAGGCGATGACCGGGCTGAAGCACGTCGTGGGCCGGAGGGTTACCGAGGTCATCCCCGGCATCCGAGAGACAAACCCGGAAATGTTCGAGATATACGGGCGGGTGGCGGTGACCGGTCGGCCGGAGCGGTTCGAAATTTACCTCGAGCAATTGAAGGCGTGGCTGGAAGTCTCGGTTTATAGCATCGAAAAAGAATGCTTCGTCGCGGTCTTTCAGAACATCACCGGGCGGAAGCGGGCGGGTGAAGTGCTCAAACAGCGGGTGGCGGAACTCGAACGGTTCCACCGGCTGAGCGTCGGGCGCGAGCTGCAGATGATTGACTTAAAGAAGGAGGTCAACGAACTGGCCGGGCAGGCCGGGCGGACGCCGCCGTATGACTTGGCTTTTCTGGGAGGAAAAATGGGGCCGCAAACCAAACCATGACCAAGCCTACGACCACCACATCCAACTGCTCAAGCCTGACGCGGCGGCGTGTCTCGAGGGCAACGGCAATTTGGTTTCACGCCTCGCTGGGTCTGCTGGCCCTGCTGGCGGCGGCTGAAAGTCCGGTGGAAAAGTCTCCCGCCCGGCTGGCCGACCTGAGCCTCGAGCAGTTGCTGAACGAGTCGGTGACCTCGGTCTCCAAGAAAGAGACCAAGCTGGGCCAGTCGCCGGCGGCGATTTCAGTCATCACGCAAGAAGACATCCGGCGCTCCGGCTTGACGAGCCTGCCGGAGCTGCTGCGCACGGTGCCGGGATTGAGCGTGGCGAGAATCAACGCCAGTCAATGGTCCGTCTCCGCGCGCGGCTTTAACGGCCAATATGCCAATAAGTTGCTGGTGCTTATGGATGGACGGGCCGTTTATACGCCTGCGTTCGGCGGGGTTTTCTGGAACGCACAAGATGTTGTCCTCGAAGACCTGGACCGGATTGAAGTGATCCGCGGCCCGGGTGCGGCCCTGTGGGGTGCCAATGCGGTCAACGGCGTCATCAACATCATCACCAAGAGCGCCAAGGACACGCAGGGTGGGCTGGTGACAACGACCGTGGGCACCGAGGACCAACTCACCACCGCGATTCGTTACGGCGGCCAGCTCGGCACGAACTTCTTTTACCGTGCGTATATGAAGTATTTCAACCGGGACGGGCTCGTGGATTCCACGCGCAGAACTGCGCCGGACGACTGGAATTCCATTCGCGGCGGCGTGCGCCTGGATTGGGAACCCACGACCGAAAACAACCTGACGTTGCAAGGGGACTACTACCGCACCGCCGCCGGAGTGAACATCCAGCAACCTACTCAGACTGCGCCCTTCACCCAGTCCATGAACCTGGTCGCACACAACTCCGGAGGCAACCTGCTGGGCCGCTGGACGCGCACTTTTTCGGAGACATCGCAGCTCACGGTTCAGACCTACTTCGATCACCTTAAACAGGACGACGGCCTCGAGACATTGTCGCAGGATACGTTCGACATTGATTTGCAGCACCGGTTTGCGCTGGGCGAGCGCAACGACCTGCTGTGGGGAGCCGGGTATCGCCTCGCTTCCCTGCAGGTAACCCCCAGTTTCTTTGCTACGTTGACCCCGGAGAGCCGCCGGCTCCAGCTCTTCAGCGCCTTTTTGCAGGATGACCTCACGTTGGTGCCTGACCGGTTGCACTTAACGCTCGGTTCCAAGTTCGAACATAACGATCTGACTGGGATCGAGATTCAGCCCAGTGCCCGGCTGCTTTGGACGCCGAGCAAACACCAGACCGTCTGGGCTGCTGTTTCGCGGTCCGTGAGGACGCCGTCGCTCGCCGAGCGGGACATTCGCGTGAATGCCGCCGCCTTCCCTGGAGGTCTGGTTTCGATTTTTGGAAATCCCGGAGCGGACGAGGAAAAGTTGATCGCGTATGAGCTCGGCTATCGGATTGAACCGGTCCGACGGCTGTCGCTGGAGGCGGCCGCCTTTTACAATGTTTACAACAGCTTGCTGGCGACGGTGGCCGATCCCCCGCGATTCGAGGGCAGCCCGGCCCCACCTCATGTGCTCGTCCCATCCACTTTCCAGAATAACAAGGAGGGCGAGACCTATGGCACGGAGCTGACCGCGCGCTGGCAGATGACGGAGCATTGGCGGTTGACGGGGAGCTACACCTGGCTGCGCATGCATCTGCGGCCTAATCCAGATGCTGAAGCGGAAAGCCCGCAGCAACAATTCCAGCTTCGCTCAGATCTTGCCTTGCCACATCATTTCGAGCTGAACGGAGCAGCCTACTTCGTGGATCGGGTCACTTCGGTGACGAGCGCGGGACGGGTGCCGGTGGCAGCCTACGTCCGGTTTGATCTAGGAGTGACCTGGCGGCCCACGCAAACGCTCGAAATGAGCATCCGGGGCCAGAACCTGCTGGACAACCAGCATCCGGAATCCTACAGCAACCGGACCACCCTCCGAACGGAAGTCCCCCGCACCGTGCTGGGCAGTGTCACCTGGCGCTTTTGAACCATGGCTGGCTCCGAACCAAAGATGGAACTCCGATATTCAACGCCGCCACCTCTGGGCTGGCTGTTGCTGCCCTACGGCTGGCACCGGGGGATGCTGCGCGGGCTGGTGACGCTGCTCCTGGCCACCTTTCTCTGGCACGGCCAGCCGGCAAACCCCGCCGAACCGGCGGTCGCGAAGGAATACCAGGTCAAGGCCGCGTTCCTCTACAATTTCACCAAGTTCGTCGAGTGGCCCGAAGCGAAGTTTGCCGACGCCAATGCCCCGATTGTCATTGGCGTGATGGGGCACAATCCCTTCGGCACGGTGCTGGCGGAAATGGTCAAGGAGCGCAAAGTCAACGGGCGCGGAATCCAGATCAAATTGATCGGCTCGCTGGCCGAGATCAAGGGCCTGCATGTGCTGTTCATCAGCGCCGCGGAGGCGAACCGGGTGGAGGTCCTGGAGGCCGCGCTCAAGGAAGGCGCGGTGCTCGGCGTGGGGGAGTCGGACACGTTCCTTCTGCGCGGAGGCACGATCCGGTTCGTGCTCGAAGAGGACAAGGTGCGGTTCGAAATTGACCTGAACTCCGCCGAACGCGCACAACTGAAGATCAGCTCCCAACTGCTGCGGCTGGCCCGGGTGGTGAAGCCAAAGCTGTAACCTGCCCGGCTATGACCTCCGTTCGCGATCTCCCGATCAAGCACAAGCTCGTGGGCATCATCATGCTGACGGGCATGGTGGCGCTGCTGCTGGCCTGTATCGGCTTCATCACCTATGAACAGGTCACGTTCCGCCAGACGATGGTCCGCGATTTCGCGATTTTTGCGGACGTGTTTGATGACAACCTCGCACCGGGCCTCGCCTTTAACGACGCCAAGGCCATGGACCAGACATTGATGACGATGCGGGGGCATCCGCATATCCTGGCGGCGGCCGTCTTTGACAAGTCCGGCACGCGGGTTGCCACTTTCGAGCGCAGCCGACAGCCGGGCGGGTTTTCCTGGCCGGCTGCCGGGCACGAAGTCAGCCATTTCCACCAGGACCGGCTGGACACGTTTCAGCCCATCACGCTGGCGGGCGAGCGGGTCGGAACGCTCTACATCGCCTCGGACCTGGGGGAACGGGACGAACGCAACGCGCGCTACGCCATGATCGCCGGTGTGGTCCTGCTGCTGTCCGCCGTGGCGGCCTACCTGCTGGCCACGCGGCTGCAACGCGTGATCTCGGAACCCATCCTCGGCCTCGCGCAAACCGCCAGCCGGGTCGCGACGGAGAAAAACTACGCCTTGCGCGCCACCAAGCACGGGGAGGACGAGCTGGGCAGCCTGGTGGACCGGTTCAACGAGATGCTGGCCCAGATCCAGAGCCAGGAACTGTCCTTGCGGGAAGTCAACGTACGGCTGGAACAGCGGGTGGACGAGCGCACCCATGAATTGCGGCTGGAAATCACCGGGCACCAGCGGGCCAAGGAGGCTCTGACCCAGGCAGAGAGCTTTGCGCAATCCACCATCAACGCCCTGTCCGCCCACATCTGCGTGTTGGATGCCACCGGGAAAATCCTCGCCACCAACCTGGCCTGGCAGCAGTTCGGCGAGGCGAATCCGGCCCCGGCACCCTCGGCCCAGATTGGGGCCAATTACCTCGCCGTGTGCGACGCGGGGGCCCGGCCGGTCGCCCCCGATGCGGCGGCGTTCGGCATTGGCATCCGGGCGGTTATGAGCGGGGAGCAGGAACTCTTCGAACTGGAATACCCGTGTCACTCGCCGACGGAGCAGCGCTGGTTTGTGGGGCGCGTCACGCGCTTTCCCGGCACCGGCTCGGTGCGGGTCGTCGTGGCGCACGAGAACATCACCGGGCGCAAACAGGCAGAAATCGAGCTGCGCGAGGCGCAGCAGCGCCTGATCCAGACCTCCCGCCAGGCGGGCATGGCGGAGGTGGCCACCAGCGTTCTGCACAACGTGGGCAACGTGCTCAACAGCGTCAGCGTGTCGGCAGAGGTGGTGGCCGGGAAGGTCCGCCAATCGCGGGCCGGCGGTCTCAAGACCGTGGCCCTGCTCCTGCGTGAGCACGCTCACGACCTGCCCGCGTTCCTCGCCCACGACCCGCGCGGCAAGGAACTGCCGGATTATCTGCTCAAGCTGATCGAGCATCTGGCCGAGCCGCAGCAGGGCATGTTGCAGGAGTTGGAAGTGCTGCGGAAGAACATTGAGCACATCAAGGAGATCGTCGCGACACAGCAGCGCCATGCGCGCGGCTCCGGGGTCATGGAGACGCTCGCCGTGGCGGAACTGGTCGAGGACGCGCTCAGCATCAATGCCGCCGGTTTTGACCGGCACGAAGTGCAGGTGATCCGGGAAATCTCTCCGGTGTCGCCGGTGGTCACGGACCGGCACAAGGTGCTGCAGATTCTGGTGAACTTGGTGAACAATGCCAAATATGCGCTGGCCAAAACCACCCGGGACAAGCAGCTGATCGTGCGCGTTAGCGTGAATGGCTCCGCAGGGGTGAAGATTGCGGTCATTGACAACGGGGTCGGCATCGCACCGGAGAACCTGACCCGGATTTTTCAGCACGGTTTCACCACCAAGACGGACGGCCACGGCTTCGGGCTGCATAGCGGCGTGCTGGCGGCGAAGGAACTGGGCGGCCGGCTGACCGTCCACAGCGGCGGCCTGGGTCTCGGCGCGATGTTCACTCTGGAACTGCCGTTGCAGAACCACAAGGCATGACCATGAACCCTCCCATAGTGACCCCCAACCGGCGCATCCTGGTCGTGGACGACAACCAATCCATCCACGCCGACTATCGCAAGATACTCAGCGCGCCGGCGGGCGAAGACGCGGCCCTGGCCGCAGCCGAGGCCAAGTTTCTTGGCATCAAGTTGGACGTGATGTTCGAGATAGATGCCGCGTCCCAAGGCGAGGAGGGCGTGCAGATGGTGGAGCGGTCCCTGGTGGAAGGCAGGCCCTACGCCATGGCGTTCGTGGACATGCGCATGCCTCCGGGCTGGGACGGGGTGGAAACGACCAAGCGCATCTGGCAGGCCAGCCCGGAACTGCAAATCGTGATCTGCACCGCGTTCGCGGACTGTTCCTGGGAGGAGGTGCTGGAAGAGCTGAAGCCGCTGGACCGCCTGCTCATCCTGAAGAAACCCTTCGACACCATTGAGGTGCTGCAACTGGCCCGGGCGCTGGCCGAGAAATGGCGGTTGCGGGAGGAATCCAAGCTCATCCTTGGCAATCTGGAGCAAGTGGTCCAGCACCGGACCCGGGAATTGGAAGCGTCGCAAGTTGCTGCGCTGAACATGATGGAGGACGCCGTGCATAACCGCGAGCAGGCAGACCGGGCCTTGGAAGAGCTGAAACGGGAAGTGTCGGAACGCAAGCAACTGGAGGCGCAGTTCCTCCGCGCACAGCGCATGGAGGCCATTGGCTCGCTGGCCGGCGGCATCGCCCACGATCTCAACAACGCCCTCGCGCCCATCGTCATGGCCAGCGAGTTCTTGAAAATGACCTGCAAGGACGCCGACGTGGGGCGGGTCCTCGACACGATTTATGAGAGCGCCCTGCGCGGGGCCGGCATGGTCAAGCAGATCCTCACCTTCGCCCGGGGTAGCGAAGGCGAGCGCGGCCTCGTCCAGCCCAAGCATTTGGTCAAGGAGATGCTGGACATCGCCCAGCACACCTTCCCCAAGTCCATTCAAATCCGCACCAATGTCGCCATCGAGACCTGGACGCTGCTGGGCAATCCCACGCAGCTGCATCAGATTCTTCTGAACCTCTGCGTCAATGCCCGGGACGCCATGCCCACCGGAGGCACGCTCAGGCTGACCACCGGCAACGTCCACCTGGATACCGCCGGTGCCGGGTTGTCTCCCGATGCCAGACCCGGCCCGTATGTGCTGCTGACCGTGACGGACACCGGCACCGGGATGCCCCCGGAAGTGCGCGCCCGCATCTTCGACGCGTTCTTCACCACCAAGGCACCGGACAAAGGCACCGGGCTGGGCCTCTCCACGGTCCAGAATATCGTCAAGGACCACGGCGGCTTCCTCACCGTGGACAGCACGGTGGGAAAAGGGACCACATTCAGTGTTTATCTGCCCGCCTTGCCCGATGCGGTGGCATTCGACGCCGCCAAACGCCCAGCACTGCCGATGGGGCAGGGCGAACTCATCCTTGTGGTGGACGACGAGGCCGCCATCCGTAGCATCGCGCAGCAGACGCTCCAGGCCTTTGGCTACCGGGTTCTGACAGCCAGTGACGGCGCGCAAGCCTTGGGCGTATGCGCGCAGAACTTGACCGAACTAAGGCTGCTCCTCACAGACATGGCCATGCCCATCATGGACGGCAAGGCCACGATTCGCGCAATCCGCAGCGTCCTGCCTCGCGTGCCGGTCGTCATCGCCAGCGGTTCGGACTCGCTTTCCGAGGCGACAAAGCTGAAGGGCCTGGACGTCCAGGCGTTCCTGCACAAGCCCTACAGCGCTGACGACCTGATCCGCACGGTGCATGAAGTGTTGCAAGGAACGGTTTCACCGTGAGACTGACGCGATGACCAATCTTCTGCCGGTGGATGATGACTATGCGTTCTTCGGGGTGCTGCACGACGCGCTCATCCGGTTCGGCTCGGCGAGTCTGCCTGACGGTGATCGGCATGCTCCGGGTGGTGATTACCACCAGCAAGGTGGATCCACTGGCGGCAGACTCGCTCCTCATCCTTGTCTCCTACCTCTTGTCCTACTGGGCCTTGCGGACGCGCAGCCGACGCCGGATGCACCGTGTCGAACGCGTTGCCGACGGCGTGTTCCTGGCAGCCCTCCTGTGCATGGTGCTTATCTGCGGCTTCATCACCTACGCTATTACCAATTCCTAACGGCTGCCCTGCGCAGGTCGAGTTGCTCATGCGCGTGGCCGATTATCTGCCCGCGCAAGAAGCCAGCGCCGCCACGGTCGCTGACTCCGCTCCCCCCCGCGCTGCCGATGGGCAACGGAGAGCTAGTGCTCGTGGCCGATGACGAGGCGGCCATCCTGAGCATCGCGACGCAAACCCTCCAGGCTTATGGCTACCGCGTCGTGACCGCGAGCAACGGTGCGCAGGCGGTCCTTGCCGGTCCTTGCCTGTGCCCAGAACCGGGCCGAACTGCAACTGCTGATCACGGACATGGACATGCCGGTCATGAACGGGAAAGCCGCCATTGCGATACGTTCCATCCTGCCGGGGCTCAAAGTGATCGCGGCCAGCGGCTCGGACGCACTCTCGGCGTCCACCGTCCGGGAGGAACTGGGGGTGCAAGCGTTTCTCCACAAGCCCTTCAGCGCGGACAATCTGCTCCAGATGGTGCCGCGCGTGTTGCGAGGCAAGGAGACACCGGTGTGACAAAGGGAACAGTCCGTGGGGCCTCCAGCCTACGCTCCCGCCAGGCATTCCTCGACGGTGCGTTTTAGTTCTTCCAGCGAAAATGGTTTGATCAGCGTCCTCGTCGCGCCAGCGCTCAGGGCTTCGTCCAAATGCATTTCCGGGGAGGAGTGTCCGCTACCACCGGACATGGTGATGATTTTCACCGTCGGGTGCGCCTTGCGTAAGGCCGCAGTCAATTCGATCCCGCCCATCTCTGGCATGACGAGATCCGTGAGCACGAGATGAATGACCTGCGGGTCGTAAATGGCCAGTGCCTCGCGGCCATTGAGAGCGCGAGTAACCGTGTAGCCGAAGTAGGTGAGTGCCCGCTGGGTCATGGCTGCGACGTTGTCATCGTCATCAACGAGGAGAATGTGTATGGGCTTCATGGCGTGTGCTCGTTGTGCCCTGTTTGACGATGAGCGATGAGCGGGAAGGAGTAGCGAAAATTGTAACAAAGTTAATGGAGTGCAATCCTCAGCGCCCAGCGGTTGATGTCCACCCAACCTAGCACCCGCCGGAAAATCTTCCAACTGACATTTGAACTCCGTTCACCGAAGCTGTTGAAAGCTCGGGCTGTATACAGCACCTCACCCCTAACACTTCTTGCCACCGATCATGAAGGTCAAAAAGCCAACTTCCCGCATGTCAATCGAAGCGGGTCAGGTCTGGAAACTGGAAGGTGGAACCTGCCATATTGGGGAGGTGGGGAAACGACTCGTCCACTACAAACTTCTCAAAGGTGACGCCACCCGGGGATACATGTCGCTTTCCAACGTGGAAACGCTGCTCCAGCATTTGAAAGCGAAGAAGGCGGTGCTCGTCCACAACCATCGGAATGTGTTTGGCATCGAGGTTCAACGCCGCAATTCGATCCAGCCTCGGCTTCGTTTGCAGGGGTAGGCGGGCTGGTTGCCTGGCTTCTGCTCCATGTGCTACACCCTGTTCCTCCTTAAGGGTCAGGCTTTCACGATGAGCAGATGGTCAGGGAAAGGGCATTAACCCGTGGCAGGTGGCGGGGTGGTTTGCCCGCTGGGTCTCTGAACCAACTTTCTCGAAAAGCGCTTGGTGCGATCCCGCGCCAATTCCACCTCGGCGAGGATGCGGGCGACAAGCCGGGGCGACTGAATCCCCTTGAGCAGGTAGTCTGCGGCTCCGAGCCGCTGCGCCTCGCGCTCCTGGGCCTGATTGGGAAACGCGGTGAAAAAGATGACCGGCAGGTCGCGCAAGTCGTCGTCACTTTTCAAGCGGCGGCAGATTTCCAGCCCATCCATGCCGGGCAACTGCTGGTCGAGCAGGATGAGGTCGAATCGTTGCTTGCGGGCGAGCGCCAGGCACTGCTCGCCGTTGGAAACGGTCGTGACCGCCACGCTGGCCTGCCCCAATTCAAGCTTGATGACCGCCGCCGTGGCCGGCTCGTCTTCCACATACAGAATTTGGGCCAGCGAAATTGACACGCGCTTTCGTAACACGGAAACGGGAGCGCTCAAACCAATTTTCGAGCTGAGCGCAGGAGAACAGGCGGGGGGAAACGACTCGGATAGCAGACGCCAAGGAGGTGGGGGTGGGGAACCCCTCTGAAGAACGTACTGCTATCCGAATCTAAAACCCGAATTCTTGGGCTGCCCGACCACCGTGAAGTGTGTCGTTGAGGCCTGCCGTTTGTTCTACGCCTCTCGTTGTTCATGTCAAAGCCAAATCCCAGGGCACACGTTGATCCCACGTTGTGCTATTGCTCCACGGACTGCGTCTCCACCCAGCGCACCGCATGCCGGACGAGGCTCCCAGCATCCTTGATCTGGAGCTTCCGCTTGATGCTCCCGCGATGCGCATCCACCGTTTTAGGGCTCAAGTGCAACGCCATCGCCGCTTCCCGGGTGCTCTTGCCGCTCCCGAGCAGTCGAAACACCTCAAATTCCCGGTCGGAAAGCTTTCTGATGGGCGAGGCAGAATTGCTCGACTGGCGGCCCGTCATGGCGCTGAAGAGCTGGGCCGAAATCCGAGGGCTAACATACACCTGTCCGTCCAAGACAAGGCGGATGACTTCGAGTGTCTTCGCAACCGTCGCGTCCTTCATGAGATAGGCTCGCGCTCCAGCGCGTATCGCCCGCTCCGCGTAAAGCAATTCGTCTTGTAATGAGAAAACGAGGATTGGCAACTTCGCCGCCACGACGTGAACGTCCTTGATGAACTCAATCCCGCTGCGGCCTGACATGCACATGCCCGTCATCATCAAGTCGGGCTTCAGCGAGGACAGCAGTCCTATGGCCTCGGCTGGATTGCCCGCTTCGCCACAAACCACTAGGTCGAGCTGGCGGTTAATGTTCCCTACGAGGCCGGCCCGGGTCATCGGGTGGTCATCTACGAGAAGAATCCTCCGCTTGGACGCCGATGAGGAATTCTCGTTGGTCTCCGACGGGGCTTTGTCGGCTGCTGAGCGTTTTGAAGTCATGCTTTGCTTGGCGTGACGCTAAGAAAATGATGATCAAACTCCCGTCCGGGATGCAACTGATCAGTGCCGTGGAAACTTCAGCCCCAACAACTGGGCGCTGCTCAGAATCGCTTTCACCCGAGAACGAATCGAATACTTTCTAGAACATACTTGTCTACCTCACAAGAACCCTTTGACGCACTCCATTGTGATATGTTTGCTCGGCGGCCAGGCGCTGGATGAGGGCGGAGCGGTCGTTCACGCCAGGGAGAGGATGCCCAACGATTTTTAAGGACGTCACGCCGTTCGGTGATGCGGGCCAGGTCGGCGCGCAGACGGGCGACTTCGGCTTCCGCCTCGGCCAGCGTGCGAAGTGGAAGACCGATAGAATGGCCGCTTAATGGTTCAGAGCCATCCCAGAATGTGGATGAACCGAATGTCGTGGGTGTAGGTTCCATTTCAAGGATTTGAGGCGGATCAATCCTATGCGCCGGAACGACAATCAAGCGAATTCCAATTACTGCTAGAGATATTGCCACGATTGTTGACAGGATCCTCATATGCATGTTCTGTGTTAACAGATACGGCACCCATACACGCGGAAAAGTGTCGCAATGTCAACAGTTTTGTAGTTAGTGCAAAAATTAAGCTTAGCCCGAGACGCAGCCAAAGGAGCAATTGCGTAATTGGAATCCAAGAATTTCGCGTCAGTGAAGATGGCCAGCTATCCGCGCGCGGCTGCTGCAGCGGTGCCATGCGCAAACTGCCATCTAGACATTTGTTGCGGTCAGATTATCGTCAGCATGAGATTCTTTACCGTGGGCCGCCAGCCGGCCCGCCCGGCATCCGCTCGGACTTCTCACCCATCGTTCTTGGCATCATGGAACTCTGCCGCGTCATCAGTTCGGTAGTAATCCTTTCCAGATCGGTGTAACGCGTGAAGGCGTTCGGAACGACAAACAGGTCAGCTGACAGTGGTTGGAGCCGTATGTTGGAAAGTGTCACCGTCAAACCGGTTAAACCGTTCCAAGATTGAATGGTGATTGGGAAATGATTTAACGCTGTTGCACGCTTGACGGTGAAGACGTTCGCAGCCCCTTTACCGGCGAAGCTCGTGACAAGCCACTTCTGGCAGTATTGGCCATTGAGAGTTGCGGTGCCCAATAGAATTGATTCAGGATTCGAATTACTGACCGAATCAGCGCTCGTTAACACGGGTGCGTAGCCTTGCAGTGGTTCGTTTAGAACGAACATTCCGTTGGACTGACTGTTCCAGAGAAAGCGCACTCCTGGGGCCACGCCATGCAAACCCCGCCACTTTTCCTTGGCGATCGGAATGAACAGCAAGTGCCCATTCTGCCCAAACAACTCACCTCTCAATGGCGGAATTGAGTTCGTGGCTAGCTGACCGTGCGTTTCAACTGTCAATCTGGCCGCAAAGTCGTCCACATCTCTAAACAGCGGCGCGATGGCGGCAGTTAAAAATGCTGTCGATTCGACGTTGGAATTGGTTGGCGACGGGTGCGGCCCAATGCACGCACTTTGTAGCAGCACCGCCACGAAGCAAATCGCGAAGCAGACTTTCCGTAGCATCTGGGTGGTTCTGTGCGACGGACTTGTTTCCGCTGCATAGCGAATCGGCCTATTCATGGGCATTACATTGGGTCTTCCAACCGCAATCATCACCAGAGTTGAATCTACTAAAGATGCATTCTAATGAACCGCTGCCTGAGCGTTGAACGCCGGACGAAATCGGCTGCGGAGAAGGAATTCGTCTGGTTTGTCAACACAGTCCATAACTAGGACACAACCATCTGGCTATCGTTGTGGTAGCAGCGAGTAGCATTTGGATCGAGAAGACGGTGACAAATCCGCAGTCCGAAGGGCCAAGACTGTTCGGAGAAGTTCATTTTTGAATGGAAACTAACCTGTTTGGGATTAAGCCGACATTAAGCCAGCATTAAGATCGCCTGAATCTTAAAGTAGGGCGGCGCTCGATGCAGCACCATGCTCAAACCACAGGGGCTAGTGGCCGCGCCAGAAAGAGAAGGGCAACACCAGCGGCGTGCCTTTGACTACTTCGGAGGCATATTCATTTCCTTGCATCCTATTCATAACGCAGCGCCACTATCGGATCGAGGGCGGCAGCCTTGTGCGCGGGATAAAAGCCGAAGAAAATTCCGATCACCGAGCTGACTCCGAACGCCAGGAAGATCGAACCCGTGGAAACGATCGCTTTAAAATTCGCGACGACTCCCACCAGATGGGACGCGCCCACGCCGCACAGCACGCCAATTAATCCGCCAAACAGGCTCAAGGTGATGGCTTCGATCAAAAACTGCAGCCGGATGTCGCCCGGTTGTGCGCCGACGGCGATGCGGATGCCGATCTCGCGGGTGCGTTCGGTGACGCTGACGAGCATGATGTTCATGATGCCGATGCCGCCGACGAAGAGCGAGATGCCGGCGACTGAACCAAGCAGCAAGGTGATGACCGTGGAGATGGAATTCACCGTGTCCGCAATTTCCTTCTGGTTGAAGATATTGAAATCATCCTCGCGTCCTTCGGTCAGGCGATGGCGCTGGCGCAGGAGCGCGGTGATCTGTTGCTGGGCGATTTCCATGCGTTCCGAGCTGGCGATTTGCACATTCACCGAGCGCAGGTATTTGTCGCCAGTGATGCGTTTCATTGCGGTGGTGTAGGGAATGATAATGCGGTCGTCCTGGTTTGCGCCGCCCATGCCCGCGCCTTTGCTTTCGAGCAATCCAATGATCACGAACGGCATGTTCTTGATGCGGACGCTCTGGCCAACCGGGTTCAGTGCGCCAAACAACTCATTCGCCGTCTTTGAGCCGATGACCGCGACCTTGGCCGCGCTGCGCACTTCGCGGTCCGTGAACATCGAGCCGGAGGCGAGGTTCCAGTCGCGGATTTTCAGGTAATCAGGCGACTCGCCGGCAATCGTGGTGGACCAGTTGCGCCCGTTGGCGATCGCCTGGGCGCTGGTGGAGATTTCCGGGCTGATGCCGGCCACGTCGGCGACTTCGCGTCCGATGGCATCCGCGTCGGCCAATGTCAGCGCGCTGGCGCTGCCGAGACCCGATTGCACGCCGCCGGATTTTTTGCTGCCCGCGAAAACGGACAGGAGGTTTTGGCCGAGGGCGGAAACCTGGCTGGTGATGCGGGCCTGCGCGCCGTTGCCGACCGCCACCATCGCCACGACGGAGGCGACGCCGATGATGATGCCGAGCGCGGTGAGGGTGGAGCGCATTTTGTTCCGGCGCAACGCGCGCAGGGCAATCACCGCTGTCTGCCAAGCACGGTTAAATAGAATCAGAATCAGGTTGAACATAGCTCAGGCCAGTTTTGCTTGTCGCTGGGCGTGGTCGAGCCGGGTGATTTCCTCGCGCGCCGAGCGCCGGTTTTCGTTGAGCGTGTCGCTGATGACCAACCCGTCGCGCATGACGACGATGTGTTTGCAGTAAGCAGCGATGTCCAGTTCGTGCGTCACCATGACAAGGCTGATGCCCGATTCGTTGAGTTCCTGAAACAGCCCCATGATTTCGATGCTGGTGCGGGTGTCGAGATTGCCGGTCGGCTCATCGGCGAGCACCAGTTCCGGGCGATTAACCAGCGCGCGGGCGATGGCAATGCGCTGCTGCTGCCCGCCGGACAACTGGCTGGGGTGATGCCCCTGCCGGTCGCCCAGCCCAACCTGTTCGAGCGCCTGCATCGCGCGTTGCCGCCGGTCGCGCAACGAAATCAGCGGATTGCTGTAAAACATCGGCAGCTCGACGTTCTCCAGCGCGGAGGTGCGCGCAAGCAGATTGAAGCTTTGGAAAACGAAACCGATTTTCTTGTTCCGCAATTTGGCAAGGTCTTTCCGGCTTAGCCCCGCGACGGCGATGCCATCGAGCAGATAATTTCCGCCCGTCGGCTGATCGAGACAGCCGAGCGTGTTCATCAACGTGGATTTGCCCGAGCCGCTCGCGCCCATGATGGCCACGAAGTCGCCGCGCTGAATGTCGAGTGTGACGCCGCGCACGGCTTTCACCTCGACTTCGCCGGTTTGATACGTCTTGGCCAGGTCGCGAAGCTGGATGACCGGTGTGCTCGTGGCGTTCATTGTGGGCCTTGCGGGGGCGGGCCGCCGAAGCCGCCGGCTTTCCTGGCGGGAGAAAGATTCGAGGTCACGACGGCGGTGTTCTCGGACAAACCCTCCAGGACTTCCGTGTCCACGCCGTCGGTGATGCCGACCTTGACAATGGCGGGTTTGAGCTTTGTTCCATCGGCGCTGGTCGTGTAGACCAGTCTTTGATTGCGGGCCAGCTTGGGTTGCGGGACGGCGGCCGCGCCCAGGCCACCGGGAGGCGAAAAGCTGGCCGGTGGTTTTCCACCGGGAGGCAAGGGGGGAAGTTTTTGTTTGCCGTCGGGCGCGGGCGGCGAGTCCCCGCCAGCGGAGGGAGCGCCGGCAACGGCCTCGAACTGCGCGCCCTCGGGCGGCGTGAAGCGCAACGCGGTATTGGGAATTTTCAAAACGGCTTTTCGTTCCGCAACGAGAATGGAAACGTCCGCCGTCATGCCCGGGAATAATTTCTGCTCCGGGTTGTCCACCGTGATGATGGCCTCATAGGTAACGACGTTCTGGGTTGTCGTGGGCGATTTTCGGACCTGCATGACCGTGCCCTGAAAAACCTCGTCGGGAAAAGCATCCACCGTGAAGTCCACCGACTGGCTTTCCTTGACCTGCCCAATGTCCGCCTCGGATACAGAAGCACTGATATTCATTTTGGTGATGTCCTGCGCGACGGTGAACAGCACCGGCGTGCTCATTGCCGCATTTACCGTCTGGCCGAGGTCCACCTTGCGCGCGATGACAATACCATCCACCGGCGCGGTGATTTTGCAGTAGCCGAGATTTGCCTGGGCGCTTTCCAGGGCGGCCTGCTTGATGGTGACCGTAGCTTCGGCCTGCGCCAGTTCCGCAACGGCTTGATCCAAATCCAACTGCGACGCCGCGCGCACGGGAACGAGCGTTTTCTTCCGCTCTAGATTCTGGCGCTTGAGCGTGACATTGGCCTGGGCGCTGGCGAGTTCGCCCTCGCTTTGGCGCAGCACGGCTTGATAAATGGTCGGGTCAATTTCCGCGACCAGTTGGCCTTTCTTCACCGGCGAATTGTAGTCGGCCTTTAAGACGGAAATCTTGCCGGAAACCTGACTGCCCACGTCCACACTCACCACCGCGCTCAACGTGCCGCTGGCTGTGACGTGCTGCACCAGATCGCCGCGACTAGCGGGTGCGGTTACATAGGTAGTTGCGCCACCACCGGGCCGCTTGCATCCAGTGATGGCCAGCAGTGCAACCACCGTGAGCGTGGTCGCGAGCGTGCGAAGTGCTTTCGTGACACGTAAATCAGGGGAATGCACGCTTGACGGAGGCGGAACGCCGCAATGGACCTTGAAGCGACCTGAAGCATGTGTTGCATCGAGGCGGTTCACCCAGATTGTTTCCTCCAGGGCGGGTGAGATGGTTGCGTTCAGTTTCATGCTTCCATGGGCCATATTTACTTCCAACCGCCGCCCAGTGCTTGGTAGAGCGAAAGCTGGCTGGTGAGTTTGTTGTATTGGGCTTGCAGCATTCCTTGCTGCGCGTTGTAAAGATCCTGCTGCGCGGACAGCACCGTCAGGTAATTGTCTTCGCCCGCTCGGAATCGGGAATTGGCGAGGTCATAGCGCTTTTGTTGTGCGGCGACCAACACGGTTCGCTCCCTGAGTTCAATCGTGTAGGCGCTGTTGCCAGCCAGCGCATCGGCCACTTCGCGAAATGCGGTCTGGATTGCCTTCTGGTAATTGGCCACTTCAATGCGTGCGCTGATCTTCGCCGCGTCCAAATCCGCGCGGTTCTGGCCGCCGGTGAAAATCGGCACGGTCACTTGCGGCGAGAAACTCCACACGCCCGTGCCTGAACCAAAAAGTTGTGCGAGTTGAGAACTGGTCGAACCGACTGACGCAGTCAGGCTGATGGTGGGAAAGAACGCGGCGCGGGCCGCACCGATGTTTGCTTTGGCGGCCTTCAAGATGTGCTCGGCCTCCAGAATATCCGGGCGTCGCTGCACCAGTTCGGAAGGCAGTCCGGCTGGAATTTCAGCCAGAAGATCGGTGTCGTTGAACGAGCGTGGCGCGGGCAGGTCGGTCGGGAGCGATTGGCCAGCCAGCAATACCAAGGCGTTCTCCGCTTGCGCCGACAGGCGTTCGTAAGTCAGCACATTGATTTTCGCCGTCTGCACCTGGCCTTCCGCCGTGCGCAAATCCAATTCGTTGCTCGCCCCGGCGGCAAAAGTAGCCTTGTTGAGCTCGTAGGATTCCTGCACCGCCTTTAGCGTCTGCTGTGCCAATCGCGTCTGCTCTTCGGCCTGACGCAGCGCGAAGTATTCCCCCGCCACGGCGGCAACGATCGAAATTTGCGCATTGTGCCGGGCTGCTTCGGTTGCGAAGTATTTTTCCAATGCCTGCTGGTTCAAGCTGCGCACGCGGCCAAACAAGTCTAGTTCATAAGCGGTCGTTCCCAGACTGGCGCTCCACTGATCGGACGTGACATCCCTCGCGTGCGAGCGTGTGTAGCTGCCACCGGCATTCACGATGGGGAGCGACTTCGCTCGCGTGATACGATACTGCGCGCGGCTCTGTTCGACGTTGAGCACGGCCACCCGCAGGTCGAGGTTGTTGCTCAGCGCCAGTTCGATCAGCTTTTTGAGACGTTCGTCAGCGAAAAAAATCTGCCAGGCTATCTCCGCGGTGCGGCCTTCATCGGTTTGCTTAATGCCCGGATATTGTCCCGCGACCGACGCGGCCGGACGTTCATACTTGGGGATCGTCGTGCAACTGGAGGCGATCAAGGCCAGACCAAGAAAGGCGACGCGATGCAAGGTTGTCATCACGGTGAACCAGGCAACCGGCGCCTTCATCAGAAGGTCGCCGAACGCTTCGACGCTTCGTTTCATGCTCAATTCTTTTCAGCTACCTTTCTAAGACGATTATGGCTGGAGTTCGCGAACCTGGCGGCTCGATTGGAACCTTTCATCGGCCGCTTCGCGGCGGGCTCCGCCAGGAATTGAACCTTGATGTCACCGCACAGCACTCCCCGGCCTGAACCGACGCCATCAATGCGATGTGCGTGTCCGTTCGCAGAGGCCGGGGCTACCACCCAGGCACCGGCGATACAACTGCTCTACCGCGTCCGCCATCTGCTCCACGCCGTGCCGCTCCTCCACCTGCGTGCGACCACGCTCCTGCATCGCGCGCGTCGCCGCGTGATTCTCGCACGTTTCACGGATGGCCATCGCAAGCGCCGCGTCGTCTCCGACGGCAAAGATTCGCCCGGTCACACCGGCTTCGATAACGCTGGGAATCCCGCCCACATCGCTGCCCACCACCGGGATCTGGCAGGCCAGGGCCTGCAACGCGATCTGCGGGATGCCCTCGTGCCATGACGGAATCGCCAGCACATCCAGCGCGCGGAGAATGGCGGGAACATCGCTCCGGTGTCCCGTGAACTGCACGGCCTCGTGGAACTGCAACTTCGCGATCTCCTCCTCGATGGGCCGCTTCGATGGCCCGTCGCCCACCAGCAGCAGCCGCACCGGAAATCCCTGGTCGTGCAGCCGCCGCGCCGCGCGCACGAGCGTCACATGCCCTTTGGCCTGGCGCAGCACGGCCACCAGGCCGACGAGCGGCCAGCCGGCCTGGCCCGGGCGCGCGGGGAACTCGGCCCTGATGCCGGCCGGTGAAAAGACGTCGAGATCAATGCCCGTGGGAATCGTGCTTACGCGCGCCTCGGTGAAGCCGAACTCGCGCCGGAATTGCTCCGTGATTTTGGGGCTGGTGGTCACGAGCTGGTCCGCCAGCGCCTGATATACCACGCGGCTCACCCAACGGCTCGCAATTGGCACTTCGAAATGCCGCGCACGCACAATGAGCGGCACGCCCGCCAGCCGGCCCGCCAGCCCCGCCCGCCAGCCGTCGCGCGAACTGTGTGGACACACCACGTCCACCCGCTCCGCCTTGAACCAATGCGCCAGCCGCAGCACGGCGGCGGGCAGTTTCCATTTCCGGTCGTCGAGCGCCAGCAGCTCGAATCCACGCGCACGCGCCTGGGCAAACACCTGGCTTCGCTGTGGCGCGGCGAGCAGGAGCCGGTGCCCGCGCCGGCGCAACGCCTCCATCTCGGTCAGGATACGGATTTCCTGCCCGCCCCAGCCCAGCGAGGTTTCCGTGTGTGCGATGGTGAAGGTCATCGCACGCCACCTGAAATGCCAATCGTCGGTTGCCTTTTGGGCGGTGCGGTTGCCGCAGCGCCCGTTGCCTCCAAAGCTCCCAGAAGGTCGCTGAGAAGAAACGGCTTGCGTAACAAGGCGCAGAAACCGGCATGCGTGGCTTCCTCACAAGTGAAATCACCGCGACCGGTGGCCAGCAAGATCTTCATGGCCGGTGCAATCGCATGCACCAGGCGACATAGCTCCAGGCCATCCAGGCCCGGCATTTCCAAGTCCGTGATGATGCAGGCGAATGCGTGCGGTGCCGACCTGAATGCTGCCACCGCCATGAGGCTGTCACGGTAGCACGTAACCTCAACCTCGTAGTGGCGCTGAAGGAGCGTCTTCATCAGCCTCAGGGCGCGCTCATCGTCGTCCACGAGCATCCAGTGCGTGCGGTGCGTGAGGTTCATTTCCGAATTCAGGGTGTTCATGGCTGGAATCCTTGCAACCGATACTGCGTGGGGGAATTGGGCTGGCGGCACTTCCGCAGCCTTGGGACAAATTTGGTCACGAGGAAGTCAGTCCGTGAAACCGGCTGGGCGGTGGACGCAGCACGGCAAAGCTTCCAATCCAGCTCCGGCACGGCTAAGGACTGGGCTGGCAAGCCGCCCTGTGCGCGGGCTTCCAGCCACCTTGTGAATCGCCCGGCCGCGAGAATGCGCTGCATCGCCGACCGAAGGCTCAGATGCAATTCGCGGGCTTGCCTGTGCTTCCGTTCCAGCACACTCACGATGGACTTGGAAACCGGCGTCGTTTTCATTGGCGGAAGCTTGTGCGCGAATTGATTAAGTCTCGATTAAGCCTCGATTAAGGCGGGCCAGTCTGGCTTCAGGGAAAGTCCCTAGAGTCGTTCGCGTCGAATCATCAACCGGGAAGCTGTCACCGCGCTCCTCCGGTGCCGGAACTGCTCCCACCCAGACTAGAACTCCCCGTCGGACCGCTGCTGCCGCCCGCCTGGCCGCTCGTTCGGGAGGTCTGGCTTTGCGTGCCGCCAGTCGTGGTGCTCCGTGTGGTCGTGCCGTTGACGGTCGTGCTCTGCCGGGATGACGAGCTGCCATTCAGCGCGGGGAAGAGACCTTGCAGGATTGCCTGAAGCTGCGCGGGGTCGCTGTTTTCCACTGAAATGACGAAAACTTTCTGCTTCCGCGCCGGGTCGGCGTCGAGCTGCGCGATGATGCCGGCGATCTGGTTCATCAGGACCGGTGTGGCGCTTACAAGCAGCGAGCCGGTGCGTGCGTCTGCGACCGTATTGACACGGCCCTGCTTGAGCCGGCGCTCGCTCGCGCCGGAGGACGCGCCGTCGTCATCCGCCGCCGCATTGCCACCGGCCAGAAAACCACCCGGCCCGCCGAACTGCGGGCCGCCGCGGCTGCCCTGATTGCTGCCCGATGAAGGGTCGGGGAAAAGACTCTTCAGCGTGCTCGCCAGGTCTTCCGGCTGCGCGTTCTTCAGCTTGAACACGCGCATTTCGGTGACGTCCTCGACTGGCACGTCCACCTGTTCCACCACGTCCTCGATGAGCGGCATTCGCTCCTCCGGCGCGGTGACGATGAGCGAATTGCTCCGCTCGTCCACGGCGGCCACCACGCGCGGCGTGGAGACGCGGCCGGTGCTGCCGCGACTGCTGTTGCCCGCGTTGCCGCCACCGAAAGCATTCGGACCAAAACCGACCGGTCCGCCACTAGGACCACCGGTGAAGGTTTGTTGAACTTGGTTGCCACCGGAGCCGCTGCGGCTGTTGTCCACGGCAAACAAATCCTTGAGCACGGTCGCGAGCGCCTTCGCGTCGGCAAACTTGAGGGCGAACACCTTCACGACGGAGAAGGCAGCGATGGGCGTGTCGAGCGCCTTCACGACTTCCACCACGCGGCGGACGCTGGCCTGCGTGTCGGTGAGCACGAGCGCGTTCGCGCCCTCGTTGGCGCTCAGGCCGGAGGCGGACGCCAGCAGCGGCTCCAGGTTGGCCAGCAACTGCTGCGCGCTGATGAACTTCACCGGGATGATCTGCGTGACGAGATCGTCGGTGGGCGGGATGTCGTCCGGGTTGTCGCCACGCCGGACGTGCGTGTTGCGACGCCTCGCCTCGTCGAGACTGACGATGGACAGCGTGCGTTCGCTGCGGATGGCCCCGAGGCCGTTGCGGGCAAGCGCGGAGTTGAGCACAGTCACAGCCTCGTCGCGGGTGAGCGGGTCGCTGCTCCACACAGTCACCCGACCGCCGATTTCCACCTTCGGCGTGATGACGAAACCAGCGGCCTCGCCGAAGTAGTCGAGCACCTGCTCCAGCGGCACGCCGCGGAAGTTCAGCCGCAGCACCTTGTCGGTTTCAGAGGCGGCCTTCGCGAACGCGGGCGGGGCAGCGTTCGCGGGCGCGGGCGAAGTTTGTGCCGAGGCGCTCGCCTGCCAGCCGAGCACGACGGTCACGAGAAAAATGCGGGTCAGATGCGTTTTCATGGGTTTAACTGGTTGGGGGTTTCGTCACAGCCGCCGACTTGTCCACTGCCCGCCGGCGGCGGCTGCGCGCGCCACGGGTTACTTCAACAGCCCGACCACCACGGCCCCGGCTTCCTGCCGCACGGAGAGAATCTGGCGGAGTTCCTCCTGTGCCTTCTCCAACTGCGCCTCCTTCGCCCGCCGCACGTCACGCAGCTTGGCGAGCTTGGCTTTGATTTCCTCGGTCGGAGCCTTGGCTTCGAGCGACTTTTGCAACGCATCGGCCTCGGGGTCGGCCTGACGGTTGAAGCCGCCGGGTCCGCCTGGCCCGCCCGGTCCGCCCACGTTATCGCCGCCGGGCGGACGACCGCCATCAGGGCCGCCTCGCCTGCCGCCGAATCCGCCCGGTCCACCGGGGCCGCCAAATCCCGGCCCGCCGACCATTCCGCCGGTGGCGCGGCGCGCATCCATGACCTTCGCGATGCGCTCGGAAATCAGCTTCCACTCCGCGTCGTCTTTCACTTCGAACGTTTCGCGGAGTCTTTCCAACATTTGGCCGCGCATCTGCTCCGGGTTAAAGGCCCCGGGACCGGATGGTTCCTGGGCAGGTAACTTACCGGTGCCGAGGGTGACCGTGATCGCAATTGCGAGTGCGGCAACGGTGCCGAGGGTGGGGGCAATGGCGGCGGCGAATGTTTCAAAGATTCGAAACTTAGAGACGGTTTTCATGGTTTGTCTGGTTTGCGGCAACGACACCGGGCGTGCCAATCACGGCCAGTCAGTGCAGTGTGAGAGGCGTTGTGCTTCTCATACCGCAACACTGGCATGGGCTGCATTAAGGCGGGGTTAAGCGAAAATGAAGCTGACTTGCCTGGCATCGTCATAGTCGGCCACCGGAGTTCCGGCCTGACCTCCGATACGATCCAGCGCCTTGGAAACGAGATTGCAGCCTTAATCTTGTCTTAATCCTGCCGTGCTAGGCTGCCGCCGCTAAAAAAGCACCACGCATGATGTTTTCAAAAGTTCGATCCCAATTCATCTTAAGATTCAGTGCATCCTCACGCAGTGGAGTTTCGGTTTTTTGCCTCCTTCTTTGTGTCGGGTTCGAACTAAGGGCGCAAATCTACTCCTTTTCCACGTTGGTGAGCAGCAGCACCGGCCTCTATGGTCCCATCGGCGTCGCAGTGGATGGCTCAACGAATGTTTACGTGGCGGACACCTACAATCATGTGATTCGAAAGGTCACTCCGGCAGGCACGGTGTCGGTATTGGCGGGCAGCGGCAGTGCTGGCTCGGCCAATGGACGGGGAAGCGCCGCGTCTTTCTACTATCCCGAGGGCATCGCGGTGGACGGGGCCGGTAATGTCTATGTGACCGACACATTCAACCATACCATCCGCGTTATCACTCCGGCAGGTAACGTTTCCACCCTGGCTGGCTACCCGGGCTATGCCGGCAGTTCGGACGGAACCGGAAATTACGCTTATTTCAACAAGCCAAACGGAATCGCCGTGGACCGGAATGGAAACACCATTTATGTGGTGGACAGCGGCAACCACACGATCCGCGTCGTCTCCGGCTACGGCGTGGTGACCACGCTCGCGGGCTACCCGCTGAACACGGGCATCGCCGATGACACCGGCGGCAACGCGCGGTTCAACAGCCCGCAGGGGGCGGCTTTGGATCTCGCGGGCAACCTGTATGTGGCGGACTGCTT
Source organism: uncultured Klebsiella sp. (assembly GCA_964578245.1). Classification (GTDB taxonomy): domain Bacteria; phylum Verrucomicrobiota; class Verrucomicrobiia; order Limisphaerales; family SXTU01; genus SXTU01. Next base: position 2,474 of record CAZOCL010000045.1, on the reverse strand, counting down.
GAACTCCAGCATCCGCAAGGTGACGCCCGGCGGGGTCGTGACCACGCTGGCGGGCAAACCCCAACAGCGCGGTTTTATCGATGGAACCGGACAATCTGCCCAATTCTATTATCCCATTGGCGTGGCGGTGGACGCCGCCGGCAACGTTTATGTCGGGGACACCTACAACAACGCCATCCGCAAGGTCACCCCGACCAGAGTGGTGACCACCCTGGGAGGCAACCCCAATCTCTACAACGGGGACGGCATCGGCACGGCGGCGGGTTTTTACAGTCCCACGGGTATCGCGGTGGGCGACAATGGAAATCTGTATATCGCCGACAGCAACAACAACTTGATCCGCAAGGCAACAGTCGTGCCGCCCGTGCTCACGCTCACAACCACCCCTGGGCAGACGGTGGCGACCATCCTCTCAGGCGGGTTCGCGGTAAACGTTGTGCTCACCAACTCCGTCAACTATCGGATTCAAGCTTCAGGCGATCTTAAAAACTGGATCGACCTGACGCACATCGTTGGCGCGAGTGGCACCTATGCGTTCTCTGATTATCTTGTCACTCCGGTGCCTTCCCAGCGATTCTACCGAGCCGTCACACCATGACTAGTCACCCAGACCAGGCGGTTCAGAGTCCGGTGAAAGTCCAGCCCCTGGCCAGCACAACCTGACGATGAGAATCTTGGTGGTCGAAGACGAACCGCGCTTGCAGCGCAACCTCGCCAAGGCGTTGCGCGAGGAGGGCTACGCCGTGGACACCGCCGCCGATGGCTTGGAAGGCGCGTTCAAGGCCGGTGATTACGACTACGACGCCATCGTGCTCGACGTGATGCTGCCGAAGATGGACGGCTGGGAAATGCTCGCCCGCCTCCGTGCGACAAAGAAGACGCCTGTGCTCCTGCTCACCGCGCGCGACGCCACCAGCGACCGCGTGCGCGGCCTCGACACCGGCGCCGACGATTATCTCGTGAAGCCCTTCGACTTGCCGGAGCTGCTCGCCCGCGTGCGCGCGCTCATCCGACGCTCGAAGGGCCAGGCCAAGCCCCAGATTGCGCTGGGTGACATTGTCATCCACCCGCGCACCCGCGCGGTCACACGCGCCGGCGTGGCGGTCACGCTCACGGCGCGCGAGTTCGCCATTCTTGAATACCTTGCGCTCCATCGCGGCGAAGTCGTTTCACGCACGGCGCTTTACGAGCATCTCTTCGACGAAAACGACGACACGCTCTCGAACCTCGTGGACGTTCACATCTTCAGCATACGAAAGAAGCTCGGTCACGATCTCATCGCCACCCGGCGCGGCCAGGGGTATTGCATCGAAGCCTGACCATGTTCACCCACTCCCTTCGGTGGCGGTTGCAGGCGTGGCATGGGCTGCTGCTGCTCATCGTGCTCGTGACGTTCGGCTGCACGGCCTACTACCTCGTGCTCGACAACCGCCTGCGCCGCGTGGACCAGGAGTTGCAACATCGCGCGCTGCCGCTGGCCGGAATGTTCGGACGCTTTGGCGGACAGGGGCGGGGAGAATGGCCGCCGGGCAAGTCTCGTCCCGAAGAGCCCGGCGAGCCGGCGAACTCGAAGCCAGGAGGACCGCGTCCGCCCGAAGGAAGGCACTTCGAGGGGCGGGCGGTCTTCAGTCCCGACGGCCCGCGCGGGATTTTCTCCGGCGACTTCCGACTGCCGCCCGACATGCCTTCACCGTTCGAAGACATCGTCGCCAGCGGTTACTACATCGTCGCCTGGTCGCGTGAAGGCGAAGAATTACGCCGCTCCACCAACGCTCCGCCGGACCTTTCCGCTCCCAGCCTTGGCGATGCTCCCGAGGGACGGCTGGCGCGGACGCGTGGTGAGTTCCGCGAATTTGCTTTGCGCACGCGCGCGGGCAGCCTCGTGCTCGTCGGTCACGACATTGCGCCGGATCTCGCGGAGCTGCGCCGGCTCGCATGGCTGCTGTCGCTCGTCGGCAGCAGTGTGCTGCTGCTCGGCCTCGCGGGCGGCTGGTGGCTCGCGTCGCGTGCCATCCGGCCCATCGAGGACATCAGCCAGACGGCGGTGAAAATCGCCGGCGGCAACCTGGCCGAGCGAATTCAAGTGACGGATCCAGATAACGAACTGGGCCGGCTGGCCAGCGTTTTGAACTCCACTTTCGCGCGACTTGAAGCCGCCTTCGCGCAGCAGAAGCAATTCACCGGCGACGCGGCACACGAGCTGCGCACACCGTTGGCCGTGCTGATTTCCGAGGCGCAGACCACGCTCATCCGCGAACGCACTCCGGCTGAATACCGCGAGGCCATGCAGGAATGCCTCGCCGTCGCGCAACAGATGCGGCGGCTCACGGAATCGCTGCTGGACCTGAGCCGCTTCGACTCTGGTCGTGAGCAACTGGCGATGCAGTCCGTTAACCTCGACGTGGTGGTAGCCGATGCCGTCGCTCTCGTCCGCCCGCTTGCGGAGCAACGCGGCTTGAAGCTCTTGTGCAGCA
>CAZOCL010000044.1:0-28078 GCA_964578245.1 uncultured Klebsiella sp. | reverse complement strand
AGTCGCCGCGCACCTTGGGCAGCAACTCGGCGAAGAGTTCGACCAGCAGCCGCTGATCCTCTGCCTTGAGCTGCGCCTTGAACGCCGGGAGAAACTGGGGTTCCTCCACATATTCCAGCGCCAGTTCCATGAGGGACTCGCAGCGTTTCGCGTCGCGCTTGGTGCGGCGGTTGCGGAACGACTGGCGCACCACCACGACCAGCAGGATGGCCAGCGTGGCCCCCGCCAGCAGCAGCGACACCCAGTGGATAAGCGTGTAGAAGCCCATCGGTGCGCGCAGTCTAGCGGGCACTTCACCGCGCGCAAAGCAAACCCGGAGCGCGGCTGTGTCCCGCCCGGCTCCGGACGCTCGAACTTTCCGTTGCGCCCCCACGGACCCCTTGCCTAAAGTTTTCCAACCGACCAATCCGCCACCTTCACCATGCAATATCGTCCCCTCGGCAAAACCGGCCTGAACCTCTCCCTCGTCAGCTACGGCGCGGCCTCGCTGGGCAACGAATACGGCAACGCCACGGACGAGGCGCGCGCCATCCGCTCGCTCCATGTCGCGCTGGATGGCGGCGTGAACTTCATTGATACCTCCCCCTACTACGGGCGGACGCTGTCGGAGAAGGTGCTGGGTCGCGCGTTCAAGGACATCTCGCGCGACCGCTTCATCCTCGGCACCAAGTGCGGCCGTTATGACGTCGCCGGCTTCGACTTCAGCCATGACCGCATCCTCCGCAGCGTGGATGAGAGCCTCCAGCGCATGGGCGTGGACCACATTGACATCATGCAGTGCCACGACATCGAGTTCGGTGACATGCAGCAGGTGGTGGACGAGGCCCTGCCCGCGCTGCGCAAGGCGCGGGAACAGGGCAAGATCCGCTTCATCGGCGTGACGGGGTTTCCGCTGAACATCTTCCGCTACATCCTAGACCGCACGGAGCTGGACTGCATGCTGAGCTACTGCCACTACTCCTTGAACAACACCTCGCTGCTCGACCTGATCCCCTACCTGAAAGCCAAAGGCGTGGGCATCATGAGCGCGTCGCCCTTCAGCGAACGACTGCTCACCCGCCAGCCCTTGCCAAGCTGGCATCACGCGCCGGAATCGCTGAAAGCACAGTGCCGGCAGGCCGTGGAATTCTGCGATGCGAAGGGTGTGGACATCGCCAAACTGGCCCTGCAGTTCTGTCTCCAAAACCCCGACATCGCCACCACCGTCCCTGGCACGGCGAACCCAGACAACATGGCGAAACAGCTCCAGTGGATGAACGAGCCCGTGGATCACGAGCTGATCGCCGAAGTGATGCGCCTGCTGGAGCCGACCAAAAACGTGCTCTGGCGCGTCGGGCGGCAGGAAAACAACGTGGATTGGGACGCGGGACTGTGAGCGGCTTGCGAAATGTCCAGGAAGCCGCCGCCGTGCTCGGGGCTATTGCCCGCGCGGGCGAGGAAGCTGGCTTGTCGTTTCTCGTCATCGGCGGGCTGGCGGTGGTCGAGCACGGCTACGGGCGCATGACAGATGACCTGGATTTGATGATTCGCAAGTCCGACCGGACCGCGTGGACGGAGCGGCTGGCTCCGTTGGGTTACCGCGTCTGGCGGGACGGCGGGTCATTCCTCCAGTTCGAGGCTGCGGCGGAAAGAGGACTGCCGCTCGACGCGATGCTCGCCAGCGACGAGACCTTTGCCAAGCTGCATAGCGTAGCCGTGCGGCGGACCGTGCTGGGCGTTTCGGTCTTGTTGCCCTGCTTGAGCCACCTCTTCGCTATGAAGTTTCACGCCATCCGGCATACGCGGGGTTCACGTGGGATGAAGGACATGGGGGATGTCGCATCGCTCATCGAAGCAAATCGCGTGGACGTGACCACTACCGAGTTCCGCGAACTGTGCGACAAGTATGGGACGACCGAACTGTATGACTACCTCCAACGACACTACGCCCGGAAAGATTGAGGTGCCCGACTTTGAGCTGCCCGTGCTGCCGCCCGAGTGGCGGCGCGTGCCGAAGGCAACGCTCGAGGAACTGCTCCAGTTGGCGCGCTGGGACGACCCCGCCACCCGCGCCCACCGGCGCGAGCTGGACCTTACGCCTGGCTATCGCTGCACCGAGGAATTCATCCTGAAATGAGCATGCACCTTCTCGTCAAACCGACTTCGGCCGCCACCAGCAGATCGCGCACCTGCCTTGTTGCGTTGTTCACCCTGTTGCTCGCGGTCTCCAGCGCCACCGCCGCCCCCGTGCTCCGTTCCGCCCGCACCGGCCCGTGGTCCGCACCTGCGACCTGGGAGGGCGGCCAGCCCCCGGCTGCGGGCGCAACCGTCCTGATCCGTGAAGGCCACGTCGTGACCTACGACGTGAACTCCAGCACCGCCATCCGCTTGATCCACATTGCCGGGAGGCTCACGTTCGCTCCCGACAAGGACACGCGTCTCGACGTCGGGCTCATCAAGATTACCCCGGGCGAAGACGTCAACGAAGACGGTTTCAACTGCGATGCTCACTTGCCGACTCTCGCCCCCGGCAAGCCCCGTCCGGCCCTCGAAGTCGGCACTCCCAACGCACCGATCGATTCCAAGCACACCGCGCTTATCCGGCTCGTCTATTTCGCAGGCATGGACAAGCAGTCCTGTCCGGCCATCGTCTGCTGCGGCGGGCGGATGGACCTCCACGGTGCGGAGATGAACCGCACCTGGGTGAAGCTCGGTGCGACCGCGAAGCAAGCGGCCACCACCATCACGCTCGCCGAGGCCGTCACGGGCTGGCGCACGGGCGACCGCATCTTCCTCACCGCCACCACGCGGCAGATCAAAAAGGAAAAGACCTTCCGCGAAACCGTGCGGGACAACACGCAGACCGAGGAACGCCTCATCAAGTCCATCGCGGGCACAACGCTCACGCTCGATGAACCCCTGAAATTCGACCACCTCGGCGATGATGGCTATCGCGGCGAGGTCGCGAACCTCTCGCGCAACGTCACCATCGAGTCCGCCGATCCAGCCGTCGCGCGTGGCCACACGATGTATCACCGCGACTCCGCCGGCAGCATCAGCTACGCGGAGTTCCGCCACCTCGGCAAGGAAGGCGTGCTGGGCCGTTACAGCCTGCACTTCCACCTCGTGCGCGACACCATGCGCGGCTCCTCCGTCATCGGTGCCTCGATCTGGGACAGCGGCAACCGCTGGATCACCATCCACGGCAGCAACCACCTGATCGTGCGCGACTGTGTGGGCTACAACAGCGTCGGCCACGGGTTCTTCCTCGAGGACGGCACGGAAGTGTTCAACGTGCTGGACCGCAACCTCGCCGTGCAAGCACGCGCCGGGAAACCGCTGCCAGACCAGGTCCTGCCCTTCGACCACAACGACGGCGCGGGCTTCTGGTGGGCGAACAGCCTCAACACGTTCACCCGCAATGTCGCCGCCGAGTGCGATGAGTATGGCTTCCGCTTCGATGCAGTGAAGACCGCGACCTTCAACCCGGTTCTGGCCGTCGCCTCCAGTGACGCGACGCGGCGCGACGTGGACATCCGCACGCTTCCATTCGTGCGCTTCGAGGACAACGAGATCCACTGCCAGCGCCGTCACTCGCTGAACCTCGGCGGCTTGGACGGTCAGTTGAAAGGCGGCGTTGGCGGGGTCGGACCGGATGCGCGGCATCCGTTCGTCATCCGCAACTTGAAGATCTGGAATGTCCACTGGGCCTTCCACCCGCTCTCGCCGTCCGTGCTTGTGGAACGCATGGACATTCACAACGCCGAGTATGCCCTGTGGCGGGCGAACTACGACCAGCACGCCTACCGCGGCCTCAAGGAATCGCTCATCACGGTGAACCCGGACTTCCAGCCCCAAGGCAAAGCCCCGCGTGAAGCCGACTTCCCCAAGCCGCTCGACCCGGTGGACGATCTGGCGCCCACGACCGTCATCACGCACACGCGCCAGCAAACCGATGGCAAATGGCTCGTGCGTGGCACCACCAGCGACAACGGCGGTGTGAAATCCGTCCGCGTGAACAACATCGAGGCCCGCGCGCTGCGCCCGAATTTCGCCGAGTGGGAAATCGTGCTGGAGGCGGCACAAGGAAAGCTGGTAGCCATCGCACTCGATGACGCGGGCAACACCGAACGGACCCCGCACCTCGTCCCGACGACGGGGTTCAAGTAAGCGCGCACTCGCATGAAACACTGTTCCCTGGCCACGTTCGTCACCGTCGCCCTTTCCGCCACCCTGCTCCGTGCAGAGGTTGGCGATGCCCAGCTCCGCACCGACCACCCGTGGTATCCCGGCGAGCTGGCCCTCTCGACCTTTGAACGCCTCTTCGCCACGCAGGCCGAGCAGTATCAGCGCGCGACCGGCGAGAAACCCGTGACCGATGAGCAGCGCGCGCTGGCCTCATGGTTCTTCCGCAACACGCACTATGCCCACGGCGAAGAAGGCGCGATGGACTGGTGGGGCAAAGGGTTTCAGGCCGGTGGCGACCTGCGCAATCGCGAGTATTGGACCGGCTTGTTTGCGAACGGCTTCGGCCTGTGCGGCACCACGCACTCGCAGTGGTCAGCGGAGATGGAGTTCCTCCTCGGCCACGGGCGCGGACGCGGGCTGGGCGTGAAAGGCCACAACTCCTTCGAAGTGTGGCTGACCGGCGGTGCCTACGGCGCAGGCAAGTGGGCGCTGCTGGACCACGACATTTCCACCATCGTCTTCGACACCGGCGGAGCCGCCCTGCTCGGCCTGGCCGAGGTGCAGCGCGACTGGAAGCAGCTCACGGACCGCCAGTTTGCGCCGCAGCGACAGCAGGGCTGGCTGGTGTGCGGCCTGCACCCGGGTGACGGCTCTTCCTACGCCAGCTACAACACCGCCGAGTATCTTCCCGGCTACGCCGGACCGCCGCCCATGGTGCATCTGCGTCGGGGAGAGACACTCCGCCGGTATTTCCAGCCTGGCTTGGAGGACGGCAAGACGTTCGTCTTCTGGGGCCGCAACTACAACGCCGGCGGCATCCCCGGCCCCGAGCGCTCGCTCACCTGGGTGAATCAGCCGGAGAAGATGCACGGCTCCAAGGACGGCACGCCCTTCCGCACCGGGCAGGCCCGCTACGGCAACGCGGTTTACACCTACCGGCCCGACTTCGCGAAGGGTGACTATTGTGAGGCGGTCGTGGACGAAGGCCCGGAGCACGTCACCTTCGCATTCCGCACGCCCTACGTCATCGGTGCGACGCCGCCAAATCAGAGTGATTGGGGCATCTACAAACCAGGCGCGCGCAACGGCCTGGTGCTGCGCGGAAACGCGACTTGCCCAGTGACGATCTCGGTGGATGACGGCCGCACCTGGCAGGAGGCCGGCAAGTTCCAAGATGGCCTCGACCTGACGGACCTAGTCAAAGGCCGGCAACAGTATCGCCTGCGGCTTCAAACTCTCCCCAAGACTCTGACGGACAGTGGCCTGACCATTACCACGGTCTGTCAGTTGAACCCAGCGATGCTGCCGCGGCTCAAAGAGGGAGGAACGCTGGTCAGTTTCGCGGCTTCGGCGCAAGCCGTGGCTTCCGCCGGTCCGACGAAGCCGGAAGCGGAAACTCACGTGATCGGTGGCGCGTTTGATTCCCCGACGGTCACGTTGGCGCTCCGCACGCCGCACGGTGAACCCATGAGCAAGCTCTTCGCCGCCGCCCACACTGCCACGGGCAATCCGCCCCGCCCCGAGGTGAAGAGCCAGATTGAATTCTCGACGGACGCCGGCAAGACGTGGCGTTCCCTGACACGCGACTGGCAAATTCCCCGCCGCGGCAATGAGCCAAAAGATTTTTGGTCGCAGAGCTTCTGCTACGGCTCCACCGAACTCAAGGAGGCTAATTCCGGCACAGTGCAACTACGCTTCCGCAACGATGGTGGGAAGCGTTACCTGCGCGCGGAAGCGCATGCCGTCCACGATGTTGCCGGCCATGATTCAACCAAGGTGACTTACAGTTGGACCGACTCGGCAGGCACGCACACCGAGTCGCGCCCTTTTGCCGGGGTGGACAAGCCAGTGTCCTGGGACCTCCCGACCGGCAAGAACGTGCAGACTCGCTGGGTTGAATTTGAGCCTGTGGCCGCCCGTTGATTAGACCCACCCATGAACATTGATTCCCACCAGCACTTCTGGAGCTACGACGCGGCGAAATATACGTGGATGACCGACCAGCGCGCGTCCTTGCGGCGTGATTACCTGCCAGAGCATCTCGCGCCCGAACTCGCCCGGACCGGCCTGGACGGCTGCGTGGCCGTGCAGGCCCTCCAGACCGTCGAGGAGGCGCGCTGGCTCCTTTCGCTGGCCGATACCCATCCGTTCATCAAGGGCGTCGTGGGCTGGGTGGACTTGCAGAGCGAATGCGTGGAGGAGCAGCTTGGGGAACTCTCGCGGCACCCGCGTTTCGTGGGCGTGCGCCATGTGGTGCAGGACGAGCCGGACGACAACTTCATGCTCCGTCCCGCCTTCCAGCGCGGCATCGGCAAGCTGCAGCAGTTCAACCTCGCCTATGATCTCCTCGTCTTTCCGAAGCAGCTCCCCGCCTCGATCCAGCTCGCGGCGAATTTTCCTGAGCAACGCTTCGTGCTGGACCACATCGCCAAGCCGTTCATCCGCGCGGGCACGCTCTCCCCGTGGCGCGAGCAGTTCCGCGAACTGGCCAAGGCGCCGAACGTGTGGTGCAAAGTCTCCGGAATGATCACCGAAGCCAGTTGGACCGCATGGAAGCACGACGATTTCCGTCCGTATCTCGACATCGCCTTCGAGGCCTTCGGGGAAGACCGCCTGATGTTCGGCACCGACTGGCCCGTCTGCACGCTCGCAGGCAGTTATGCACAGGTGCACACCTTGGTGAACGATTATACGGCGTCACTCAGTCCAGCCGCGCGGGAAAAATTCTTCGGCGGCAACGCCGCCAAATTCTACCAGCTCCAGCCCTGAACCGAACGCTGTAGCCACCGTTCGCCAGCTTCGGAGTTCGCGTTAACAAGGGCGCGCGGCCGCATCGCTAGCTTACATTCGTTGAGCCTGCCGCCAAACTTTTGCCACACCGATCCGGACAATAAAAAAGCACCCCGGCTCGCGCCGGGGTGCTTGAGAAAGGCGGCTGAAAATTACTTCGCGCCGAGGATCGCGTCCTTCGCGGCCTTGGCCACACGGAACTTCACGACCTTCTTGGCCTTGATCTGGATGGCCTCGCCGGTGGCGGGGTTGCGACCCATGCGGGCCTTGCGGTTCACGAGCACGAGCTTGCCGATGCCGGGGAGCGTGAAGGTGTTCTTCGCATTCTTGTAGGCGAGCTCGGCGAGGTGTTCGAGGATGCCGGCAGCCTGCTTCTTGGAGATCTCGGCTTTGGCGGCGACTTCAGAGGCGATCTGTGATTTGGAGAGGGCTTTGGCCATACGTGTGTTTGTTGTGTTGATTTTGACTGGTTAGGTAATGCGTCTTGCGACTTGCCCCGTATGGAAGCCCTCGTTCAAGGTGCGTGCAAGCAGAAAAGCACTGGAAATGCAGGTTTTTTTGGGCTTTCACGCGGGGGAATTCGAACCCTGCTGGCCCGGCTGAAACGGACTTGGCGTGGCCGGGTTCCCTCGTTAAGCTCAGGACGCTATGAATCCACGTCACAAACCCATCGCCATTGCTGCGGGCGTTTTGGTGGCGGTCTGGGCGCTGGCCATGGGCGGCTATTTCATCGCGAGAAACGCCAAGGTGACCGCTGAAAAAGTCCGCGCCTACCTCGCGCACACGGATCTCTCCAAGCTCAATGCGAAGGATCGTGCCGCCGCCCTGAAACGGCTTGCCGACTACATGAACCAGCTCTCCCAGGACGAGCGCCGCTCCACGCGCATGGATCGCGAGTGGGGCAAGTGGTTCAAGGAGATGACTGATGCGGAAAAGGGTGACCTCATCGAGGCGACCATGCCCAGCGGCGTGGTCCAGATGCTCACCGCCTTCGAGCAGCTCCCGCCGGACAAACGGCAAAAAGCGGTGGATGACAGCGTGAAGCGCCTGCGCGAGGCTCGCAACGACCCCCGCTTTGGCCAGGCACAGGGCCCGGACGCCCCGCCGCCGCTCAGCGAGGACCTGCAAAAGCGGATGACCGCCGCCGGACTGGGCGCGTTTTACTCGAAAAGTTCCGCCCAGACCAAGGCGGAACTCGCTCCACTGCTGGAGGAGATCCAGCGCTCCATGGAAAACGGACGCCTCATGCGCCCGGGAAAGTGATCATGAAAACCATCACCCCTCGGCAATCGCCCTTAGGCAATCGTGCTGCCTTCACCCTCATCGAACTGCTCGTCGTCATCGCCATCATCGGCGTGCTCGCCGGCCTCATCATGCCCGTGATGAGCAAGGCCAAGGAGGCCGGGCGCGGCACCGTCTGCCTGAGCAACCTCCGCCAGCTCGGCCTCGGCCTGCAGCTCTATGTGCAGGACAACAACAACCGCCTGCCCCTCATGCGCGACGCGCTGCTCGGCACCAACTCAATCCCTCCCACCAACACCGTCGTGCTTCCCGCCCCGGACGTCCTGCTCCTGCGCTACACCGGGGGCAACTCGAATGTCTGGCGCTGCCCGTCCGACCGGCTGGACATCTTTCAGCAGACCGGCACCAGCTACGCCTGGAATTCGCTTCTCAACGGCCAGGACGCCGACCGCCTCGTGGTCATGAACATCGCCTTCGGCCAGCACATCATCCCCGTCTTCTACGACAAGGACAATTTCCACAAGGATCGCGGCCCGGGCAAGGAAGTGAATTTCATCTACGCGGATGGCCACATCAACAAGCTCCTCGAGATGGGGGGCACCCTGTGATTCAGTTGCGGGGCGTCAGCAAACAATTCGGCGTGCGCTGGGCCGTGCGCGGCCTGGATCTGGCCATTTCGCGCGGGGAAATCTTCGGCCTGCTCGGCCACAACGGCGCTGGCAAGAGCACCGCCATCGGCATGATGCTGGGCCAGGTCTGGCCCACCACCGGCACCCTCAGCATCTGCGGCCACGACATCACCCGTGACCGCGCGAAGGCCCTGCACCGCGTCGGTGCGATCTTTGAGACGCCCGTTTTCTACGACTACCTCAGCGGCTGGAACAACCTGGAAATCCTCAGCCACTACACCGCGCCCACGCCCTCCGATCGCATCAAGAAAATCGTGGACTGGGTCGGTCTCACCGGCCGCGAGCACGACAAGGTGAGCAAGTATTCCCACGGCATGAGGACCCGCCTCGCCCTCGCGCAGGCGCTGCTGCCGGACCCGGAACTGCTCATCCTCGACGAACCGAGCGACGGCCTCGACCCCGAGGGCATCCACGAGATGCGGCTCACCATCCAGCGGCTCCAGAAGGAACTCGGCCTCACCATTCTCCTCTCCTCGCACCTGCTGAACGAGGTCGAGCAGCTCTGCACGCGCATCGCGGTCGTCAACCAGGGGCGGAAAGTCTTCGAGGGCACGCTGGCCGAGGCGAAGCAGACCAAGCAATGGGTGCGCCTGAAAGTCGGCGACTTCGCCAGGGCCACCGCGAATTTACAGTCGGAAAAGCTCATCACCGACACGCGCAATGGCTCGCTGGTCGCCCTGGCCGGCGGAGTGAAGACCGATGCCCTCGTCCGCCGCCTCGTGGCGCTGGACATACCGGTGTTTGAGATCGCCCAGGAAGAAGAGACGCTGGAAAGCTTCTACCTGAACCTGATGCAGGACAGCCGGGCGGAGGCCAGGAGAGTTGAAGGGATGAAAAATTGAAGCGTTGAAACGTCCCCTCACCCATCCCCGGTTAGACTCTTCAACCCTTTAACCTTTCCACGCTTCAACCACCGCTCAGTCCCCATGTTCTTCCTTCAGCTCAAAAGCGAACTCGCGAAGCTCTTCGGCAAGAAACGCACCTACATCGGCTTCGGGGCCTTCCTGCTGTCGCAGAACGTGATGCTGCTGGCCTTCCGTTACTCCAACTGGCAGCGGACCACGGCCAAGCTGCTGGAATCCAACGGCTACCTCGCCACCGAGTTCATCTCCGCACTCACCGTCGCGGTGCTCATGCTCATCCCGCAGATCCTCCTGCTCATGCCCCTCTACGTGATGCTCGTCGGCGGCGATCTCGTGGCCAAGGAAGCGGAGGATGGCACGCTGCGCATGATCCTCTCCCGGCCCATCTCCCGCTTTCGCCTGTTATTCACCAAGTGGCTCACCGGCGTCATCTTCGCGGCGATCCTCGTGGTTTCGCTCGGCGGGATGGCGCTGTTCTTCGCGCGCTGCTGGTTCGAGTGGAAGGGCATGTTCATCTTCATCCCCGTCCCGGGTGGCCAGACCATTTTCAACGTGTTGAGCGCGGAGGAGGGCCTGAAGTATTACGCGCTGGCGCATCTGCTCCTCGCGGTCAACGCCTGCACGATGCTGAGCTTGGCGTTCATGTTCTCGTGCTTCAACATGAAGCCCGCCGCCGCGACCATCCTGGCCCTGTCGTTCCTGTTTCTCAGCGTGGTGATGGAGGGGATGCCCTTCTTCGAGGACTGGAAAGAGTTCGCCATCACGCACCACTTCCGCGCGTGGATCTTCGTGTTCGCCAAGCCGATGCCGCTGGCGCAGATTGCCGAGTCACTCTGTGTGCTGGTGGGCGTGAACGTGACGGCGTTCGTGATCGGCGCGACCCACTTCCACATGCGGGACATCAAATCGTAAACTGATGACTGCCATGATTGGCATTTCAGTCCTGGAACTGCTGGTTCTGGTGGTGCTCATCGGGTTGGGAATTGGCTGCTGGCTGGCGTTCAGCCGCAGCTCAAACGAAAAGAAAGACGAGTAAGCCCCGTCGAGGGCATTCAAGTCCTATGGGATTCTCAATCCTCGGCCTCATCGCCATCGGCGTGCTGGTCGCCATCATCATCGTCATCGCCCTCGCCAGCTCGCGGAACGGGAATGAGAAGAAGGATGAGTAAGCGACGGCCCATTCCATCCCGTGGCCGCCAGCGTGAGGCGGATTCCTCGCGCTTGGCCACCCGTCCGTCTCCTGCCGACCCTGGCTGCACCATCCGCACCGCGGACACTGCCGACGCCCCGGTCATCGCCCGGTTCAACCGTGCCATGGCCCTCGAAACAGAGGCCCGCAAACTGAATTCCAAACGCGTGCTGAAGGGTGTCACCGCCCTGCTCGCCGACCCGGCCAAGGGCACCTACTACGTGGCCGAAACTGGTGGCCAGATCATCGGCCAGCTCCTCATCACCTACGAGTGGAGCGACTGGCGGAACGGCAATTTTTGGTGGATTCAAAGCGTGTTCGTTGCCCCGAAGCACCGCGGACACGGCGTCTTCAAGGCCCTCCACGCGCATGTCGAAACCCTGGCCCGCTCGCGCCCGGACGTCTGCGGCCTGCGCCTCTACGTGGACGCGCACAACACCCAGGCCAAAGGGGTCTATGCCCGCCTTGGCCTCCAGGCGACCCACTACGAACTCTGGGAAACGGACTTTATTCTGAGGTAGGCGACCGATGGGGCGCAGCTCAGGTTTTGAGCAGTGAATCCGCAGGGCACAGCGGGAGGGCGCATGTCTGGACTTCGTAGCCGGGCGCAGTGCTCAAGAGCTGATTTGCGCCCCAACCGATGTCCGGCATCGGTTTGTCCCTCGACAGCACCTGCCTCGTGTGGCCCTATTAGATCGTTGCCATGACATTGATCCAGCGTTCACGCCGCCACCCTGCCCTGCTCCAAAGCGGCTTCACCCTCATCGAACTGCTCGTGGTGATTGCGATCATTGCGATCCTCGCGGGCATGCTTCTGCCCGCACTCTCCAAAGCCAAGGCCAAGGCCAAGGGCATCCAGTGCCTCAACAACAACCGCCAGGTCTCCCTCGCCTCCAAGATGTATCTGGATGACAACGACAGCACATTCGTCTTCCTCTGGCGGCAGCCCCGCCAGGCCGATGAAGTCTCCTCTGCGCTGAGCCTCGTCCAGAGCGGTGCCGGAACCATCTGGTGGCCCGACAAGCTGAACTCCTACGTGCCGAACAATCCCAGGACGTTCGATTGTTCCGCGCTGGTCTATCCCGCCACCATCAACGCTGGCGGCACCGCGAACAATGCCAACAAGCTCGGCATCGCGATGAGTCACCCTGACTTCGGCCTGACCCTGGCGGCCGGGGCGACGGGAAGAGTGCGGGAAATACAGGTGTCGCAGCCCTCCGCCTCCCTGGTTTTTTCCGACGCCGGACTCGTCAGCAATCCCGCTCAAACCGACCCGGATTTATGGACTGAGACGGCACAGGCGGCGACCATCTACATGCGGATGCCTTCCAACGGCACGTATTTTTCTTCTGACGCGGTCCGGCTCGTCGCCCGCCACAACAAACGCGCTCCGATCGGATTTGTGGATGGTCATGCCGACCTGATGAAGCCGAGCGATACCGGCATGCAATATCCCGCCGGTGATCCTCGGGCATTGTGGGACATGCAATGACCGCTCTGGCAGACGGGTCTTCGTCGCAGGCTACTGGTTCTTCTTCCCCTTCTTCGCCGGCGCATCCGCCGCTGCTTCGCCATACTGCGGCGTGTGCGGCCAGGGGACGACGTTCGCCCCCTTGGCCCATGTCTCCCACTTCTCCACCAGTTCCTTGAGCTTCGCGGGCTCGGCACTGGAGAGGTCGCGGGTCTCAGTGCGGTCCGCCGCCATGTCGTAGAGTTCCCACTTTCCGCCCGGGCCCTTGGCGACGACCTTCCATTTGCCATCCCGGACCGCGCGGTTGCCTTCGTGCTCCCAGAAAATGGGCTCCATGCGCGGCAAGGGATGGTTTCCAAAGGCAGTCTGCAGGCTCACGCCCTGCATCGCCGTGATCTTCTCCCCGTTCAACTCGGCCGGATACTTCGCCCCCGCGAGGTCCACCGCCGTGGCCATGAGATCAACCAGGTGCCCAGGCTGCGTCCGCAACTGCCCCCGTCCCGCGATGCCCGCCGGCCAGTGCGCCACCAACGGCGTGCTGATGCCGCCCTCGTGGACCCAGTGCTTGTATTCGCGGAATGGCGTGTTGCTCACATTGGCCCACTCGCGTCCGTAGCCGATGTAGGTGTCCGCCGGGCCGGGCATCACGCCGTAGCCTTGCCGCACCGGGTGGCCATCGCGCGTCTGCTTGGGCGTGCTGCCGTGCTGCAGATCAGTCGGGGCCATGGGCGGGAGGGTCGGCTTTTCGGCGCGCGGCTTGAACTCGCCTTGGCGGCCCATCGGCTCAGCACATCCGCCGTTGTCCTGCAGGAAGCAGATGAGCGTGTTCTCAAACTGCCCCCGCGCCTTCAACTCGGCCACGATCCGCCCGATGCCCTGGTCCATGCAGTCGATCATCGCCGCATACACCTCCATGCACCGCGTCTCGAAGGCCTTGTTCCGCACGTTGTCCCAGGTCCCGGAGGCGGTGGTGATGTCCCACTTCGCGTCCACCAGGCCGAGTTCCTTCGCCTTCGCCCAGCGTGCGGCGCGGATGGCTTCGTAGCCGGCGTCATAGCGGCCCTTGTATTTCGCAATGTCACTTTCCTTCGCGTGCATCGGCCAGTGCGCCGCAGTGTAGGCGACGTAGAGGAAGAACGGCTTGTCCGCAGTCTGCTGCGCGTGCTCGCGAATGAACCGCACCGCGTGATCGCTGATCGCATCGGTGTAGTAGTAAGGCTCCTTGGGCTGATACTCGGGGTCGCTCACGCAGGTGACGATCTGGTTGTCGCGCACCAGCGAACTGGGGTCCCAAAAGCTGCCCGCGCCGTGGATGGTGCCGTAGTAGCGGTCGAAGCCACGTTGCAGCGGCCAGTTATGGCGCGACGGCTCGCTGCCGTCCTTGGGGATGGGCGTGACATGCCACTTGCCAACCGCGTAAGCCCGGTAGCCGGCCGGCTTGAGCGCCTGCGCGATGGTGATGCAGCTCTGGTTCAGGTCGTTCTGATAACCGGCTCCCCCCTTCTTGCTGTCCACCATGTGACCGACACCGGCCTGATGCGGGTAAAGTCCCGTGAGCAGCGACGCCCGCGTGGGGCAGCACCGCGCCGTGTTGTAGAACTGCGTGAAGCGCAGCCCGCCCGCCGCGAGCGCATCCAGGTTCGGCGTGGCGATCTCGCCCCCATAGCACCCGATGTCCGAGAACCCCATGTCATCGGAAAGGATGTAGATAATGTTCGGGCGCGGAGCGAGAGCGGCCGGAGCGGGAAAATTCCAAATTCCAAATCCCAGGCTCCAAATCGCCAGCCAAAGCCACGCGTGCCCCAGGCTGATTGGAGTTTGGTATTTGAAGCTTCTTTGGATTTTGGAATTTGGAGCTTGGGGCTTGAGCATGACTATGTGGACGCGCAGTCTGCCACCCGGGTTTCCAGCACGCCACATTCTCCTTTTCAACCGGCCTGAAAGCTCCATCCTCCGCCGAACTTTCCGCCTAGCCGTGTGTGCTGGCGGGCCATTGCCATGCTGCCATTCGCGCTGACGATCTTCACCGGGGCGTTCCTGCTCTTCCTGGTCCAACCCCTTATTGGCAAGTATATCCTGCCGTGGTTCGGCGGCACACCCGGTGTGTGGACCACCTGCATGCTCTTCTTCCAGCTTGTGCTGCTGGCGGGCTATGCCTACGCCCACTTCCTCAGCCGCTGGCTCAAGCCCCGTGGTCAGGCAGTCGTGCACCTGACCTTGCTGCTCGTCTCGGTGGCCGTGCTGCCCATCATCCCGGCGGACGCCTGGAAGCCCCAGGCCGGCGACGCGCCAATCACGCACATCCTCCTGCTGCTCGGGGCCACCATCGGCCTGCCTTATTTCGTCGTCTCGACCACCGGCCCGTTGATGCAGTCCTGGTTCTCCCGGCTCAATCCCGGCAAGTCCCCCTACCGCCTGTATGCGCTCTCGAACATCGGTTCACTCCTGGCGCTCCTGGCCTATCCGTTCCTGATCGAGCCCAACGTCGCGCGCAAGCTGCAGGCCGTCTCCTGGGGCTGGGGCCTGGTGGCCTACGTGGTCTTCTCCGCCTGGTGCGTGTGGCTCGTGTGGAGCCGTGGCCTAGCGGAAGAAATCCCCACCGGCGGCGCGACGCTGCCAGAGGAGACCCCAGAGGAAGTGCCTTCGCTCCGACGGCGGTTTCTCTGGCTCGCACTCCCCGCGTGCGCCACTGCGTTGCTCCTCGCCACGACCAACAAGCTCTGCCAGGACGTCGCGGTGATCCCGTTCCTGTGGCTGCTCCCGTTGAGCCTCTATCTGCTCACGTTCATCCTGTGCTTCGCCGACAGCGCGCCGATGGGCTTTCAACGCCCCCTGATGGTGATCGTCACCGTTGTGGGCGTGAGCGCGCTGCTCGTCCCGATGTTGATCGACCATTCCAAGCAGGAACTATTGCAAGGGATGCTTAAAGGGGTGGGCCTGCACGAAGAGAAATCAACCAACCGCCTGATCCCCTTCTTCTGCTGCCTGGCCTTCGTCTGCTGGCATGGATATTGGCGGCCGCTCTTCATGCCCGCCCTGCTCGCTTGCTTCGGCTGGCTGGTCTATGTGCTGGCCTACATCAACAGCGTGGGCATCGCCTGGCAGGTGGCGGCCTTCTGCACTACGATGTTCGTCGCGTGCATGGTGTGTCACGGCGAGTTGTATGCGCAGAAGCCGCACCCGCGCCGACTGACCGGATACTACTTGATGATCTCCCTCGGTGGAGCGATTGGCGGCTTCCTCGTGGCCGTGGTCGCGCCGCATGTCTTCAATACCTATGCGGAACTGGCCTGGTCCTGCGGGGCCTGCGCGGTGCTCGTCTGGCTGGTCTGCCTGCCGAACTGGCGCGTGCCGGATTTCCAGTGGTGGCGCTTTCACGCGTGGATGGCCAGTTCACTGGTCGCCATGGCGGTCTGCCTGGTCTTCTTCGTCCAGAGCCACGAAAAGGACAATGTCATTGAGGCCACGCGCAACTTCTACGGCGCGATGTCCGTGCTGGAATACGGAGCTGAGACGCCGGGCTCGCGCTATCTCCTGCTTCAGCACGGCCGCATCACGCACGGCTTCCAGCTCACTGATCCCGACCAACGCCGCCGTATCACGAGCTACTATGGCGAAGGCAGCGGCGTGGCGATGGCCATCCGCACCTTCCCGCGCAAACAGAAACGCATCGGCGTCGTCGGCCTCGGCACCGGCACCACCGCCGCCTTCGGCGAGAAGGGTGACTACGTCCGCATCTACGAGATCAACTCCGAGGTAAAACGCATCGCGACCACCCATTTCACCTTCGTGAAGGACACCATCGCCCTCGGCGGCAAGGTGGACATCATCATGGGTGACGCACGCCTCTCCATGGAACGCGAGGAACCGCAGCGACTGGACGTCCTCGCGCTCGACGCCTTCAGCAGCGACGCCATCCCGGTCCACCTGCTCACCAAGGAAGCCATGGCCATCTACGGCAAGCACCTCGCCCCTGACGGTGTCCTCGCCATCCACATCTCGAACCGTTACCTCGACCTCGAACCTGTGGTCGCGAACCTCGCCAAGGAATTTGGCTACCAACGCCTTTCCATCGCCGACGGCGAAGGCGAAAAGGACTGGTGGATCTACAGCTCGACCTGGGTGCTGCTGAGCAAGAACAAGGAATTGATGAGCCTCATCGCCAGCCAGAAAGTCTCCACCGAGAAGGAAGAGCCCCTGAAGTCCGTCCCGCTCTGGACCGACGACTACGCCGCCCTGCTCCCGATCATGAGCTGGTAATATTGGCGGCGAAGCCGCTCCCCGTTCGGAGTCCCGGCTTCAGCCGGTTGATCGCCACTGCGCACCTGACGCGTCGCGCGCAGCGTCTTCTGCCCTCCTCCGCCCCGCCGCCTGAAGGCGGGACTCCCAACCTGAGCTTAGTTGTTCACCTTCAGCATCCCCGTCACCGCCGCCAGGGACAAGGGCACCACGATCCAACCGGACAGCCGCAGCACGAAGTTGGCAATGGCCGCCGGCCGCAGTTTCACCGGCTGGCTGATCAGCGGGAGCTTCAGCGTCACCGAGGTCGTGGCGGCAATCCACTGCTCCTCCAGGGGAAACTCGACTGGCAGGAAATAGCACACGCTCAACGCCAGCGCATCAAACCGGGAGAGTTGCGTGGGCACCTGCGCCTCGGGCCCCAGCTTGTCCTTCCGCACCACCGCCCCCGGCATCTGGAAGACCAGCGCGCCTAGCCAGATCAGGGCGGCGGAGAAGACCAGCAGCCGGTAGGGCCGCACGCCATAATTTCCCAGCGTGCCATAAAGCGCACCGAAAACCCACTCGCCATAGCTGTGCTGGTCCCAGTTCTCCCGTCGTTCACGGTTCTGCCGCTCCAGATAGACGGCGTCGGCCTCGTCATCCCGGCCCAGTTGGCGCAGGGACTTTTCCATGCGCGTGAGCACCTGGCGGTCCGCCCGCGGGAACCCCTCCAGCAGCGCGTCCACGTTCCCGTCCAGTTCGTCGTAAACCGCGCCTCGCAGCTCGATCGGCCCGTCCGTCCACTTGTCCTGCGTGGTCAGCCGCAGCGTGCGAAAAGTGGAGTCTGTCAGGTCAAGCTTGCCATCAAACCGCGAGTTGCTGAAGTCCGCCCCCTGTGGAAAGGACGCCCGGGTCAGGCTCGCCCCGTTGCGAAAACGCACCTCGGAAAAATCGATGGGCACGTCCCACTTCGTCGAGTCCAGTTCCGCCCGATTATGAAACGTCACCCCGGCGAACTGCACCCGCTCGCCCGCCTGCACGTTGCGGAAATCCGCCCGCGCCCGAAACTCGGCCGCCTGCACCGCCCCGGTCTGGCCGGTCGGCCGCCAGCTCAGGATGAGTCCGCGCTGGAAGATCGCGCCCCGGAACAACGCATCCCCATCGAAGCGCGCCGCCGCGAGATCAAGCTGCCCCCCGACATGTGAGGCGATGAAGTCAGCGGTCTTCGCGAAGCGCGTCGGCGTATTGGTCCCGTCCGGCCCGAAGACCGCATGCCGCTGCACGTTCATCGCGTTGAAGATCGCATCCCCGCCGAAGACCACGCTGTCGAACTGCACCGGCCCCACCGCTTCGGTGGAGCCAAAATCCACCGTGCCAGCGAACCGCACGCCCCGAAAATTCAGGGATTTCCCCGCCTTGATGGAGTTAAACTGCGCGGTCTGGCCCGAGTTTACGAAGCGCGCCTCGACAAATGTCGCCGCCGAGTTGAACTGCGCCCGCACAAAGTTCGCATCCCCGGAAAAGAGCACCCCGTCAAACGCCGTCTCTCCGCCGAACACGACCGCCGAGAACGACACCGGCCGGTTCGTGGCCGTAAACTTCACGCCCTCGAAAAACGTGTCCGAGGCGAACTGCGCCCCGGTGAAGAGCGTCACGTCCGCAAAAGTCGCGCCGGGCACCTTCGCACCGCGCTGCTCGGCAAAGGACACCGTGCGGTCAAACTTCGTGTAGGTGAAGAGCGCCTCCGCCGCGAAGACCGCGCCATTGAAGGCCGTCTCCCCACCGAAACGGGTGTTGCGGAAGTCTCCCGTGCCGGCGAACTGCGCGCCCGCAAAGTTCGCTCGTCCCCCGATTTCACTGTCCTGAAAGCTCGCCGCCGGTCCTTCCTCCGTGGCTTGGAAGCGCACCGCTTCAAAATCCGCCAGCGCACTGAATTTCGCCTGCGAGAACAGCGCTCCGCCCGTGAACTTCGCCTGACTGAACTTGGCGTAATCCTTGAAGGCGCAGCCATCGAAGCTCACCAGCGCCGGGCGAAGGAACTGCACCTGCGCAAAGTCCGCGTCCCCGCCAAACTGCGCGCTGGCGAAATCCGCCGGGCCAACAAACCGCGCGGCCGGCAGCGCCGTCGGGCCCTCCCCTTCCGGCCCGAACGCCACGCTGCTGAGAAACCCCGCGCTGGCGAACGAACTGGTCCCGCGAAACTCCGCCGCGCGAAACGTGACCGCCCGCTCGCAACGGACATCCTTGAACACGATCTGGCTGGTCGCGCCGCCGAAGCGCACACGATTGAAATCCACCGTTCCGCCGAACCGCGCGGCTTCGAAAGTGACATTGCCGCTGAAGGACGCGGCGGGCTGGCCGGGGACCGGCCCGAAGCCTGCGGTCTTCAAAAACGAAGCCCGATTGAACCGCGCCTCCTTGCCCAGGAAGGCCGCGCCCTGCAGGAGAAAAACATCCGCCGCCGTGGCATCAGTAAACACCGCCGCACCCGAAAAAGTGGTCCCCCGGAACAACGCCGCGCGCCGGGTTTCCATGCCCGTGAAATCCGCGTCCACGGCGAACTGGCTGTCCGTGAAATCAACCCCCTGCTCAAAACAGGCAAAGGAAAAATCGGCGGCCGACTTGAACACGCACTGGTGCAGGCGGAAGCGGTTGGTCACCGCGGCGTGCCGCAGTTCCAGCGGCTCGGTGATGACCGCCCGGCTGAGGATGACCGCCGATCCCTTGCGCGCCGCCTCGGCCAGCCACGCGGCCGGAACCGTGCGCTCCGCCTCCGGCTGGCCAGCGTTGAAGGTAATGCTTTCGCCAGCAAACAGCCGGCTGCGGAGTCCATTGGTGGATTCCGCTGCCGAGACTGCGGCCGTCACAAACCACAGCCCAAGCAGGACAACAGCGAAAATGCCGGCGCGCCAATGCCCACTGGCAAGGGCTGCCAGACCATGGCCGCTGGCTGGGTTACAGTGTGGATGCATCAAACTGAACGGCCCTGATTATGCACGCTCGGAGAAACAGGGCGAGGAGGAATCCTGCGCCAAACGAAGGCAACTGAACCCGTGCCGCCGGCTTGCAGCCGAGGTCCGCAGGCAACAGCAGGGTGACCCCGCTGGCCGCAAGCAGCCACTCAGTCCGTCGCCGCGAGTTCCATGTCCCGCGTGAAGTAGAGGATGCGGCCGCAGTGCGGACACGAATTCATCTCCGACTGGGACTGGCACGCGACCATGATCTGCGTGGGCAGGCGCATGTGGCAGCCACCGCACGCACTGTGCTGGATGCCGACGATGACGTTCTCACCCTTGCTCTTGAGCAGCCGCTCGTAGCGGTTCAGAGCGCCTTCCTCGACAGCCGCAGCCAGTTCCTTGCGGTTGGATTGGAGTTCAGCCAGCCGGGCCTTGAAATTCTCTTCGCGCTTGCCCAGTTCGGCCACTTCCACGTCCACGTCCTTCTTGGCCTCGGCGGCCACCTTGCCAGCCGCCACCACTTCCTTAGCCACTCCGTCCGCCTGCTCCATCAGTTCGAGGATCTGGTCCTCCAGCTTCGAGATGTTGCCCTTGCAGGTATCGATCTCGTGGGCAAGCGCGCGATACTCCTCGTTCTTCTTGGTCTGAAACTGCTGGAGCGAATACTTGGCGATCCGCTCCTTCTGCGCCTCCACGTCCAGCTCCAGCTTCTTCTTTTCCGACTCGAGTTGCTTGGCCTTGAGCTTGGCTGCCTCCAGCGCCTGCTGCGAGGAACTGGCGCGTGACTGGGCACGCTCGCGCTGCGGCGCGATGGACGCCAGATCAGCCTGGGTGCGGAGAAGGTTGCGGTCGCGGTCTTGGAGGACGAGGAGCTTTTCGATGGCGTCGAGCATGAGCGGCTTTCTTTGTTCGCGAAAACCTATCGGCCATGCTAAGCCAAGTCAATGCACGCCGCCACGAACTGACTTCGGGCAGAAAATTTGAACATCCGCTCCGCCACCTGTTCCAAGCTGACAGTATGACAACAAAACGCTTCTCCACCGCCCTGTGCCTGCTGGCACTGGCCGGCACCCAGACCCTCGCTCCGCTCCACGCCGCCGCCGCGAAGGAATCCAGCGCCATCGCCCTGGCCCGGCAGCTCAACCAGGCCTTCATCGAAGTCGCCGACCAGGTCTCCCCGTCCGTCGTCGTGATTCGCGTGGCGCAGAAGCAGGACCGCTCCATCGGTGCCGACGCGGAGGGAAATCCGTTCCTCGACATGCTGCCGCGCGAGTTCCGCAAGCAGCTCGAGGAGCAGTTCGAGAAGCGCAAGAAGCAGCGCTCCGAGGCGAAGCCCGAACGCACGCCGCAGTTCAATGGCCAGGGCAGTGGCGTGGTCATCCGCGAGGACGGCTACATCCTGACCAACCGTCACGTCGTCGAGGAGGCCGAGCGCATTGAGGTCCGGTTCAAGGACGGTCGGACGTATCCCGCGACCATCCGCGGCGTGGACCCGCGCTCCGATGTCGCCGTGCTCAAGATCGAGGCCAAGGGCCTGCCGACCGCGAAGTTTGCGGACTCGGACAAGACCCGCGTGGGCGAGTTCGCCATCGCCATCGGTGCGCCGTTCAACCTCGACTACAGTGTCACCTTCGGCCACGTCAGCGCCAAGGGCCGCACCGACCTGCTCCCCGGCGTCGCCCCCGGAACGCCCATGGATCAGGACTTCATCCAGACCGACGCGAGCATCAACCCCGGCAACAGTGGTGGCCCGCTGGTCAACATCAACGGCGAGATCATCGGCATCAACACCCTCATTCGCGGCCTGCACACCGGCATCGGCTTCGCCATCCCGTCCAACCTCGCCCACGAATTGTCCGACGCGCTGATCAA
The DNA here is from genome assembly GCA_964578245.1 of uncultured Klebsiella sp. Classification (GTDB taxonomy): domain Bacteria; phylum Verrucomicrobiota; class Verrucomicrobiia; order Limisphaerales; family SXTU01; genus SXTU01. The sequence goes on along the minus strand of CAZOCL010000044.1, from coordinate 6,617 downwards.
GGACGGCAAAGTCATCCGGGCCCGCCTGGGCCTGCTGGCGCGCGGCATCAAGGATGATCCCGAACTGCGGGCGCAGGAATTCAAGGGCGCGACCGATGGCGTGCTCGTCGCCGGCATCCAGCAGAATGGCCCGGCCTCCAAGTCCGAATTGAAGCTGGAAGACATCATCACCCACGTCGAAACCACCCCGGTGGCCAACGCCCAGCAGCTCCGCAACTCTGTCCGCAACAAGGCCGGCAAGCCGGTCACGCTGAGCGTCGTGCGCAACGGCAAGCCGATGAAGATCAAGATCACGCCGGAGGAATGGCCCGACGAGCCGGTGGACATGGTGGCCAGCAACAAGAAGAGCAACGAAGTCCAGGCCGATGACCTCGGCGTGACCGTCAAGGCCCTCACCCGCGAGCTCGCCAAGGAGCACAACCTGAAGCAGACCGAAGGCCTGATCGTCACCGAAGTGGAGCCCGGCAGCCCTGCGGCCAAGCGGGGCATCACGCCCGGCACCATCATCACCGAGGTAAACCGCAAGTCCGTCTCTGATCTCGAGGACTTCCGCAGCGCGCTCAAGGGAGCCGACCTGAAGAAGGGCGTCCGCCTGGGCATCATCAATGATGGCTTCAACAAGTTTGAAGTCCTCAAGGCCGACGAATAAGCCGTCGCTGCCGACGTGAGGAGGCGGACACCTCCTCAAAGCTCCGCCACCTCACAACGGCTGACCTACTTCGGCCGCGTCATCTGGAACGTGCCGTGGTCGAACGACGCCTTGTATGTGGAGAAGAAATTCGTCGCCGAAGCCTTGCCCTCGTAACGATACACACCATAGGGCTTGCCCAGGTCCTCTGCGCCACTGAACTGCCACAGCTCGCCCGCCGGCTTCACGTCGAGCTTCACCTGCATGCCAAAGCGGAAGACCACCCCGTAAGTGGCATGAAAACGCGTTTCATACTGGCCGTTGTCGAGCTTGCGGATCAACGCGCGCAATTGTCCATTGTGTCCGTTGTTGTCGCTCAACCACTTTCCCTCCCAGCGGCCTTCGATGGAGTTGGCCGGCGCTGAACCGGCCGCCGCCTTCCAGTCCCGGTTGAACGTGGAGCACCCGCTGAGCACCAGCAACGCCATGACAGCGAGGCCTCCAAAGAACGGCTTCTGCAATGCTTGAATCATGGGGAAATCCGACGCCATCCACCGTCGCCCGTCAAGCCTGCCGGCGCTCATTTGCTTGCCGCCTGCACCCGCCGCTGACCCTCCGCAAGCTGCGCCTCCGTCATCTGCTTCACCATCGCGTCCCGCTGCCGCATCGCGTCAGGACTGCCCTGCGCAGCGGCGAGCTGCCGCCACTTGTAAGCCTCCGCCACATCCAGCGTCACGCCGTCGCCCTGGGCAAACATCAGCGCCAGTTGCACCCGGGCGCCCGCATCACTCGCCTGACTGGCCAGGGTGAACCAGCGGGCCGCCTCCGTCTTGTTCACGCGCACACCCCGTCCATTGAAATGAAACCAGCCCATGTTTGCCATGGCCCACCCCTCCCCTGCATCCGCCGCGCGACGCGTCTGGGCCAGAACGGACTGCATCTTCGCTTCATGCCGCACGAAGTCAGCGGCATAGGGCGGTGCGTAGTGATAGGCCAGGGAGTCCGCCACCACCCAGAGCGAGGCCAGCGAGATGACGATCAGGATGGCCGTCCCGGCCCAGCTCAGCCAGGTCGTCTGCCCGCGCCAGAAGGCGAAGCCGCTGGGCCGCTCCCGGAAGGCGTAGGCACTGCGCTCGGTGTTGATCGCCGGGTCGGCCGGGTTGTAGTCAGGAGCCGTAGAACCATGCTGAAAGGAAACCTGCACCTTCGCCTCCCCCACCAGCGCCTCGTAGGCCACGTTGATGGTCCGCATCTTTTCCTCGGCGAGCTTCTGCTCCTCGGGGTCGTTCGCGAACCGGTCCGGATGCCAGCGCTTCACCAGCGCTAGATAGCCCCGCTTGATCTCTTCCGGGGATGCCCCGGGCTTGAGATTCAGCGCTTCAAAGTGTTTTGGATCTCGACTGCTCATGCGCACCCTGCGGCTGCTGCAATCTAGGAGCGCGCCGGCGGCATGTAAACCGACTTCAACGAGACGTCATGCCAGCGGCTCAGGCACGCCACCGCGCAAACCGCCCCGACGAGCGCGCAGAACATGTCCCACTGCGTGTCCCACGGATCACCCTGCGTTCCGAGGAAATCGCTGGCCGCCTCGCCCGTCAGCACGGCCGTCCACCACTCGAAAAACTCATACCCCGCGCTGAAGGCCAGGCACACGCATACCACGAGGAAGCTCAGCCAGCCACCGCGCTGCAACGGTGTCTTCCGCAGCAACAACTCACGCACAAAAATCGCCGGCACGAACCCCTGGGCGAAATGTCCGAGCCGGTCGTAGTTATTGCGGGCCAGCCCGAAGGCATCGCGCATCCAGTCGCCCGCTGGAACCTTGGCGTAAGTGTAATGCCCACCAACTGCGAGGATCACCGAATGGATGGCCAGCAAGTGCAGGCACAGGGACGACAAGGGGAAACGGCGGTGTGTGTAGCTGAGGAGGACGAGGCCAACCCACACCGGGACATTCTCCAGCGCCCACGTCATCCGGTCGGCCTTCGGCGCTATGCCCAGCACGACTTGAACCGCCAGCACCACCGCGATGAGCCATGGGAGCGGCATGGCCTCGGCCTACGCGACCGCCTTTACCACGCCAGCAATGAGCCCCAGCCCTTCCGCCGCATCCTCACGGCGCAGGTTCAGCGCTGGCAGGAACCGCACCACATGCGTGCCACTGGGCACCGTGAGCACGCCCGCCTCATGCAGCCGGTTGACGAAGTTCAGCGAGGCGACCTTCCCGGTGTTCGCGAACGCCGGGATGTTCTCCGCCAGCTCAATGCCCAGCATGAAACCCAGCCCGCGCACGCTCTTGATGACCTGCGGAAACTGCGCGGCGAGCTTCTCCAGCTCCGCTTTCAGCCACGCACCCGTCTCGCGCGCATTGTCCGCCAGGCGGTCACGCTCGATGACTTCGAAGACCTTGTTCGCCACGGCGCAGCCCAGCGGCGTGCCGCCATAGGTGGTCGCGTGCGTGCCGGGTCCGAGCAGGTCGCACAGCTTCACGCCGTGATGCTCCTCGCGCACCCAGAACGCCCCGATGGGGAACCCCCCGCCGAGCGACTTGGCCATCGAGACACCATCGGGGAGGAACTTGTCCGCGCCGGGAATGCCTTCGAGCAAACGCTGAAAACTCTGGAACCGCCCGGTGCGGAAGTGCCCGCACTGCACCCCGTCCATGAGCAGCAGCATCCGCCGCTCATCACAAAGCTGGCGCAGCCCGAGCAGGTAATCCGCCGTCGCCGGAGCAATCCCGCCTTCGCCTTGCACGCCTTCGATTAGAATGGCCGCAGTGGCCGGTGAGATGGCATCCCGCACGGCCTGCAGGTCGTTGTAGGGAACGTGCTTGAAGCCGGACACCGCCGGCTCAAAGCCCTTCTTCACCTTCTCCTGCCCCGTGGCCGCGATGCCCGCGAGCGTGCGCCCATGGAACGAGTTCCACGCCGTGATGATTTCAAAACGCCCTTCGTCGTGGCCGAACTTGCGCGCGACCTTGTAAAGCCCCTCGTTCGCCTCCGCGCCGGAGTTGCTGAAGAACACCTTGCCCGGCGCGAGGTGCCGCACGATCTGCTGCGCCAGCCGGCCCTGCGGCTCGTGGTAGTAGAGGTTCGAGATGTGGACCATGCGCCGCGACTGCTCGATGAGCTCGTCGGTGATCTCCGCGTTCGCATGGCCCAGCGAGCAGACAGCGATGCCGCCCCCGAGGTCCAGGTAGCGCTTGCCGTTCACGTCCCAGAGGTGGCTCCCCTGCCCGCGCGCGAACACGAGTTCGAAGCGCCCGTAGCTGGGCACGACGTATTTCTGGAACAGGCCGAGGACGGCTTGCTGCTCGTTGTGGACGATGGCGGGCGGTGTCGGAACGATTTCTTTCATTCTCTAAATGCGCACGGAGTCAACGGAGTGCGGGCCGGACTGTCAATCCAGCGAGTTTGGCAATCTCACCGGCTCCCCGGTCAAAAGTGAAGAACTCCTTCGCCCCGAGGCTCATGGCCGCACCCACATGCAGCAGGTCCAGCGAGCGGAAGCCTTTGGTTTCCGTGTTTGCCTTGCTCAGCACTTCGGCTTGTCGCATCGCCTCGGTCCAGTCGAGCGGCGCGTGCTCGATGAACATGCGCTCGTTCAAGTCCGCCTCGTGCTCCGCCAATATCCGGTGGGCGGCAACACGATCCAGGGATGGCTCGCCCGGCTCGGTCTGCCGGAACACGGTGAGACGGATCGCGTTGCGAAATTCGAGCCGATGCAGCGGCGTGAACGGCAGCGCCTCATCGTTCCGCTTCAGAAACTCCGCCAGCACTTGCTGTGCCGCCACCGAATGGGTCCGCGGCAGGTAGAGGCCGATCAGAAAGTTTGTGTCCGCGTAGGCGCTCAATGCTCACCCTTGGGGAGAATCCCGCCGATGAACTTCTCGCTGAACACCCGGCTGCCGAAGATGGCCTCCCTCCGTTTCGCGAAATCAGGAAGCTGGCGTTTGCCGCGCTTGCGTCGCGGCTGCGTGGGCGTGAGGACGTATTCGCGACCGTCGGTATGCCGGATGACCACCTGGCCTTCATTGTCGCAGGTGCTCAGCACCCGCGCCGTTTCGCGCGAAAGTTCCCGGACCGTGAGCGTCTGCATGTCTGACTTATTGTCTGACACTGTAAAGCTGTCAAGTGCCGCCCCGGCTAGGCCACCACTTCCGTCCCTACCCCCTCGTCCGTGAAAATCTCCAGCAGCACGGAATGCTGCTGCCGGCCGTCCACGAACTGCACCTTCTCCACGCCGGACTGGATGGCCGCCACGGCGCTGTCCACCTTGGGGATCATCCCCTTGTCCACGATGCCGGCCTGCTTGAGTCCGTCCACTTCGCCGATTTGCAGGTGTGTGATGAGCGTCGCCGGGTCTTTCGGATCGCGCATGAGTCCAGGCACGTCCGACATGAAAACCAGGCGGCGGGCCTTGAGCGCGATGGCGGCCTGCGCGGCGGCCACGTCGGCGTTGCAGTTGTAAACCTTCCCGTCCTCGCCGCGCGCCGTGGGACTGATGACCGGCGTGATGCCCTGCGCGATGCACTCCAGCAACGGCGCGGTGTTCACCCCCACGACCTCGCCCACATAGCCGATGTCCAGCTTCTGGCCGGGGTTGGCCTTGTCCTCGAGCCACAGCTTGCGGCAGGTGAAAATGTCCGTGCCCGCGAAACCCCGCGCCTTGCCGCCGAGCGACTCGATGGTGCGCACGATCTCGGGATTGATCTCGCGCGAGAGCACCTGGTCCACCACGCCCACCGTCGCCTCGTCCGTCACGCGCATCCCCTGGATGAAGTTCGCCTTCAGCCCGGCCGCATCCATCGCGCGCGTGATGGCCTTGCCCCCGCCGTGAACGACCACGGGATTGATCTCCACCGCTTCCAGGAACACGACATCGCGCGCCACGCCGTTGCGCACGGCAGGGTCGGGCGAGTCCATGAAGCTGCCGCCGTATTTCACGACGAACGTGGAGCCGGCGAATTTCTGGATGTAAGGCAGCGCCTCGATCAGCGTCGAGGCTTTGGTGATGGGGTCGTGCATGGGTTAAGAGAGCAACGGAACCGAATCGGGAAAGTTATGCCATGCAACTGCTGTAGCAATCCCGCTCATTTCCTGTCGATGTCCAGAATCGGCGTAAAGTAGCTGATCCGCGCGTGACGGTAGCCTTTCAATTTGGTGTCGCTGGTGACCAGCGTGAGCTTGTGGACCCGGGCCGTGGCCACGACGAGTTCGTCCCCGGGATCCTTATTGGGAAAATCTGGCAGGCCCATGGCGTCGGCCACGATCTCGGTGGTCAGGGGCAGCACATGTATCGGCAAGGCGACCGCCCCCTTTAACCAGACACCCAGTTCCTGGTTCAACCCCAGCTTGCCAACCTGATGTTTCTTGGCCGCTTCCCACAGGCTGATCGCCGACAGGCCAAGCTGAACGTCCCGGCGCTCGAACAACCGACTGACAGATTCAGGCAGCTTTTCCGGCTCCAAGTAGGCGAACAGCCAGACATTCGTGTCCAGCAGGTAGGTCATTTCATCGCCTCCCACTCCAGATTGAGCGGCTCATCGAAGTCGGGAGACATCTTGGCCGTGCCCCGGCCGGAGCCTAGAAAACTCTTCGTGGTTGCTTCCGGAACAACCCGCGCGAAGGGCTTGCCGCGCTTCACCAACTGGACGGTCTCGCCTTTCTCCAGCCATTTGGAGATCCGGGCGAACTCGTTGCGCAAGTCACGAATGGTCGCGGTTTTCATGGTGATACATTTGTATCACGAGCGCGGGAATGTCAACCTCCCAGCGTCGTCGGGTCCGTCACGTCACCCTTGTTGAAGTCCACGTAGGCTTCGGTCAGGTCGCACGCATACATGAGCGCGCTGGCCTTCCCGATGTTGAGGCGGATGTGGAGATCGAACTCCTTCGGCGCGGCGGCGGTGCAGAGTTCCTTGAACGTGGCCTTGGTCGGCTGGCCGCGCTTGAGGCTCCAGAGAATCTTCCGGCTGCCCGGCGCGCTGT